>NZ_JAUHIU010000016.1:0-179010 GCF_032381555.1 Bradyrhizobium sp. SZCCHNPS1003
ACGGGAGCTGGCGCGGAGCTCTCGACATAGCGCAGCGCCAGATCCCGACGCGGATTGCAGGTGGCCGCGAACTCGGACCTGGATAAAACTTGGGGGCAAGGTCAGTCCCATGGGCAATCCGGACTTAGGCGCGAGCGGCCGCGCCGCGAAACTGACCGTGGGCCAGGAAGTATTCTCGCTGGCATTCAACTGGGACGACAGCATCCTGGACCATGTGGGCAATGCCGGAAGCCGCAGCGAATTGCCGGTCGCGGCGCTGACGGCGCTGGCCCGGAACAACGGCAGGATCGAGGGAACCAACACCGGGCCGGTCAAGGCCACGATCCGCAGCGGCGGGCTGAAGCAGCATTGGCCCGTGATCGCCGGATCATGCGGACTTCCCGAACTGCCGCGCTGACCAGAGATGCTCGCCGCTTTACTGTTCGAAATGCGCCGGATTGCCGACGACGCCGCCTTCACAGAACCGCTGGAATGATCCCCATCGCGAGGCGAGGTCGGAAAGATTGATGGCGTAACTTCGGCCCGCCAGCGTCAAGTCCAGATTGCTGGCCGCCTTGATCGCCCCCAACAACGGCGCGCCGAGTTCGGCATAGTGAATATCCGCATCCCAGTTCAGGCTGCGCGAAAGCAGCGACTTCGTCTTGTAGAGATTGCGGAAGGTCAACGGGGCCGGGGCTGATCCGCTCGCCGTATTCGCCGCGCGCGGGGCGATCATGCCCGGTTCGGTATCGCGCAATTTGACCGACGGCTGAACCAGCAACACGTAATAGTTAGATTTCATGCAAACGAATTCGAGCAGGCCGATCCCGGCCTCGACCAGGCTGTCCTGCTGTTTCGGCAACAGCGCGGGCAGGTCCTGGTACTCCTTGCTGGGCCTGTGGATCTGCCAGCCACCCGTCGTGACCTTCACCGCCTGTGCGGCAGGGGCAACGGCCGGATCGGCGCCCGCGGGCTTCCCGGTCCTGCAGGGGCCCGAGTCGGCCGGGGGCTTTTTGACGATGAAGGCATCGCCCGGCAGCAGGTCGCCACTGATCGTCACCTGACGTCCCTCGAACGGGCGGAGATCAATCGCCTGGCCGTCCGCAGTCCTCGGACCGATCTCGTAGCCATCGGTCGAGACGAAGCTTCCGTTAGCGACACAGCCGACAATGGTTTTCGGCACCGGCTTTGACGCCGCGGCCGGGGCGATACCGACGAAGCCTGCTGCTGCGAGGACGGCGAAGAATCCGACAGCGATCCCATGACATCTGGTTGACATCGCACTTCTCTCTTGAAAACCCACCCGCATGGAACACCCGTGAAATCGCGGTACGTTGATCTGGAACAAGTACGCCGCCAGCTGCGGCCTGCCTTCTCACGCCAATCCGGCTCCGCATTCGCCACAGAAGCGATCAGCCGTGCCGACAGGACGGCCGCATTGCTGGCAGAAGCGCCGCGCCGCATTTGCCTCGCTGCCTGCCGGTCCCGCCATGTTCGCCGACGCCGTTGCCCGACGCGAAGCTTGCTCGCTTTGCTTCCCGGCGGGGATGGCGCGCAGCGCGTCGGTCACAAGCGAACGGAACGCTTGAAGCAACACTGCCTCACCCACGTTCCCAACCTCGGTTGCGTACCCGGTAGGCTTCGTCGATTTCCTCCTTCCGGATGGCGATCGCTTCCTGTGATTCCAGCCAGCGCTGGTGCAGCGCCCGCACATCGGCGTCCTGTCCGGATGCCATGTCGGCGAGATCGCGGCGATCCTTCTCCGCCAGTCCGGCCCGGCTCGCCATGTCCTGCTCGTAGGTATGGCGCCCCACATAGCCCCCGACCGCATCGAGACGACTTTGAAAGGCTGGTTGCCGGCAAGAAAACTCAGAGCCGACCGCGATGACATGGCGACCGCCGAAGATCCGCTTGGACGCAGGCGAAATGCAGGACGTACCAAGTGGCGAATACCCGGCGGCGTAGCGTTGCGCCTCGTCGGGTCGCGCGAACGTCACCAGCGTTATGAAGAACGGGCGGGTGAAAGCCGATGACACGCCCTTGATGATGAGATTATGAAATGCTGATGGAACCCCGTTGCATTTGGTGGCCAGACACCCCTCGGCATGTTCCATTCAGGCCATGGATGGATTCCCTCTGTCGGCGGCAAGAGGGCTTGCCAGGCGGGGTCGGACGGTTGCTGAACGCGCAGCGCCCGAATCAGGGCATCGTGCTCGGGATCCTGCTGGGCTCGAGCCATCGATATTGTCAAAGCAAGGACGCCGAGCACAGCCGTCAGCATCAGCACGCACCGAAGCCGTGCGCAGCGCTGAAGTTGAGGTTTGGCCCGGCCTGTCATTTCAATTCGGCTCCGCACTTGCCGCAGAAGCGGTCGGCGGGAGTTGCGCGATGACCGCATTGCTTGCAGAAGCGCGGCGCTGCGGCAGCCTTCTGCGCTTGCGACGGCGCGGCGGGCTCCTTCAGCGCCAGCGCCACGGCGTCGTGCACCAGCGTCGTCGCGTCGGCGGCGCTGACGGAGCTGAGGCGCACGGCGGTTGGTGCTCCGGCTGCGCCGAGCGGTTCGATCACCCAGACGGCGGCGAAGCTGCGCAGAAATACCAGCATCGCGGAATCGAACCCGCCGGTCCGCCTGCGATCGATCGACAGCACCGCGGCGGCGAGCGGCAATTCGAGATGTGCAAAGGCGGTGACGAACGCCGGTTGCGGCGACCACAGTCCCGTTTTCCCCCGAGCGATCAACCCGCCGCGCGCCAGCACGTCGAGCCCTGCGAGCAGCCGTGCCTCCGTGACGTCGCCGGGGCCAAGAATTTGCGTCAGCATTCCCGACAGCCAGCGCGGATCGGGCAGCGTCGCGCCGTCCAGCGCGCGCAGGTAGATGCTGTCCTCGTTGATCGCGACCTGACGTGCCGGCGAGCGCGCCAGCAGGCTCTCCAGTTCCGCTTGCCGGTGCGCATCGGCCATCGCCGCCAGCGCCCACAATGCGGCGATGTCGAGTTCGCTACGGTGGTCGACAGGGGCGAGCGGCTGATCGAGGCCGAGGGTTTCAACGATCAGGGCTTCCGCCAGCGTGGCATCGACCGGGAACGCCACCGCAGCTCCGCCCTCGGCGTCCGGCGTCACCGCCGCCAGCTGTTTCGCTGCGCACGTGACCGCATAGCAGTCGAGTCGTCGTCCGCCGTCGCGGGTGACTGTGGTGACCGCGATGCGCGCGGAGGGATCGGCGAGTCCGGTGCGCACCGCCGCCGGTAATTGTGCAGCGTTTGCCGCGCGATCGAGCTGGAGCAGGTCCGGGGCGATTGTCTGAATCGTCATGCAAATCCTCCTGGGCGTGGCGGTGCGCGTTCTATTGTGTCCATTTCAGCCCCTCGAACTGGCTTGAGAGTTTCTGGCTGAAGTCGCCGAGATCGCTGAAGCCGAGGCCTTCGAGCCTGCCTTCCAGCGTGTGCAGCACCGCGGCGTCGGGATGAACCGGCAGGTTGGAGCCCTTCACCAGATCCATGGCCTGGCGCAGATTGCCGGGCAGCTCGCCGGCCGGAATGTTCTGCACGCCATAGGCCTTGCGCACGCTGTCCAGCGTATCGACGCCCTTCTGCGCCTGTGCGATCGCCTCGAACGGATCGCCGCGGCGCAGATTGCCGGTCACCTTCTCGTGGAACTGCTGCGCCAGCCCCTGCGGGTCGGCGAGTTTTACGGGCTGCGATGGCGCCGGTACCTTGCCCGAGGCGATGTCCTTCAGCTCGGCGATCCGGGTTGCGCCGGTGCCCCCGACCTCGCCGCCCGGCAGGTTGCCGCGCTGGCCGGTCCTGAGATCGGCGATCTGGTCGGAATAGTCCCGGCCGGCCTCGCGGAAGGCGCGGTCGGTCGGGGTGTGGCCGTGCTGCTCGGCCCACCATGCCTTCTGCTGCGCAGGGTCCATCCCCTTGGGGCATTTTGTCTTGTCGAAGAAGGTCAGTTCGGCGAAGGCGTCGTTGGAGTGCTGCTCCCACTTTGTCTTGGGCACCTCGACCCACTTGCCGTCGGCGTTCTGGGTCAATACCCGGAAGTCGCGGTCGGTGTTGATGGGATTGGCGGTCTTGCCCGGGGTGCGGAAGTCGTGGACGACCAGCTTCTTGTCGGCGAGTTCCGGGCTCGACTTCCGGAGCCGCTCCAGCAGCATCTGGTCGTGCGGCTTGTAGACCTCGTTGCGCAGCGTGTTGTTGAAGGCTTCCTGGGTCGACGCCGATCCGCTCTGCTTCAGCGCGCGCACCTGATGCGGGTTCTTCTGCACCTCCAGCACGTCGGTCAGCGAGGCGCGCATGCGCCCGGAGCCGTCGACATGGACGCCCTGGTCCAGCGTCGTCAAATTCTTGCGCATCTTCTCGACCAGGTCGGTGGCGACCTTGGAGCGACGGCTCGCCTGCGCCAGCAAATCGGCGCCGCTTTCGGCAGCACCGGCAATCGCGTTCTTGCCGGCGCGCCAGGCCTCGCCGGCATAACCAGCGCCGCAATGGATGGCCTTGCCGAACAGGGCGTCGGTCACCGCCGCCTTGACCCCCGCGGTCGCGATGTCGAGCACGCCGCCGCCGGCGCGGGCCGCGTCGCGCATCGCCAGCGAGCTGCCGACCGTCGAACTGGCCCAGCCTTTGGTCAGGATCGCATCGAGCGCCGCCGCCCCGCTCTGCAGCAGCGTGTCCTGCGCGGCGTCCTTGTAGGTATAGGTCGGCGTGTAGCCCGGGCGCATCTGGTTGCCGATCACGTCGGCCAGCGGCAGCAGGCCCTCGAGACCCTTGCGGTAGTCGTTGCCGGCGGGCGCCGTCAGCAGCCGGTCGCTGAGTTCGTCGAACAGGCCGGAGCGGGATTCGTCGAGCAGCGCATCGACGCCCTCGCGGTCGCGCTGCTCGCCGAGCGCGCCCAACAGCTCGTTGCGCGCCTTGAAGTAGGTGCGCATCTCCGCGCCCTCGCGCCGGGTCGCGGCGATCCTGCGCTGCAGTTCGGCGACGTCCTCGTCCGGCCGCTGCATGTCGGCGAGGTCGCTGCGATCCTTCTCGGCCAGTGCCGCCCGGCTCGCCATGTCCTGCTCAAAGGTCTTGCGCTCGACATAGCCGCCGGAGAACGAACTCCACACCTCGCCGCGTTCGTTGACGTCGCCGTCGCGCGGCAGCGGCGGCGGCACCATCGGTGTCTCGCTCACGGGCCGCACAAAACCGCCGCGCTCCGCCGAATAGATCTCGCCGCCCTCGTTGCGCGCCCCGTCGACCGGATCGAAGGTCGCCACCCCGTTCTTCTGGCTGTACTTCCAGCCCAGCGCCTCGTACTTGCGCTTCCATGCCTCGAAAGGATCCTCCGGCACTTGCCCGCGCAGCAGCTCGCGGATCGCCGCGAGCGCTTCCTCACGCCGCACGCCGGACGCACCCAGCATCAACAGCGAACCAAGCAAGGCAGTACCGCCCGCAATCCCGGCGGCGGTTGCGATCTCGGCGGGAGTCAGTTCCGGGATGACCTCGGCGACGTCTTCGGGTGGATTCGCCGGCGGGCTCGCCGGATCGGACGGGATTTGATCGCCGCCGGGCGGCAGCCCGGAGTGGCCCGCGATACGGCGTTCGACCATTCGCACATAGAAATCCGCGACTTCGAGATTTGCCTTTTCTTCCGGCTGGCCAAATCGCGCATCGCCGCGGCCAACGACTATCATCAGGACATAGAACTGCTCGAAGCAAGCCTGAACCACGAATTGATCCGGATCACCTCTGTGTGCAACCCATGCTGTCTTCGAAAGCCATCGCTTCTCCGATGGAGATGACTCGAACGCGCCCTTGAATGACTGCGAGCAAGCTTTGGCTCCGCCGTGCATCGAATAATCGGTAATATCGATATCGATATCGAGGCGCGGCAAATCGCATGCTGCATTTTTCTCCGGCCGACACCACGAGCCGCCTTGCCCTGAAGCATACGGCTTGAATACGTATCCCTTCGCCCTGCTGATGCTGAACGACTGATGCCAGCTCGGGGTCCAGGACTCTCGACGCCTTTGCGGCGGCGCATCGACGGCGCCAGCGTCCTTTGCCCACCACCACCCAGCCGGAAGATCGTTCGCGGGAACCGGAAACATATCGGCGCGAATACCGTCAGGAGCCGAATTGCTCTGGGCCAGGACAGGTGCCTCGGTCAGTAACGCGAGCACGGAGAGCGTCATCGGCACAATCAACGCGGTCGACGCCGCTATGCGGATCCGTCGGATCATCATGGCGCCCATTTCAGCCCCTCGAACTGGCTTGAGAGTTTTTGGCTGAAGTCGCCGAGATCGCTGAAGCCGAGGCCTTCGAGCTTGCCTTCCAGCGTGTGCAGCACCGCGGCGTCGGGATGAACCGGCAGGTTGGAGCCCTTCACCAGATCCATGGCCTGGCGCAGATTGCCGGGCAGCTCGCCGGCCGGAATGTTCTGCACGCCATAGGCCTTGCGCACGCTGTCCAGCGTATCGACGCCCTTCTGCGCCTGTGCGATCGCCTCGAACGGATCGCCGCGGCGCAGATTGCCGGTCACCTTCTCGTGGAACTGCTGCGCCAGCCCCTGCGGGTCGGCGAGTTTTACGGGCTGCGATGGCGCCGGTACCTTGCCCGAGGCGATGTCCTTCAGCTCGGCGATCCGGGTTGCGCCGGTGCCCCCGACCTCGCCGCCCGGCAGGTTGCCGCGCTGGCCGGTCCTGAGATCGGCGATCTGGTCGGAATAGTCCCGGCCGGCCTCGCGGAAGGCGCGGTCGGTCGGGGTGTGGCCGTGCTGCTCGGCCCACCATGCCTTCTGCTGCGCAGGGTCCATCCCCTTGGGGCATTTTGTCTTGTCGAAGAAGGTCAGTTCGGCGAAGGCGTCGTTGGAGTGCTGCTCCCACTTTGTCTTGGGCACCTCGACCCACTTGCCGTCGGCGTTCTGGGTCAATACCCGGAAGTCGCGGTCGGTGTTGATGGGATTGGCGGTCTTGCCCGGGGTGCGGAAGTCGTGGACGACCAGCTTCTTGTCGGCGAGTTCCGGGCTCGACTTCCGGAGCCGCTCCAGCAGCATCTGGTCGTGCGGCTTGTAGACCTCGTTGCGCAGCGTGTTGTTGAAGGCTTCCTGGGTCGACGCCGATCCGCTCTGCTTCAGCGCGCGCACCTGATGCGGGTTCTTCTGCACCTCCAGCACGTCGGTCAGCGAGGCGCGCATGCGCCCGGAGCCGTCGACATGGACGCCCTGGTCCAGCGTCGTCAAATTCTTGCGCATCTTCTCGACCAGGTCGGTGGCGACCTTGGAGCGACGGCTCGCCTGCGCCAGCAAATCGGCGCCGCTTTCGGCAGCACCGGCAATCGCGTTCTTGCCGGCGCGCCAGGCCTCGCCGGCATAACCAGCGCCGCAATGGATGGCCTTGCCGAACAGGGCGTCGGTCACCGCCGCCTTGACCCCCGCGGTCGCGATGTCGAGCACGCCGCCGCCGGCGCGGGCCGCGTCGCGCATCGCCAGCGAGCTGCCGACCGTCGAACTGGCCCAGCCTTTGGTCAGGATCGCATCGAGCGCCGCCGCCCCGCTCTGCAGCAGCGTGTCCTGCGCGGCGTCCTTGTAGGTATAGGTCGGCGTGTAGCCCGGGCGCATCTGGTTGCCGATCACGTCGGCCAGCGGCAGCAGGCCCTCGAGACCCTTGCGGTAGTCGTTGCCGGCGGGCGCCGTCAGCAGCCGGTCGCTGAGTTCGTCGAACAGGCCGGAGCGGGATTCGTCGAGCAGCGCATCGACGCCCTCGCGGTCGCGCTGCTCGCCGAGCGCGCCCAACAGCTCGTTGCGCGCCTTGAAGTAGGTGCGCATCTCCGCGCCCTCGCGCCGGGTCGCGGCGATCCTGCGCTGCAGTTCGGCGACGTCCTCGTCCGGCCGCTGCATGTCGGCGAGGTCGCTGCGATCCTTCTCGGCCAGTGCCGCCCGGCTCGCCATGTCCTGCTCAAAGGTCTTGCGCTCGACATAGCCGCCGGAGAACGAACTCCACACCTCGCCGCGTTCGTTGACGTCGCCGTCGCGCGGCAGCGGCGGCGGCACCATCGGTGTCTCGCTCACGGGCCGCACAAAACCGCCGCGCTCCGCCGAATAGATCTCGCCGCCCTCGTTGCGCGCCCCGTCGACCGGATCGAAGGTCGCAACTCCGTTCTTCTCGCTGTACTTCCAGCCCAGCGCCTCGTATTTGCGCTTCCATGCTTCGAACGGATCCTCCGGCACACGCCCGCGCAGCAGATCGCTGCCGGCATCGAACGCATCGCGGCGGCTGACGCCTGCAGTCTGCAGCATCAGCAGCGACGCAAGGGCAGCGAGGCCTCCGGTGATGGCGATGGCGCCGCCGGTCTCGACCGCCGACCAGATATCATCGAAGGAGATCGGCTGCTGGCTGGAGTCAGCGGATTGATTGGGATCGGTCTGCTGACCAGGCGAGGACACATCCATCCCCGGTTTTCCGGTTTTCGTCCCCTCGGATTGTATCTCCGGAGGCAGGCCAGGCCGATCGATGGTGTAGCCCAGCGAAACGAAATATCGGCGTACAGCCTCGTGCCATTGCAGGACCACGGCGAGAAGCTCGGCGTCGGTCGGCAGCGGCTCGACGATCGGAGCCTTTGGCAGCCCTGATCCCCATCGCCTGACCGGATGGCCATTGATATAGCTATCAGAGTGTATTGCACCGTCGACAATCGTATACGAAAATCTGTTATATCCATCGTTGTCGGTGGAATGCTCCTCCAGCAGGATGTCGATATTTCCCTGTTGGAAGCGCCGGCATTTGTATCTCTCGTACTGCTTGGACAACGCCACGCATTGTTCGAGTTTGTTCGCGATGAGGTTCTTGGCCCAATAATTGTAGTCAAAGATAGTAGGAAATATCGCGAAATCGATCTTAGTGTCGCTTTTCGATCGGCGCAGGCCTTCGGGATAGGGCTTGACGTAATGGGTGGGCTTGTCCCGATTGGCATCCTGCTCGAACAAGAATCCGGGCGGCGCATATTCGGGCGGGATCGGCTTGTAGCCGTAGTCCAGAGCGACGGCCGTTTCGAACTGGAATACCGCAGCGAACAGGGCCAGCAGGAGGAAACTGCGCATTGCACTCACTCGGCGAAACCGATGGTATCGAGGACATGGGTAAAGACGTGGCTGCTGGCGGCGTAGCGCGCCTGCGGCGCGCCGAAGGTGACGAAGTAGAACACCTCGCCGGCGTCGATGACGGCGATGTCCTCGCGCAGCAGATCCGGCGAATCCGAGCCCGCAAACTGCACCGAGAATACGATCGCCGACCGCAACGCGATCTGCGTGGTGCGCTCGCTGAGCAGGCGGTAGTTGTCGGCGCCTTCGGACAGCCGGTTCTTGATGATCTTGGCCTCGCTCGCCAGCGTCGCCTTGGCGCGACGACGCTCGGCGCGGAAGGTGACATGGAGGACGTCCTCGCCGTCGGCTTCTAGCCCCTGGAAGTCGATCACGTTCGGCTCGGGCATGGCCGAGTTCGCCGCGGCGGAGTACGCCCATTTCGCCGGCACTTCCGCCGATACACCGGCCTTGCCGCCATAGCCGGGAAGGCGCATGCCCATCCCGATGGAATCGAAGCGCCGCCACACGGGCTTGCCCGCATCGGGTGTCTTCGCTTCCGGCGCCTTCGCTTCGGGTTGTTTCGATGCGGCCTGCTTCGTCTCGGGCTTCGTTGCCACGGGCGATGGCGGCGAACCAGCCGCGTTCGCGGCCTTCTCGGGAATCGTGGGATCGACGCGGAAACTCTTGACCATTCGCGCGACCACCGGCTCGAACGCCGCGGCAGCCGTTTTCGGATAGGCGATTTCGAGTCGATGGATCATCGTGCCGCCCTCGCTCAGCAACACCCGGCGCACGATGGTCTCGGCCTCTTTGCTGGCCACGACCTGGTACCAGTCCGCGCCATCCTGTTTCGTGGCTTCGGCATCGCCGATGTCGAGCACGTCCTCGGCCTGCAATTCCTCGACGGAGAAATTCAAGGCATTGGCGTGACTATAGATATGAAAGCGTGCGCCGGCCTTTTCAGCCGTGAAGTTCCGCCCGGCATTGTCGGGCGGCGGCGGCTGGATCGCGAACAGGTCGGCGGGATAGTCGATCACCACGCCATAGCGGGTGTTAGTATAGCCTTCCCACCGGCTCGCCTTGATCGCCGTCGTGGCAGGACCCGCCGGCGGCGCGGCCACGGTGGCGGGCGGGGCCGCGGGCGGCACGGCCTTGGGCGGCGCCGCGGCGGTCGATGACTTCGGTGGGGACTGCGGACCGATCATGACCAGCGCCGCTGCGAGAGCCGCGCCGGCAACCACGAGCGCCGCGACAACGATGGCGCGCGACTTGCCGAAGCCCGAAACCGGCGGCGTGGTTGACGCTGCCGGAGCAGTTTGCTTCATCTCCGCGGCGGCTGCCGGCGGGTTCGAATCGGGGACGGCAGCGCCGCACTTGGTGCAGAATTTCTGGTTGGCAGGCAGCGGCGCGCCGCATTGCGTGCAGAAGGCACTCATCGTCTCTCTCCGGTGACAGAAATTGCGGCGCGGGCGCGGACATATCGCGCCAGAAGTCCCAGGCTGTTGCCGACGGCGAGTCCCATGCCGAGAAACGAAACCAGCGCCACGGCGTAGGGTGTCTGCCCGCCCGCCAGCGTCGCGGCCTGCGTCATCAGCAGGGACAACGCCCAGACCGCCAGAAACCAGATGTTGCCGCGCGCCCGTATCGCTTCGCCGTCGATGAACAGCAGGTTGGTCAGCGACCAGCCGACCCCGACCATCGCACCGGCAGCGACGGCGAGCAGAATCGCCGCGGCCGAAAGCGGCGCGCCGGCCAGCGCGAAGAATATCCAGGTGCAGAGCACGCTGACGATCGCACCGATCGCCAGCGACCAGGGCGACAGTTTTCGCGCCTTGCGGAAGGTCAGCAGCATCGTGACCACCGACAGCGCGAACAGCGCCATGCCCACGATTCCCACGACGCGAAACAGCAGCGCGCCGGACGGATCGATGACCAGAAGTACCAACGCAGCGGCCAGTACCGCGACGGCCATGAGCAGCCAGCGCAACCAACGCGAGGAAATCGACAATGACATATGCTCCTCCCACCCTGAAATGAGGAGCGAAGCTAGATCGCGGCCAGTTCGCCACCTTGCCCTAGGTCAAGGTATTGGGTCCGCGCAGGCCTGCGAACCAACCGGTTTCCCGGGCCACCCGCTGGTTCACGGCTGCCACAATTCGAAATACTTGGGATTCTCGACCGGCATGAAGTCGGTGCCCGGCCATTCCCGGAGATCGACGAGTTGCGGCGGCGCGCCGATCAAATAGCCGAGTTCGGCGATGGAGTCGCTGGCGCAGAAGCCATTGCCCCAGCCCACCCGCCAGCCGGCGTGACCCTGGCGCATCCAGAATTGCGCGACAGCGGTGGTCCGATTCTGCTCGCAGGGGCCGACGGCTTTATCCCATTCTGCCTTGCCGATCGGCACCCCGTTCGGGCGCTGCGGATGCACCACCACCCAGGCAAAGCCGGCGGCGGCGCGCAGGCTCTCGACCTTGAACTCGACCGGTTTGCCGAATGCCTTCTCGAAGGTCGGACGCAGGCCATCAAGGATCGCCTTGCGCTCCGGCGAGCCAGATGGCGGGGTTACGACGTCCTTTTGCGCAATCTTCGGCGGCGCCGGCAGCGGCGGCGGATTGACGATCAACTCCAGCTGCTCGCTGGTCCACAATTCGTCGTTCGAGCACGGCTCGAACCCGGGATCGCCTCGGTTCGCGAGCGCGGTCCACAATTTGTTGTCCGGGCTCCACTGGAAATAGATCTGCATCTCGATCGGCCGGTTGCGCCCGGGGCAGCGCTTTGCCGCCAGAGTCATCGCGTCGCCATCGACCGGCAACACCCGGAACTGCAGCAGCGCCCGGCCGAACTCGGCCCACGCCACGCGGCGGTCGACTATCTCATAACGTTCGAGATCGAAGCGCTTGTCGTTGTTCCAGCCGTAACCGCCGAGCCAGGTCTCGATCAACGCCTGCGACGACGGCTCACTTTCGCCCGACCGCTGCGGAGGCTTGTTAGGCAGCGTGATGACTTCGCGCGCCGTGCCGGCCTGTGCCAATCGCATGGTGCCCGCCGGCATCGGGGATCGATGCGTCTCACCAGCTATTCGAACGGCAGGTGCTGCTGTGGCACACGCCAAGCTGGGCAGGGCAACCGCCGCCGCAAGTCCCACCACGATTGTCGACAATTTCCAGAAGCGAATAGTTCCCTCGTGCCGCCGAGGATGACCGTCTTGCGTAGTATGATGCTAGACCAGAGAGCGCGGCCTGCCTTGATCCTGATCAACGGGCCGTGGCCCCCAGGGCTGTTGACTAAGCCGTGGGTTTATCGAGGTAACGTCAGATGCCGGAAGCTCTTGGCAGGCGCGAACTGCTTGACGATCTGGAGAAGAAGGCCGGAAGCTTGGGCCTTGCCGTCCGCGAGGACGAAGAGCAGCAGGGATGCAGCGGAGAGGTTGACTCGATTGCGGCGAAGTGGTGGTTCGGCGGTCGCAAGGTCACCTATCGGATGTCGTGTCGCCTGACGGAAGTCGATCGAACGGTTCATTTTCGCGAGGCTGCCGTCGAGCGCAGCTGGGGCATTCCACCGCCAACGCTGACGGTCGAGACCACGACCATCAGTGGCTGGAAGCGTAACCAGAATCGCACCGATGTCTCGGTCGGCGGCGGCGGTTCGCTGAACTACGGCCAGGTGCGCAACGTGCTGGAGCAGGCGACGGCTGCGGCCGGCTGGAATTTCCGTCTTGACGGCGGCCGTATGCCATAGAGAAGAAGACGCTTGTCGGTTTCGGGCGCGAGACGTCGTGCAGGATTGCGCCATTGCAACAACGCATCTGCGTTTCTGTCGATTGAATCGAAGGTTTGGCGGCGAGCAATGCTCAGGGGCAGATGGGGCGGAGGCAGCCCAACCCGGTCAAAGGCCACGGACCAGGGTTCGCTCTATTTCAGATCGTCGCGATAGCGTCGCTTCAACGTCTGTTCCCGCGAGACGGTTTCGTCCAGCAGGCAAACAAGACGAAACTGAGCGGCGCCAAAACCCAACCCCGCGTGGTTGGCGGCGAAGGATTTGCAGTCGTCGTCGCGCAGCTCGAGCCACTTCATCTGCGTCGCCTCGAACAGCTTCCTGTTCTCGTCGCGCTTTGGCTCCTCCAGCATGTCATTTGCCTGCATTGCGACGGCGATCTTGTCCACCAGGGCGGTGAGGCCGGCTTCGGATTTGTCGAGGGCGTTTTGCAGACAGTCGACCCAGGCATTGGTTTGCTTGATTTTCTGAGGGTCACAGAGCCTGCGCGAGGGCGTAGGCGGTTCCGCTGCCGCGGCCGATGAAGAACAGCCGATCAGGAGAGCGAGAAGCAATGCGGCAATGGCGAGCATGCGTTTTTCCGGTTCGTTTGGCGACGTGACCCATGAGGCGGAGAGGCGGTCATATGCTCCGATGCGGCCGTGTTTCATTCGAGCTGCTTCCAATTCTCCGCGATGAAACCACGACCATCGATCTGTACGATCTGTCCGATGATGCGCGCTTTCCGGCCAACGCATTTCCAGTCGTAGACGGTGGCGTGACCGGTCGCACTCATCGGCACGCCGATCGAGTCAGGGTTCTGTTTGCAGAATCCGTCCGCTCCCGGTGATCTGCGGCTGACGTCAGCCTTCCCGCAGATCAAGTTCGCTCCGGAATTGCAGAGCCAGACCGCGCCGTTCATGCAGCGAACCGAGGTGGCCGCCTTGACATGGGAGGCCGCCATGTCCGCCGGAACGTCGAACACCCGCCGCGCATTCGGCAGCAGGGCAGCAGGAACCGGTTGCAGGCGGTCATCGTTGCCGACCTTTCCGCAATAGGCCTGCATATCCTGTGCAGAGGCTGGCCAACAGAACATCATTGATCCGGCGACGCAGAACACGAGGAGTCCTGTGGCAATCGATCGAATTTTCGCCGTGGTTCTCATTCCAACCTCTCCCATTATGTAAGTATCCATTGCGCGGAGAATGCGTTGATCTGGAGCAAACCTGCAGGGGATTTCCTGAAAGCGGTTGTGCTTCACGCACGTCGATGGACGTCTGCTCAAGGTCGCAAGCCAAGTCCGAGGAAGGACCGCTTCTGCAGCCGTGCTGCCGGCTGTCGTGCTCTACCGCGCGAGCGGCTTAGTCCTATGGCGGGCTACCGACTTCCGTCCACCCCTAAGACCGCTTCTCAACGGACGACCCAAAAGCGGATAAAAGCAGAGGCAGGTTCTTCGGCGGGTTCCCGTTTATCCGTCGGTTAGTGGTCAGGTCCGGTTGGCGCACGGAACGGGCGGAAAGCGCCAGCCGACTCCAGTCGGCTGTCGACGCTCCAGGATTCGATTGATCTCAATTTCAGCCAGTGGCCTCATTGCCTTCCATCGCCGACGAGGAGGCGCCGGGCCCAGAATTAGCAGGGCACCGACTAACTTGTTCTGATCGAAGGGAACCGTAGGACATCTTGTATATGATCTTGGCCTTACGCGACCGTGCGTTCCTGAACCTCCGGTGCAGCGCACCTGCTGGAAACGCTCAAATTGCCAATGAAGTCCTTTTCACCGCCTTTGCGAGCGAAGATGCAAAGATCGGCATAGTCAATGATCCATCGTTGTACACGCACAACGGAATACGACGGCAGATCGGCACGTAAATGATTCCGCATTGCTCGGCCGACGATCTTGCGGCTGTACGAGTCCATGATGGTGGTCAGCCGGAGCAAGCCATGATCGGTCTCGATATAGAGACAAGGCCAGTGCTCCTTCGCTTAGCAAAACTGCCTCATTTTTCTGACTCCTTAGAGATAATGACATTCCGATAGGCGATCCTTTCGCCATCGCGTTCATCCCGTTTGAGGTGCATGAACATAAAAGGTCGCAGCGGAGATACAACGAGGAACGGAGCGCGCAAAACTACCAATCACCCTCTTCACGGCAGGAGACCTGTACCCGCGCTGTAGTCAGTGGCAGCTAGAACAGTTCGATTTGTTCCGTTGTGCGCTGCCGGATCCGCCTCGAACGCCCGCTTCCCCTTTGCAGCCCATTGCACTCGTGCCCGTTCACCTTGATCGCTTTGGAGTTTATCGGCCATCCAGAGTAAAGCGCCGAAGATCGTGGCGCGGTCGTCACCGGTCACGTCCACAATACCGGCTTTGACGATGAGGCCGCCGAGTTCGATGAGGTGCCGCGTCCGCTTGCGGCGCTTGACTTGCCAAGAGCGCATGTCATGCCGCACCCTTGCGGCCTGATGCCGGTTGCGCGCCACTCGGTTGCGCAGGAGCGCCATTCGTGTTGCGGTCAGCTGCTGGCGGATTTCGCCGCGACCGTCTTTGAAAGAACGCGGTGCCGCGCCTGGCCCATACCTCCCTCCTTCCGGCCTCCTTCGTCTCGGCCAGCTCAATTAGCGCTCCCGCGAGTTCGTCTGCGCTGAGTGTGTCTGCTCCGGTGGCGATGACCAGTTCGCCGAGCTGGCGTACCTTGCGAATTTTCAGCGCGCGCGCCTTGTCGTCGAGGGCCTCCAGGTCCGCATCAAAGTCCCTTGGTTTACGCATGCTCGTCTCCATGAGTGTTGATGGCGAAATGATAGTCGAGCACCACGCACAATGCTGTAAGGTCATCAGGACGGCCTGGGACGCGGTAGTCCCTCCCGAGATTTTTTCGAGGGAGGGCGCGCTTATACGTCGTTCCGACGTACGCTTCGCTGTGCCAGTGATCGGATCGCGATGGCGATCTATCATCTTCACGTCAAGGTCATTTGCCGCAAATCCGGCTCAAGCGCGGTGGCGTCGGCCGCCTACCGTTCGGGCTCGCGCCTGCGCGACGAGCGCTTGGACCGCAGCCAAGACTTTTCCGGAAAGCGCGGCGTGGTCCATTCCGAGGTGATGCTGCCAGAGAGCGCGCCGGAGGTGTGGAGCGATCGCGAGCAGCTCTGGAACGATGTCGAGGCGTGCGAAGTCCGGAAGGATGCCCAGCTTGCCCGCGAGGTGGAGTTTGCGCTTCCGCGCGAGCTGAGTGAGGCGCAGGGGATTGAGCTGGCCCGGGACTTCGTTCGCGGCGAGTTCGTGGGTCTGGGCATGATCGCCGACCTCAATGTGCATTGGGACAGGGCCGAGGACGGCCTGCCCAAGCCCCATGCTCATGTCATGCTGACGATGCGCGCGGTCGACGAGAAAGGCTTTGGCCAAAAGGTGCGGGACTGGAACCGCACCGAGATGGTCGAGCGCTGGCGGAGGCGCTGGGCCGAACTCGCCAATGAACGGCTGGCCGAGCTCGACATCGATGCGCGGATCGACCATCGGAGTCTGGAAGACCAGGGCATCGCGCTGGACCCGCAAAGCCAGATCGGCGCGCCGGCAAAACGGATCGAGAGTCGGGGCAGCGCAGGCGAAGGCGGTGAAGCCGAGCGGGCCGAGATGCACCGCGAGATCGCGCGGAACAACGGCGCGCGGATCATTACCGATCCCTCCCTTGGATTGGATGCCATCACCCAGCAGCAATCCACCTTCACACGCCGCGACTTGGCCAAGTTCGCGCACCGGCACAGTGACCGGCTCGACCAGTTCAACCAGG
This sequence comes from Bradyrhizobium sp. SZCCHNPS1003, assembly GCF_032381555.1. Lineage (NCBI taxonomy): Bacteria > Pseudomonadati > Pseudomonadota > Alphaproteobacteria > Hyphomicrobiales > Nitrobacteraceae > Bradyrhizobium > Bradyrhizobium sp. SZCCHNPS1003. The sequence continues at coordinate 16,574 of NZ_JAUHIU010000016.1, forward strand.
TGGTGGGCGCCATGCAAGAAGCGCCCGATCTGGTCGAACTCGGCAAGGATGCCCGCGGCGAGGATCGGTTCACCACCCGCGGAATGATCGAGGTGGAACAGCGCCTGCACCACGCTGCTGAACGAATGGCCGAACGGCAGCGCCATGCGGTTCGCGATATCGACCGCCGAGCCGCTTTGGCGCGGGCGGAAGCACGCGGCCTGGTCCTTTCGGGCGAACAGACCGAGGCACTGGCGCGTGTCACGGATGGACGCGATCTCAGCGTCGTGGTCGGTCATGCCGGGACGGGAAAGAGCGCGATGCTGGGGGTGGCACGGGAGGCGTGGAAAGCGGCAGGCTTCGAGGTCCGAGGTGTGGCGCTGTCCGGCATTGCTGCGGAAAACCTCGAAAGCGGATCGAGCATATCGTCCCGCACCATCGCCAGCCTTGAGCATGGCTGGCAACAGGGTCGAGACGGACTCACGTCCCGCGATGTGCTGGTCATCGACGAGGCCGGTATGGTCGGTACGCGCCAGCTTGAGCGCGTGCTGTCTCATGCAGCGGAGGCTGGCGCCAAGGTGGTGCTGGTCGGCGATCCGCAGCAGCTGCAAGCCATCGAAGCCGGTGCGGCGTTCCGCTCTATCCACGAGCGTCACGGCGGCGCGGAACTCGGTGAAGTGCGCCGTCAGCGCCAGGACTGGCAGCGCGATGCCACGCGCGATCTAGCGACCGGCAAAGTGGGGGAAGCGTTCGGAGCTTACCGCTCCCACGGGATGGTGCATGAGGTCCAGACACGCGAGCAGGCGCGCGACGATCTGATCGCGCGCTGGGACCGCGACCGGCAGGCGTCACCGGACCGGAGTCGGATCATTCTTACGCACACGAATGACGAGGTGCGAGCGCTGAACGAGGCAGCGCGCGAGCGAATGCGGGCCGCCGGCGATCTCGGCGCCGAGGTGCGTGTGACGGTCGAGCGCGGCGAGCGCAAGTTCGCCGGCGGAGATCGCGTCATGTTCCTGCAGAACGAGCGCGGCCTTGGCGTTAAGAACGGCACACTCGGGACTATCAAGCAGGTAAGCGCGCAGTCCCTGACCGCCCAGACCGACGATGGCCGATCCGTTCGCTTTGAACTGAAGGATTACAACCGGATCGACTATGGCTATGCGGCGACGATCCACAAGGCGCAGGGCATGACGGTGAACCGAGTCCATGTGCTGGCGACACCGGGCATGGACGCCCACAGCAGCTATGTCGCGCTGTCGCGGCACCGCGAGAGCGTTGATCTGCATTATGGCCGAGACGATTTTGCCAATGACGATCGGCTGGTCCGCGCCCTATCGCGCGATCGCGCCAAGGACATGGCCTCGGATTACGATCCTGCCAATACGGTCCGAAGCTATGCCGCGCGGCGCGGGATCACATTCCGCGAGCGCGTGGTCGAGATTGTGCGCAAGATTGTGCCGGAGAAGCTGCGCGAGATGTTGGACGACCTGCGCTCGCCTACGGAGGTGCCCGGGCACGATCGCGAGCTGTGGCCACAGCGACAAGCGCCAGAAAGGGAAAGGAACGTTGCGTCCGCAGAGCGCCGCGGCATCGAAGCGCGGGCAACGGAGCTCGCGGAAGGACCGGAAGCGGAAGCGCGCCGTGTGCGGACCCGGGCGCTGGTGCGCCATGCCCGCGCCGTGAATGCAATCTTCGCGACGCAGGAGGTGGGCGGCGGGGCAAGCCCCGAGCAGTTAAAAGAACTACAGACGGCCCGCCAAGCTTTCGAGAAGGTCCGGCCCTATGGCTCGCACGACGCCGAAGCCGCGTACAAGCAGAACCCAGAACTGGCCCGTGAGGCGGCGGGGGGCCAGGTGGGCCGCGCGGTACGCGCGCTCCAAATCGAGACCGAACTGCGCATCGATCCGAGCCGCCGCGCCGACCGCTTTGTGGAGCGTTGGCAGAAGCTCGAGCAGACTAGTCAGCGCTTATATCAGGTTGGCGACATGACCGGCTACAAGGCCACCCGCGTGGCAATGGGCGATATGGTCAAGAGCCTCGAACGCGATCCGCAGCTGGAATCTATCATCGCCAGCCGCAAGAAAGATCTTGGCATTGCCTTCGAGGGCGGCCGCCGGCTCAGCCAAGAACTGGCCCTCGCCCACGGTATCGACCTCGGCAGAGGCCGCGGAATCGAAATCTAATCCATCCCGTTTGCCGCCGGACCTACGCCAAAGTTCGCGATGTGCGAGATCCTCTTGTCTGTCCACAAATGTTTGGCCTGTCTGGTCTCAGAAGCCGTCAGCAGGAGGCAGCGTGACCATGGGCGAACCAAACCGTATCATCCGTCTAAAAACGGTCCTCGCCAGGACCGGACTGTCCCGGTCCACCATCTACCGCAAAATCGCCGAGGGCACGTTTCCGGCCCAGCTCAAAATCAGCACCAATGGCTCGGGCTGGCATGAATCCGACATTAGCCGCTGGATTGCCGATCCAATTGGATGGCATCCGAAGGGCGAGTTCGAGTAAATCCGGTGAGGTGGGAGGGCTGTCCTCTTACCGGGAGCAGTCACCGAGGCCGGTAGCAGACCGCAGACGCCGTCTGCTACTCGCTTCGCAGCTTCGGCCTTGACCGCCCCCATCGACCCAGTCGGGGCGCTCCAAGCAGACAATGCCGCTTTACGGGCGCTGTCGCGTTCCATCACGGCACGGAAGCGACGGCGCGATGTGTCGGTACTATCCCTTGTGTTTCGGCGAGTTGGGGCTGTGCCAAGAACAAACGTCGAAGCTGCTCGTAGCGCATTCTCCCTGCTCCCGTTGCTGGAGACGCTGACCTAGTCGTTATCCGACCGCTTCTCCTGGCACCTTGTATAGCCGGGATCACCCAATAACCGGCTCCGGACTTTTTCCTTTGCTATTTGCCCTCCTGGGCGGGACGCTCCACTATACCGCTCTGGCGATGTTCGGCTAGTGTTTACCCGCTTAAGGCGAGTGAAGGGACCATCCATCTTGATCGATGTTGAACGCACAGCGACCGAACGGGTAACTCGTGAGATTGTCCGCTTTCTGGAATCTTCCAAGCCCGAGGTGCTTGCTCTCCGGGGCGCATGGGGCGTCGGCAAGACTTATCTTTGGAACAAGCTTCTTAAGGAGACCAAGGCTACGATCCGACTCAGGAAGTACGCCTATGTCTCCCTCTTCGGCCTGCAAAATCTCAACGAGCTAAAATACTCAATCTACGAGAACACCATCGATACCAAGGACGTCGGCATCGAGCCTTCACTAAAGACACTGCAGACCAATACCGACTTCGTTGTGAAGTCATTTGGTACGCAACTCATATCTGTCATATCTCGCTTTAAGGGTGCTTCGGCCACGCTAGAAGCGATCTCATTCCTTGCTGTCAGAGACCGCATCGTCTGCATTGACGATCTGGAGCGCCGCGGTTCCAACCTCAGGATCATCGATGTACTTGGCCTTGTCTCCTACCTGACAGAACGTCGAGGATGTAAAATCGTTATTATCCTCAACGATCAGGCTCTGACCGACCCTGACACTAAGGACCTTGCCCGCTATCAGGAGAAGGTCATCGACCTCTCACTCCTATTTGCCCCAACCGAGGAGGAGAGCGTCAAAATTGCGCTTGCCATAGACGCGCCCACAACACTCCTACTCTCGGAACGGTGCATTTCACTTGGCGTCTCGAATATCCGCGTTATCAAGAAGATTGAGCGGCTTTTTGCTGACCTGCTGCCGTTACTCAGCGGCTATCACGAAAAGGTCGCGGAACAGGCCGCCTCTACCCTCACACTGTTCGGCTGGGCGCACTTCTCGAAGACTGCGGAGGACGACAACGCCTTCATCGACTTCATCTTGGCTAGGAGTGACGACCCGTTCGCCGGCGTTTATGACGATGCCGACGAGCAGCCGGAACGGCATAAATGGGATACACTTCTCGATAACTACGGCTATGCCTCAACTGACGCTTTCGATCTTGCCTTGTTCGACGGCGTTAAACGCGGTTTTTTCGACGAAGCCCAAATCAAGCGAAATGCTGACGAGATGAATGAGCGTTTGAAGCAGATGGACTCGACAAAGTCCTTCGCCGACGCTTGGGCCCTATTTCACGATTCATTCAAAGATAATGCTCGCGAGATCGTACGCGCCTTGGTCACCGCAATGCAGTTTCACGCACAATTCGTGACCCCATCGGAGCTGAACGGCGCCGTCAGCTTGCTGAAAACTCTTGGCCGTGAGCGCGCTGCCCAATACGTACTGAAGCTTTTCATGAAACGAAGGCAGGATGAGGATTACGCCTTTTACGACCTTGCGTCCCATCCTTTTACCCAGAACATCCAGGACCCGGATGTAATTTATGCCTTTGCAGAGAAGCTCAAGACGTTTCGTGACGAGCGTTCTCCAGAGGACATCCTCCACAGCATCGGCTCAAACCACGGTTGGAGCCAGGCAGACACCAAGTTGCTGGCGGTCCTGTCGGTCGATGACTATTATGCCATGTTCAAAAACCTTGAAGGTGAGCGACTTCGCCGAGTCATTAGCGCGGCATTGGGATTTCAAGCTATTCGAGAACAGGACGCTACATATGGGGCCATAGCTGATACCGCTAAGGCAGCGCTTATCCTGATCGGAAAGGAAAGCCCGCTCAATGCTCGCCGCCTCCTAAAGTTCCACATCACTGCCGATGACCTCGCCTGACGCGACGACGAACTTGCCGATTGGGACAAACATGTCTGCAAGCATTTTCCTCTTGCCGGCGAGCTCTCGAATCTCTGACGCGCTGAAATCGAAGATTGCCTGCACCTGATCACCGACCCCGCAGGTCGGCAGCACAACGGCGGCATGATAGATGATGGCGTGCTGGCGCAACGAGCAGTCCTGATATTCGTCGTGATGTGAATAGCTGGCTGCGATGACGTCATTGACGTGGAACGACTTCAGCAAGGTCGCCGCAGCAGTTCTTATAGCTGGATAATTCGGCCGTTCCCGTTCGATGATGCGGGGATCATGTCCGGAGCGCAGGGGAAAGGTGGATATCAGGCGAATAGTCCACCCATCGATGGTGGAGAGGCGGTAGCGCTACGGCTTAACTTCGCCTTTTCAAGCCTGCTCCTCAGCTGCCACACCGGACCTGGTGTGCGTCAAAACAAGGACAGGCTTGCTGTACCCGTGTTCCCCTAGCGTATCGACGCGCCGGACTTAACACTTGGGTGCTCAGCGGGAAACCGCGGAATGCAGAACTGCTCAAATTGGGGGGAAACTTCTCAAATGGCAATCCCGAGCCAAGCTCACCTGCCAAGGGAGAGAGGGTGTAGAGACGGACGGCAGCACCTACCGCGCTCACGCGCTAGGTGAAGGATTAATCCAGACCACAAACGCCTCAGTGCGGCGGTGAAAACCGGAGTGGTGTGAAAATTTGTAGGGCCGCAAGGCCTGTGCCGGCTCGATTCCGGTTGCCCGCACCAAATATTCCCTCGATCCACTTTTACGATTATAATAAGACCGAAACAACTTGATGGATACGCCCAATGTCCGACTTTCGCTTCGACGATACCAAAACGTTCACGGACAATTTTGAAGCGTTTCTGCAAGAGGTCGAGCGCGGCGACGCAGAGATGGGAAAAATCCTGCGGGACAATGCCGCATTGCTCATAAGCATAATGGTCGACGGCGAGCGAGACACCAAGAACCGCGTAGCTTTCAATACTTCCGTTCTCAAGGCACTCGACGCGCTGGCCGCCGGGTCCCAGAGTCATGGTGGCACGCGATGACACGTTACTTCATCACGAAACTCAAAGTCGAAGGGTTTCGCGGAATTAATAACGAAGCCGATCCGCTAAGCCTGAAATTCAAGCCAGACGCGGTCAACTCGATCTTTGCCGTGAACGGCATTGGCAAGAGCTCGCTATTCGACGCCCTCTCCTATGCTCTCCACGGGGACGTTCCGAAACTTGAAACAATTCAAGCGCAAGAAAGGCCTCAAGACTATTACGCCAACCGATTTCATTCAACCGGCAAAGCAACAATAGAACTTGAACTTCAGCCAGACGACGGCGGAAAGCCAATCGGGATTACGGTTTCAAGGAGCAAGACTGGTGTCCGATCCGTATCCAGCTCGACAGGACATGCGGCCCCCGCCACTTTTCTGGCTTCTCTTAAGGAGCAATTTGCACTCCTCGACTACCAAACCTTTGCACGCTTCATTGAAGAATCGCCTCTTAAAAGAGGACGGACGTTCTCTGCTCTCCTTGGCCTCTCAGCATATTCGGGCACCCGTCAAGCGCTGCAGGCAGCGAGCGAGACCCGTACGCTGAACAGCGACCTCGATATCAAGGTTCTCACTACCTCGATAGAGTCCGCACAACGAGAAGCAAGGCAGTCGCAAGCGACAATCATATCAAGTTACGAAAAGATCGTCGGCAAAGCATTGACGGATATTGGTCGCCTCGACGACGCCGCAGCAGACGTCGCGCAAGCTTTTGCCAGCGTCGAACTGCTCAAAACGATGCTGGCCGGAAAACGTCTCGACGAGATCGATTTCGAGAGCCTGAAATCCACCATCCGCGCTGCGGAAGGCGGCGAAAAGCATCAGGACCTTGCCAACACCGTTTCGAAGATAAGCAAGCTTGAAGCGCTTCTTGCCCCCAGCCACGCCTCAATTGTCGCCGATCAAGCGGCACTCAAACGGAAAGTCGCAGAGCGGGACACCCTGCTTTCCTCGACGCGAGGCGAGTTATTCAAAGGCCTCTACGACGCAGCCTCCTTGCTTATTGCGGGCGGCGAATGGTCCGAGGAAATGCAATGCCCGTTGTGTGAAAGCACCTTGGACCATTCCATAAGGGAACACGTTGAAAATCAGGAAGCTCAGTACGCTTCCGCCTCTGCGAAAATCAACGAACTCGGCGAATACTGGGACCGCTCAGCTTGGCGCGCATCTGTCTCCGCTATCGAATCTTCAGATGCGATTGGCGTCCCACTACCAGAAAGACGGTACTCGGAACTTGATGCGACCTTTAGCGAAGGTGAATTCACAGAGTTACAGTTGGAGCACGCCGTTGACTGGTCGACCAAGCTTATACAGCGCGCTCGGGAGGAGCTTCGAGTCGCAAATGCGAAACGGGACGAAATTCAAAAAGAGCTACCTGACTCCCTCGTTCAGCTCACCGAGCAGGTCGAACACGGACGGTCCTTCAGGGACGCGCTGAACCGATACCGGCAGAAGCAGGGCCAAGAAGCGGATCTTCAAGTCAAGCTCGAGATCCGGGAGAGATGGAAGTCCTGCATTACAGGTGCGAGCGCCATCTTCTCAGACGCCGAAGCGGCACTTTCGGCAACGAAGGTTGCGGAAATCGAAGACCAATACAAAGAGATGTTCGCGTTCATAATGAGCGTTGACGACGTCATCCCCAAGCTTCAGCGGGAAGCCGGCAGTGAAGACCTTCACGTCCAGCTTGCTGACTTTCACGGCCAACACAAGCTGTCGGCGCGAGCGCTACTGTCGGAAAGCTTCCGTAACGCGCTCGCGCTCTCAGTTTTCCTGGCAGCAGCGATGAAGCATGTCGGCGCGCCGCGCTTTGTCGTGCTCGACGACGTGACTTCAAGTTTCGACTCCGGTCACCAATATATGCTGATGGAACTCATACGAACGAAGCTTCAGCACCCCGTTAATCCGGACGGTCTCCAATTCATCGTCCTGAGCCATGATGGTCTTCTTGAGAAGTACTTTGACCGGTTGGGCGGAACGACCGACTGGCACCACAACAAGCTTCAGGGCTCTCCCCCCATGGGAGCCGTGATTTCGCACGGCGCCGACCGGCTCAAGGGGACCATCGACAAGCTTCTAAGAGCTGGCCAGACGACGCAGGCGGAGCCGCTAATCCGTCAATATCTCGAATTCAGCCTTCAGGCGATCATTCGAAAAGTGAACATCCCCGTTCCAATCGACTTCGCGATCAAAGATACGAGCAAAATGACGCAGAACTGCCTCGATGCCATCACCGATGCAATAAATCTGCATAAAGCGGCGAACAGCCTCGTGCTCGACTCCAAACAAGTGACGGACTTAGAGATGGTTCACGTGCCTGCTATACTCGGAAATTGGGTTAGCCATTACGCGACCGGCTCAACTGCCAGCTTCACGGCCCCCTTACTCCAGAGGATCATAAGGACAATCGACGATCTCGCTGAATGCTTCCAGTATGACGATACGTCGTCCGGGACCGTGCAGCGTAAGTGGTATAGATCTCTTTCACGGCGCTAGACGTCGTCCGGCAGCAAACAAGCAATTGAGAGCCGTTGGTTGACCTCGCCGCCCTCGGACAAGGGAGCGCATCTAAGAACCGAGGCGCAGAGCCGCGTAGCTGGTCCGGACCGCTAAACCACACGAGCCTACCCGCCGGGTGTTTTGCGCGCATCTTAATGTAAGCCGGGCGATCTTGCGGGACTATGCGGCCCAGAGAAGAGAGCACAATTGACGACCTGTTCCCTCCACGTAAGGACACGCTCCTCCTCCGCGCATTTGTTCGGCCTGCCCTGGAAGAAGATCGAAGGCCAAGGCAACGACATCGGCATGCCGCTTTTTTGCCGGACACTGTGGAGCAACATCGCTGCCCAAACACCGCCCTGGGGCAGGCCCGATGACGACGCCGCGCGGCGGCGCTAGCCTTTATATGCACCGATGCTGGAAAACTTCCCCAGACCTGGGCCGATCTCCGGCCAGACACAAGAACTTCCGTGCTTCTAAGAAGTTGAATGGCGCGCCCGGAACGATTCGAACCTCCGCCCCTCAGGCTTGTAGACTGCAGATCACAGGCACGCTAGCAGCGAGGTTCTCCGAATCTTGAACCCCGGTGGCCGGCTCACCAACAGCTTGGGCTAAGAAGCGAGCCAACGCTGCCTTCCGCGAATCTCGATCGAGTGCGTAGGCAGTTTGCTTGAATTTCACTCCGTCGAGAAGTCCCTGAATATAGCCCGAAACTGTATCGGCGGCCATGATGAGCGCGGTGTCGAGTGTATGGATGTACTTGCTGGTGACAGACCCCTTCGAATGGCCAACCAGCGCTGCGATCGTAACCTCGGTGAAGCCGAGATCGTTGGCGATGCTAGCAAAACTGTGACGCAGCACGTGAGGCGTGAAGTTTGAAAGGGACGATTTGCTGAACAACTGTTCCCAATGATTTGGGAAGCTGCCGAACGCGTTATCGTCTCTGTACCCTGGGAAAACGTAAGAGCCGACCTTTTTCCGCTTTCGGGCGTCCATGAATTCCACCACAGGGAGCCCAATCGGTCGGATTGAGGCACCCTCCTTGCTGTCTGCTAGACGCAAACAGCTCGCCTCGGTGTCCACTTCGGACCACCTAAGGCCGATGATTTCACTGCGACGGCAGCCGGTCAGCGCAATCTGGCGAATGATATCCACCGTTATGGCATACTTTTCCTCCTTCGCTGCTTCCTCCAGCATCTCGCCCAGCGTCCTGTACTCGGCCTCCGTGAGCCGACGATTGCGGACATTGTCCTTCGGCTTGCGAATGCCGTGGGCTGGATTGTGCTCGATGATCCCGGCCTCCACCGCATAGGTGAGAATGCCCCCGAGGAGACCGACGGTCCGCGTTGCCGTGCCGACGCCACCGCGCACATTGGCTCTGCCGCGAAGCTTCTTGGTCTTGACGCTGGCACGGGTCTTCCCGGCCATGATGTCCTTCAGGACCTTGTTGACGTCTGCTTTGACGAGATCTTTGACGCGGCGCGTGCCAATCAACGGAATGATGTGGCGATTGATGCGTCCAGTGTCCGTCACCAACGTTGTCGACTTCTTCGGGCGTCCGCCCTTGCCTAGAATAAGGCCCGCTTCAAAGTCTTTGAGGTAAAGTTCGCAGAGCTCCTTGACCGTGACCGCCTTGTGATCGAGCTGCCGCTCCTCGGCCGGGTTGTCACCTTGTGCCACCCGCCCGAGCTGAATCTTGGCTTCCTTACGGGCAAGCTCCGGCGTCCAAACACCGTGAACCCCGATGCTATAGCGGCGAGAGCGGCCGGCTGAACGGTATTGAATTAGGTAGCTGCGCTTGCCCGACTTGAAGACGCGCAGGCCAAAGCCAGGCAGTTCGTCATCCCAGATCACGTAGTCCGTGCTTTGAGGTTCAGCGCCATCGACAACGCGTTTACTGAGCTTAGGCATAAATTTTCTCTCCTCCGAAGCTCGTCTCCCGCGTAAGCACCACGTAAGCACTTGGAGGAAAGCCGGAGCGGACCGCAGGATACGGCCGGCGGAGGCTCATTCCAAATCCGATAATGATTAGAGGGGGATATCGTAGCATTGGATGTCCTGGCGTTTTCTCGCGCAGCACAACTTAAAATGCTCCGAAGGCAAAGGTCACACGTTCGAATCGTGTCGGGTGCGCCACTCAATCAATAGCTCTCTCGGAAGTCGGGAAGAGCCCGCGACACATCCCCCGCAGCTACTGACCGTATTTTGCGTTCAGCGCCAAAGGCGCCTTCGCCCCGATTGGATTTGGTCGTCAGAAGCCAAGTGATGTGCTTGAATTGCGTAGGCGTCCGGTGAAGGCCACGGGCCGAGCGACTGCTCTGGACGGTCTGGAGCGGCTCGATCAGGCGGCGGCCGATGTCTGGGCGGCCTGCCAGCCCAGGGAAGCAGATCGGCGAGCTTGCTGGCCGGATGGTCGGGTAGCTTGGCGAGGACGTCGGCGAGCCAAGCCTGCGGGTCGACGTTGTTGAGCTTGGCGGTCTGGATCAGCGTGTAGATGGCGGCAGCGCGGCGGCCGCCTTCGTCGGAGCCGGCGAAGGTCCAATTCTTGCGGCCGAGGGCCACGGCGCGCAGCTCGCGCTCGGCCGTATTGTGAACACCTCCCAGCGCTTGAGGCTGTAGTCGATTGCTTTTGCGGTCTCGCTCTTGCCGGACAGCTTGGTACGGCGTTCGCGCAGGAAGCCGTGGAGCTCGTCGACGCGTGGGCGGCTGCGTGCGTCGCGCACGGCTTTGCGTTCGTGAGCCGGTAGACCGTTGATCTCGCGTTCGATCGCAAACAGCGCGTCGATCTTCGCGATCGGCGCCTTCTTCAGCCGTGCGATCTCAAAGAACTTGCGCCGTGCATGCGCCCAGCAGCCGACCTCGATGATCGGGCCCGGCTTGCGCGCAGCCGTGCAGCCCGTATTTGGCGAACAGGATGTGCGCCAACAGGCGCGGTCCCGCTCGTCCGCGCGAGATCGGATGGAACGGCGCCGGCGGCTGCGTGATCGCCTCGCAGGCGCGGCAGGAGAACTTCTCCCGTACATGCTGGATCACCTTCCACTGAGCGCCAGACCGTCGAAGCCCTTGCGCATGTCGGTATGGCCTGTCGCAAGCCAGACCCGGGTGCCGGAGGGGATCGGGATCGTCATCGCGAACCCGCCTGGAGCGCCGCGATCACCGCGGTCACCGTCGCGACATCCGCCGCGCCGCTGATCCGGATCTTGGCCTCCGCCCCGAGCTCTACTTCGATCAGCCCCTGCGTTGGAGCTGCCGCCGCGTGAGGATCGGCTGCGATCGTCAAGGCAGCGAAACCCGGCGCGGCAGCCTCCTTGCCGCATAGCTGCTGGCGCCAGCGAAACACCTGGCTGGAATGCACCCCGAACGCTCGCGCCCCCCCAGGATCGTCGCTCCCGGTTCTAACGCTGCAGCAACGACACGCTTCTTATCGGCCCGCGACCAATGCCGCCGTCGCCGCTCCGACGTGATCACTTCCACTTCCACTTCCGCTTTAGCCATAGGATTGGCTCCAGGACTAGTCCTATGGCTTCAACAAGCGTCAGCTCCGACGCAAGGCGGCCGTCGCCGGGGGCTTACCTTGCTCGCGGAAAACCGCGGCCGCTGCTCGCCGACCGTGAACGGTTCGAGCGCAACTATCAGGAGTGGCTCCTTGCGGTCGGCTGCACACATCCTTAAACGTCGAGTTAGGTCGGCACGAGACTGCAGCTAAAGACTAGTTTGCCAGTCCACACGAACGCAAACGACCCACCAGCTCGATCGATGGCAACGATCGACCGTCGAACTTCGCGGGCGCCGTGAGTGCGAGACCATTAGGTGGGATGGTTCAGCCTGCAGCGGCGGCAATGGCCCAGCGCGATCTGGCTTCCCGTATCAATTCTGGCAAATTTGCAATCGTTCGGTGCATGTGGGCTTCCAGGCGTGCGCACGCGCGCGCGGCGTTCTGGCTGCGGACGCCGTCCGCGATATCAAGACAGTCACGGAGCTCGGAGTCCGGATCGGCGTCTCGGGAGATGACGAGGCATCGAATATACCGGCTGCGGTCGTTGAAGTTTTTTATCATTCGCAGCATCTCCTCGTTCCTCGATATCTGCGCGATCTGCTCGAACACACCCTCGATGGCGGCAGCATAGTGCTTGGCGCGATTCCTTGCCGAATTCGCGGGCGGAAGCGCCGCCATTCTCATCGCGCTTCGGCCAAAGCGTACGGCCGACGATGGCTCCAAAGCCTTCCTGAGATTATGCGCGAGCACCAGCCGAGCAAACTCATAGAGGTCCTGCAGCTCCGCTGCGTCCGGGACCCTCGAGAAGAAGCCTCGCTTCGGAACGATATCAATCAGCCCCTCGCCATGAAGACGCTCGAGAGCTTGTCTCACCGGTGTCGCACTCGCCCTGACATAGTCAGCAAGCTCGTCGATGCGCAGGTGCTCGCCTGGCAAAATGATCTTCGACTCCGACGTCAACTCGTAGTGTGTGACCAATTCCTTGATTCGGGCGTAGGCAACATCGACTCGATTGAATTCGCTGTCCATATCGATACCTGCTGCGCTAGGATTGCTGATCCGGCGGGCTTGAGCCGAAGGCTGCGCGGCGCGTCGCGCGCTCATGCGACGCGTCGCTCATTGCGCTTTCTGCTCACGATCGATCGCCGAGTGCCGCCGGGTGTCGCGCATGTTGAGATAGACGACGAGAGAGGTCGCAATGCAGCCGGTGAGGTAGAAATAGAACCAGCTTTCGTGACCGACCGACTTGAACCAAAGCGCGATCGACTCTGCCGTGCCGCCGAAGATCGAAACGGTCAATGCATATGGCAGCGCTACGCCCGTTGCTCGAATTGCAGTTGGGAACAGTTCGGCCTTGACCACCGCATTGATCGAGGTATAGCCGGATACGATCAACCACGCCGCCGCGATCAGGAGGAATGCGGTGAACGGGTCGTGGACTCCCTGCAGCGTGTTCAGAAGCGGAATCGTGAACAGAGTTCCGCCCAGTCCGAACCCGATCAACAGCCATTTGCGTCCGATGCGATCGGAAAGGGCGCCATAGAGCGGCTGCAGCACCATTGCGAAGATCAGGCTACAGGCCGTGACCATGGTCGTTTGATCATCGGTCAGCTTGACGGAGAGCTTCAGGTATTTCTGCATGTAGGTGGTATAGGTGTAGAAGGCCGCAGTCCCCCCCATTGTTAGTCCAACAACAAGCAAGACTTCGCGTCGGAACTGACCCAGCGCGCGCAGCGAACTCCCCTGTCTTGCCGACTTCGCGCGGGTGAATACATCCGTTTCGTGCAGGTTGCGGCGCATGACGGCGGCCACGACGGCCAGCAGCGCGCCGATGACGAACGGAATACGCCAGCCCCATCCACGAAGCTGCTCCTCCGTCAGAAGCACCTTCTGCAGGACCAAGAGAACGACGATCGCGCAGAGCTGGCCGCCAATCAACGTCACATATTGGAAGCTGGAATAGAATCCGCGGTTCTTTTCGTCCGCGACCTCGCTCAGGTAAGTTGCGCTGGCGCCATATTCACCGCCTAGGCTAATTCCCTGCACGATTCGCGCGAAACCAAGCAGGACCGGCGCCGCAAAGCCGATCGACGCATAGGTGGGCGTCACGGCGATGATCAGCGAGCCGAAGCACATCATCAAGACCGACAAGGTCAAGGCATTACGGCGGCCATGATGATCTGCAAAATGGCCGAATAGCCAGCCTCCGAGTGGGCGGACCAGAAAGCCGGCGGCAAACAGCAGCGCAGCATTCAACTGCTGCACCACCTCGTCGCCCTCAGGAAAGAACGATTTGGCGAAATACAACGCAAACGCGGCATAGGCGTAGAAGTCATACCATTCCACCAGATTTCCGATCGAGCCGACGAAGATCGCACGCAAGCGGCTACCCATCCCAAGGCCGTCACGGCGTGCTTCATCGGCGGCCGCAACGAGGATGGGGCTGATAGCTCGCTCAAACTTCATGGCGTCCTCCGAGTGCACGTTTTCTTAGGCTCTAAGGCCAATCGTGCTCATGCCTGAGCAACCCGCGTGCCAGCCGGCGGCGGCCGCCGATCGCGCCGCCAAACAAAGCCATTTCAGATGGTTGCATGCGCCTCGCGTGAAACGGGCTCGCCGCGCTAAGCGGAATTCCGCCGATCCGCGTCGGAGCGTAAGCGGGAATCCGCCTCGTGCCTAGCAGGAGGTTCGGCTGGGTCGCAGCAAGCCGTACCTTGCCATTTTTTCGTTGAGCGTCCGCCGTGGCATGCCGAGACTTTCCATAACCGCCACAACCGACCAGTTGTGCTCCAGCAAAGACGCCTCGATCAGCATGCGCTCATAAGCTGCGACACGCTCAGAGAGCGAGCGCCTTGCGCCCGCTCCCTGGGCTCGCCGCAGAATTTCCGCGACGCGGCGACCCGTTGCGGCCAAGCCGAGCGCGTAGCGTTCAGCCACGTTCTTCAGTTCTCGAACATTGCCAGGCCAGTCATGGGTCAGCAGTGCATCGAAATCCTCGGCTCCGAGTGGCGTCAGGTCACGGCCGCTGCGCCGGGCAGCTTCCCCGGCAAAATGCTGGAATAGCAGCAGCACGTCGTTGCCCCGTTCGCGCAACGGCGGGAGACGGATCTCAGCCGCTGCCAGGCGGAAGTAGAGATCGGCCCGAAAGCGGCCGCTGCGGCTGTCCGCGGCGAGATCGGCTTTCGCGGCCGCGATCACACGGACGTCGACCGGGATCAGCCGGTTCGATCCCACCCGCTCGACCACGCGCTCCTGCAGAACGCGTAGGATCTTGACCTGGAACGCGTGTGGCATGCTTTCAATTTCATCGAGCAGGAGAGTTCCGCCGCTGGCATGTTCGAACTTCCCGATGCGAGCCCCGCGTGCACCAGTGAACGCGCCCGCCTCGTGACCCAGCAGCTCGCTCTCGAACAGTTCGGCGGGTATAGCCGCGCAATTTACCGCAACGAATGGAGCTCGTGCCCGCGGACCGAGGTCATGCAGTGCGCGAGCGACGACCTCCTTTCCCGTGCCGCTCTCGCCGAAGAGGATCACATCCCGGTCGTGCTCGGCGAGCTCGCCAACGGACTTTCGCAGCGTGGCCATCGCGGGCGATGTCCCGAGGAGACGTCGCGCCAGCTCACCTTCGGCGCCGAGCCGGCTCGTGAGATGCCTGAGTTGACGCTTCAATCCTGATTGTTCTGCCGCCCGTGCCAGCACGGCAGACATATGATCCGGGTTGGCAGGTTTCTGCAAAAAGTCGTAGACACCCTCGCGCATGGCCGCTACCGCGAGTGCAACGTCGCCGTGAGCAGTGAGCAGGACGACCGGAATGTCGGGATCGATTCGCTGCACGTCGCGCATGAGTTCGATGCCGGATCGATGCGGCATCCGGAAGTCGGTCAGTACCACGTCAGGCAGCTCGGCCTGAAGCATCGACAACGCCTCGTCAGCATTTCGGGCTGTGCGCGCTTCGAAGCCGCCCAGCTCCAGCCATTGTCTGATCGAGCTGCGAACGATCTCCTCGTCGTCAACGACAAGAATCGATTTGCTCATCCACACACCCCGATAAGTCTAGGCCGGCTCGGGCGGCGTCGGCAAGGTCACCCGAAACCGGCTTCCGATTTGCAGTTCGCTCTCAACCGAAATCGTGCCTCCGAGCTCCCTCACGATCCCATAGCTGATTGAAAGGCCGAGGCCGAGCCCTTCGCCGATTTCCTTGGTGGTGAAGAACGGATCGAACAGCGATTTCATGTGATCCGCGGAGATTCCGCTCCCGGTGTCTGCGACCTCGGTCGTAACGGTGCTACCCGCACGACGGATGGAAACCGTGAGAACCCGGCGCGGGCGATCACGCATCGACTGGACCGCGTTCGAGAGCAGGTTGACGAAGACCTGCTCGAGACGGATCGGATTCGCCTCAACGTGAGCCGGCTCCGCCGGCAAGTCCAGGACAACCTCGATACCCTCATTTCTGATCCGGTACTGCAGGAGCCGCATCGCATTGCCGAGCGTCACACCGACATCGACTCTGCTGGTTGCACCGGTCTCCTTGCGGGCAAACATGCGCAAGTGACCGATCAGTGCCATCATTCGCTCGGCTATGGATGACATCAGGTCGAGGTTCAAGGCCGTTCGTTCGATCTCGTTGCGTTGCAACAAGACTCGGCTGCTTGCGATGTAAGTGGTGAGCGCCGCGAGTGGCTGGTTGATTTCATGCGCCACCCCTGCCAGGGCTTGTCCAAGACTGGCAAGCTTCGCACTCTGCACCAGGCTCTCGTGGGTTTGTCGCAATTCCTGCTCGGTGCGCGTCCGTTCCAGGACTTCACTTGTCAGTTGACGATTGGCTTCGCGCAGCTCCATCGTGCGCTCCGCAACACTTCGTTCGAGCAGCTCGTTAGCTTCGCCCTTGGCTTTCATCGATTGCCGCCATTGATGAGCGACAAGCCCAAGCAGCTGTACCGTGAGAACGGCAAAACCGGCCGTGACCGCGATGGTCATTGCATGCCGACGAGCCTCCCCGATGTCCGAAAAAATGAGCAGCTGCCATCCATGCGCCGGCAGAGGCCGCGCACGCAGCGCATATTCGTGGACGCCATCGTCGTCGCCCAGTTCGACCGATACCTCGCCCGATTCGGCCGACGAACCGAGGATCGGAGCATTCTCGATCGTGTCGCCGAACTGCCGGGACGCGTTCAGACGCGCGACCGCGGTCGAGGGTAGCCTTCGCAACGGATGATATTTCCACTGCGCGCGGCTGGCCAGGATGAGCACGCCTTCTTCATCTTCCATGGCCACCAGATCACCGGCCCTGACCCAATCGGCTTCCAGCGGCGTCAAATCGATCTTCACGACGGCGACCCCGATCGTAAGCTCGCCTTCGGTGATCCGTTGCGACAAGAAGTAACCAGGCAAGCCGGTCGTCACCCCAACGGCATAGAGCTGCCCTTCCCCGTCACGGATTGCGCTCTGGAAATAGGGGCGAAAGTCGTACGCATGCCCGACGAAGCTCTTTGCTCCATCATAATTGCTTGCTGCCAGCGTCACCCCGGCCGTGTCCAGCACGTAGAGCTCGGCCGATCCCGCGGCCTGATTTAGCGACTTAAGATAACGGTTGGCAGCTTCGACAACTGCCCCATCGCCCGGTGTCCGGAACAGCCGGCGCACCGGATCGGCGAGTGAAAGAACCGTGGGCAGATATCGGAAGCGGGCAACGGTTGCATCGAACGTACTGGCGATCAACGTAAGCCGATCATCGGAGTCGCGGCTCATCTGCGCGAGGCCAGCGCTCAGGGCCAATCGGTAGGACAGCAGCGCGACTCCCACGATCGCCAGGACAGCAATTGCGGCGATAGCCGGCCAAGCCCTTGAGAGCCCACCCGGCAAGCCTAGTCGGCTCGAAAACCACGCCGACATCGCCACCCTCTCGCTCACGCCAGGGCTCAAATGATGGGCCTGATTTTGGCTTCGGTCGCCCCGCGAATTCTCCCCGCGCATGCCGGATCCAGAGCTTCACTCGCAACCGGGGTCTTGGACCCTCTCACAGGTCGAAGGTCGATGTACCCATGGGCATTACAATCAAACGTCAAACGAGATCTATATGGCCGCGGCCATCGTCCAGCGTGACCTAGCGTCCCTGATGAGCTCGGGCAGATCGACGATCATCCGACACATGTGCGTTTCCAATTTAGCGCTTGCACCTCTCGGATCTTGATCGCGGAGCAATTCGATCAGCTCGAGACATTCTCGTACCTGCGCGCCGTGATCCGGGCTTTGCAGGATCGAGAGGCATCGGACATACCGGCTGCGATCATTGAAGTTCCGCATCATTCTCAGCATCTGCCCGTTTCGCGACAGCTGCGTGATCTGCTCGAAGACGCTCTCGATGGTCATCGCATGATGCTTGACGCACTTCGTTGCCGAGTGGCCCACTGCAACGGCTTCCACTTTCATCAAACCCCGGCCGAGACGCGCAACCGAGGACGGATCGAGTGGCCTCGTAATATTGTGCTCAAGAACCAGCCGGGCAAATTCATACAGATCCTGCAGCTCGGACGCGTTCGGAACCTTGGAGAAGAAGCCTCGCTTCGCGATGCTGTCGATCAGCCCCTCGCCTTGTAGGCGCTCCAGCGCTTGGCGTACAGGCGTGGCGCTCGCATTGACGCGATCCGCCAGATCGTCAATATGCAGATGCTCTCCCGGAAGCACCCGGACCTTGCCGTCAGGTACCAGATCATAGTGGATGACGAGGTCCTTGAGCTTAGTGTAAGCGGTGTCTACCTTGCTGATATCCCCGTCTGTATCACGCATGCCACGTCCCCTTGAACCACCCTAGGCGGACGCGACTTGCCGGCCGCAGACGTAGCTCCCGAGAGGCGTCTGACTCGTCCCCGGAATGCTCCGACAGCGCCGACGAGCACGCGAAGGGATTCGACGACGCCCGACGCCGACTCCTTGCCCTGCTACTCGTTGTCCGCCCATGACTTTCATTTTTTTACACACCGTAAGCTTACGCACTCATTGCAGCCGTCACCATCATAAAAACTATGCAATCGATGTGTACTGCTTCACTGGAGCACGCTGAGACGGTGTCTCATCGCGTAAGCGGTTGCTGCGGCGCGCGAGCTCACGCCGATCTTCATATATATGTTCGCAATGTGCCGATTGACGGTCGGCACACTGAGGCGTAGTTCCGCAGCAATGGCCTTGGAGCGGCTGCCGGCAGCGAGCTTGCTGAGGATCTCCATTTCTCGTGGTGAAAGATCATCAGGGCCTCGCGCGTATAAGTTGCGCGACTCCGCCTCGACTCCCTCTATCCGTGCTCGATCAACGCGCTCCTGCCAGCTTCGCATGCCGAGTGCTACGAACTGCTCGCGTCCCCGCTGCAGCAGCGCACGCGATGACGGCTTGTCCCCTGAGGTTCCCGCAACGGTCGCCTCATCAAGATCGACGAGCGCTCGGAGGCAGACTTGGCCTGCCCGGTCAAGATCGCCGCGGGCCTTTGCGAAGTGTGCGCGTGCCGCAACCGTGTGATCCTGAAGGGCCGCGAGGCGTCCGAGGATGAATTCACGGCATTCACCGGCGGCACCGATCGTGCTCCCGTGCTTTGGAGCGCGGACCAACGCTTCGAACCGGCGGGCACGTTTGACGTCCTCACGCTGCCAGGCGGCACAGACACCGAGCCCAAGCGCATCATCCGACAGCTGTCTGTCGGAATTTGTGTTCTCCAGGGATCGGAGCAGCGCCTCAATGCGAACGTCGTATTCGTTTTCGCCAGGCAGGAATGCTTCGGTGAGAGCGGCGAAGCCAAGCACGATTTGCCCAAGGCGCACCGGATGATCCTTGACGATCTGTAGCGCACGCGAAGCGACTCGGCCAATCGCCGGCCAGTCGCCACCATACAAATAGGCACGCCATGCGACCGCGGAAAGCTCCAGGGCAAGATGCAACCGGTGCCACGGTCCCAATCGGACAGCCAGCGCACGCGCGTCGCGCAGCGCCGCGTCTGAGCTTGCCAAATGACCCAGGCTCGCCTCGGCAATCGCGAGAGAGGTTAACGCCTCGATCCGACCGGGAAGCGACCCGAAACACTTGGCATCCCGCAACAGGTCGTGCGCAGTTTCGACCCCCAGGGCGAGTTGCCCATGCCGATAGATCCAATCATGGGTCACGACCTCTCGAGCCCGGATGATGGCCGCCGGATTCTGCCATTCGGCGGCCCAACGTTGCACCTGCTCTGTCTGTTCGATGGATCGCGGAGCATACAGGTCGAGCGCCGAGGCACGATCCTCTTCGTCTCCAAGCTGACGAACGAGATCGAGCGCACGCGGATCCGGCGCGTGGTAGATCGCCTCAAACGTCCCGTCATTCCATCGGCACCGCCAGTCCTGTCGGAGCACCTCCAATCGGGCCCAGTACAAATCTCGGCGATCATCGCAGGCTTCCAGTCCGCGCTCCACCAGAGGCTGCCACATCTCAGCGGGAGCGCCGGCGTCCCGCAGCCTGCGGACAATCGCCACCAGGAAACTCATGGTCCATGATGGCCGCCGCTCCCAGCATCGGCTGAACAGAAAGCGCGTCGTCGCATCGGCGGCTTCGACGTCGAGTGATGCAGCCTGCGCAAGCGCGAGATCACGGAGCATCTCGTCCGAGGCAGCATCGCCTGCGAGATCGCAAGCGATCCGAAGGAATACAGCTTCGTGCTCGCTGATATAGTTCGCTCGCGCGCGCTCGGCTGCGTTCAGTGCGAAGACCTCGCCGATTTCAGCACCCGGGATGCGCTGCGAAGCGTGATACTGATGCGCAATCTCTCCAGGATCGGCATCGAGCTCAGCGAGACGCGTCGCCGCGCGTCGATGCAAAATCGCTCTCCGATCGGGGTTCAGCTCGTCGTACAAGGCGCGCCGCAACAACGCATGCGCAAAGACGTAGCCATCACCGCGAACGACGAGTACCCCAGCCCTCATCGCCTCGTCGATATGGTCCAGAATCGTCTCTTCGGAATCCGATATCAGAAGCTGCAATCGGCCGAGATCGAACCCTTCGGGAAATATCGCAGCGATCCGCAGCATTCCCAAGGTCGGCCCCGAGAGCCGCGCGAACCGTCGCGACAGCAACGGACGCAGTCCGGCCGGGATGCCGATACCGTTGTTCACGAGATCGGCGGGCCATTGGCCCTGGCGCCCAGCAAGCTTTCCCTCTTCGACAAGGTGGTTGAAGAGCTGGCGCACATAGAACGGATTGCCGCCAGTCTCACGGTGAATTGCCGTGGCAAGCGATGCAGGCAGCCGCTCGTCTGCCAATGACTCCAGCATGCGCATCGTGTCCGCCGGCTCGAGCGAGCGAACCGCGATCCGATGAAGCTCGCTCTCGCGCATCAGCGCATTGAGTTCCAGAGGCTCGCCGCCGGTCTCGTCGGGACGGAGAGTGATGACGGTCAGCAGCGGCAGAGATCGCGTCGAGCGTAAGCAATGCAGCAACATCGACCAGGATTCGCGATCGGCCCAGTGCAGGTCCTCGAGCACGAGCAGTAGTGGAGACTCGACTGCAACCGCATGAAGCAGATGAACCGCGGATTCGAACAGTCGAAACCGCTCGTCCGGTCCGGAGAGTCCTTTGAGAGCAGGAAGATCCGCAGCGGCCGCGAACGCCGGCACCACGCGAGACAGCGGCCGAATCATGTCATTGCGAGCATGGTTGAGGAGTGTCGGCTGCTCGCGAGCCCATTGGGAGAACGTGTCGGCAAACAATCCATATGGCAGAGGTTCGGCCATCTCGTAGGCGCCCCCCCTCGCCACACAGAAGCCGCGCTGCTTCGCAGTTTGGGCCAGTGCCTCGACCAGACGGCTCTTGCCAATTCCAGCCTCTCCTACCAGGACCGCACCAACAGCGCGTCCATTCTTGTCCGGGAGAAGCCCGCGAAGCCGGTTCGACTCCTGGTCCCTTCCTATAAGCGGAACACCGCTATCCCTCATGCGCTAACCAATAGCCAACCTACACGATACTCTTTCATGGCTGCGGCAAGACGCACTGCCGCCTGTGCGATTCAACCGCCCACGAAACTTAAGATTGCGTTGAGAAAATATCAGCTCGGCACGATAATACCAAGCGGCAAATCAATGTTGCGCTGCGCACATTGGGCTCATCTCGCGAAGACTGTCGCGCAATGGCGACCAGCGAGAGTCGAAGGATCGAGATCGATGACGATCTCCATGTCAACTTCAGCCAATGATTGCCTGCTCCGAAGGTCCACAACCCTTACGATTTTCAATAAATCGACTCAACTGAGGTTCGAACCATCATCGAGTCGCTTTCTTGACGATGCCTGCTTCGCGTCTCGCGTTTGTGGCGAGATTTAGCGCCCTCGCCTGCAGATGCGATCATGGCTGTTGTTGTCAAAGTGAAGTTCCGAAAGGTTGCCGGGAGGATACGACTGCGACGCTTCGTGAGAGTCGGCTAAAGCAATCTTACGAGGGCGTCGCTCCCCTACGCGGCACACGTCGACGTACTGCGGTCGCCGGCAAGGTGTGGTCGATCGAAACCTGCCAGCCGCCGGGGCTGGGCGCTCCGGGCGGACTGTGCATCTCTCCCATTACAGAACCATATACACGAATCGCCGCGCTTCGAGCGCGCCAGAATTGCTCGTGCGTCTGTACCGACGTCGGCGTCGCCAGCTTGAGGTCGCTTAGGCCGAGGGTGCTCGACGTATGTCAATGTTGCCGAGGGCGCGTTGTCGCCACGACGTCCCGCCACTCGGCGCCCCTGCAGAGAGGAGACGCATGGGATTCGTCACCTCTGTAACCAACTCAGTCCTTCCAGCCCCTTATCTTTGACGAAGGTCACAACGACATCGCTGACGTGCCCGAAAGCGGGCCAAGCGCGATTGAGCCCCTTCAGCGAGAAGGAAACAGACGTTACTACTTGATAGTTCGCCGGAGCTCTGCGGCGCAGCATCGCGTAGATCGATAAGCCGGATCCAACCGCGACGCCGACCGCGCCTGGGATAGCCCCGATATTACCGTGAATATCGTAGACAAGCTCAGTAACATTGCCAGCAATCAAACCGGCACTTCCGGTTATCTGCATGCGGCGAGACAGTCGAGTCGTGTCCCAGGAAGATGCTGGAGGGATATGTACGATTTCGGGAGCCGTCTCTCTGCTCTTGGTTCCGCTGGCCGCCCCATTAAGGGATTTCAACTGCTGCGCAGAACGGCCGGTTCGCCAGGCAATTCCTGTCCAAGATAGGCCTCGCGAGTTGTCAAACGACCCGGGAATCCTCAACCCCGCGCCGGTCCAAACTGCATGCGAATCGGGATTGCTTGTATACGTGCTTGGAATCCGATCCCGGTGCGCCTTGATGATCGCCCGCGCGGAGGAGCCATTTCTCGCTGCAAAGGCATCCAGGTCCTCGCCTGATTTGATCCGAGCGGTGATCTGCCTCCCCTTAGACGTGAATCGCCCGGGAATTGCCAGTTTCTCGCGACGCCCGACATCCTCGAGCACCTTCCTGACGGACTTATTTTCCTTTCTGGCGATCTGGCGGAAAGTGAGCTGCTCATCGTTGCTCTTGATGGAGATCGACTTATCTGGATTAATTAGTTTAAGCGGATGCGCGGGATCTCTCGCATTGACGCGTCCGATCACCTCGTCCGGTACGTTATTCCTGTCCGCGATTTCGCTCAGACTGGTGTCGGTTGACCGGACCGTATCGGTAGCTCCACGCGATCTAAGCGCGCCATAGCCACTGAAATAGCTCCGCGCTCCCAAGACGATTTGCGCGGAGCCGATGACAGCTGCTCCACCATATTGGAAGCTCAGCAGGTGGCCGCTCGTCACACTGACGATGTCGTTTGCCATGCCGTTGGCGATGAAGCTCACACCTGTTGCGGTTCGCAAATACGGGGCTGCTTTTTCGGGTATTCTCAACTTGGCAGCCAATTTCGGCTTGAGCTGAACGATGTTCAGCGGTCCACGAACTGTGGCGTTCCAGGCCGCCAGCATGCCTAGAGATCCGAACCGCGCGGCTGCTGCAAGGGCAACCGCATCGGAGGCCACTCCTGCAGCAACGGGCAGAGCCTGTCGGAGGCCTGACCTGCGCGGTGCCACTTGTCGATCGCCCACTCCCGTGTAGGGCTGATCCGTGACCACGACACGAAAATCCTTTTTCGGCAGATCGTAGCGTCGGCTGTATGTCTTGGCTGATTGCGGCGGACTTCCGCCCCAGTCAACAAAGCGGTCTGTTGCTCCGATCACTCCTCGCCGTGTGATGTTTGCGTCGTTCATGGCGAACGGTCGGCTTGGCTTGTTTCCTCGTGTCTCCACAACGTAGATATACCTGTCGGCGCTACTGCCGTATTTGGAGGGTTGGAGAGCGACCCGGTCCTGAAATCGTTCGAATGCCTTCGGGCTGAGCACAAGAGTCAAGCCGCTCGAGGCCGGCGGGGGCGAGGCCGGAGAGACCGCACCACCGCCGCTCGCGGGCGGCTTGCCGCCGCCACCACCCGCGGGCTGGGCTGCCGTCGAGGCGGCTAGGGCCCAATTTGCAGCCGAGTCTTCGCTGACAGGTCTTTCGTGCAACGCCAAAGCGGTCTGCCGGAACGATGCGAGTGCCGCTGGATCGCCTCCGAAAACCGCCTTATGGAAGTCGGTCTCCCCCATCCGGTCGCGAATGGCCTCCGCGATCTGCGCCTCCGTCGCATAGGGCGATGTGCCACGGCGCGGCACGACCTGCGAGGCGAGAAGCTCGGTCACACCTTCATTCAAGTTCGAATGCGGCCGGCTTGAATCAATGACCAACGTGCTTGCGAGCTTCTTGAACGATTCCGAGGTCAGTGCATGCACGGCCTCGTGTGCGACCACGTCCGGGCTCAATCTATCGGTCCGTACATAGACGCGATGCCCCTGATCCGATAAGATGCTGAAGGCATCGACGGACGCCGGATCGTGCTGGCCGCCGGCTTTTTGATATGCACGGGCGAAAGCGGCGGGATCCATGGCCTGCAGCCGGATGCCATTCGGCGATGTCCCGCTCGCCTGACCCTGATAGGCGTCAAACACCTTCCTTCCCGCGTCGAACGCGGCGGGCTGACCGGCAAGGCCCGTTTCGGCCACGGTGCGGGATCTGCTCTGCTGATAGTGATGAGAAGCCACACCGGAAACCGTATTGAGACCGATGGACAGATAGTCTTGGGCGGTCGGCGCCTTGCCGGAAAGGAGGCCGGGGCCCGCAGTCAGCATGGTGTTCGCACCCAGCTGGGAGGCTGTCTGATAAAGCGGGTTCGACACGAGTCCATTCGGCCGTGCCGCGCTTGCGGTCCGCACGGCCACCTTGCCGTCGACGAACTTCGTCAGACCTCCCGTCACGCCGGCCACCGCGAGATTCTTGAAGTATCCGGAGAACGCATCCTTCATCTGCGCCTGGGCTTCGTCCTGCGTGAGCCGTCCCTCCGAGAGCTGATATTGGGACTCGACATACGTCCCCGCCACGTTGCCGAGACCCATCACCCCCTGATTGGCAACCATGACCGTTGATCCGGTTGCGAGCTTCGAGACGACCGAGCTTGCAGCCTGGTCGAGGCCGCGCGTAAGGAAGGCCTCCGTGGCTCCGCCCGTCAACGCCCCCCCTGCTGCGCCGAGGGATTGCACGCCCGATACGGTCGCATCAACGCCCGCCTGCTTCACCTCATCCCAGCTGCCGCCACCCTTGAAGAAGTTGTTGGTCAGCGCTGCGTCGAGTGAGATGTGAGGATCGCTGTGAATGTCGCCGCCACCGAACACAGTTGCTGCATTCTGGGCCGTGTCGATGGCTTCGGCCGTTCCCGTTCCCACCAATGTGCCCGCCGCAAGGGCGGCCAATACCGGCGCGCCGGCTCCGGCCGTGGCCATCGTAACCGCGGTCGCAGCCGCGGCGATCGCGACGTCGCGCACGACTTCCTGTGCACTCGACCAATTGGCGTCGGTCTTGCGCTCGTTCTCGAACATCCGGTCATTCTGGGTGGCCAGATTACCCATGATGTTCAGATACTCGCCGTTGACCTCCTGGGCAGTCATCCCTCCCTGATTTTTCTGCAGGGCCGTGAGCGCCTCTTTCTTGTCCTGCAGATCCGACTCGAGCTCAGACCGGTTGGCACCGAACAGCCCCCCGACCCAATCGCCGCCCTTCTGCAGAAGGCTGCGGTTGCCGAGCGCTTTGTCTTCCCTGTCGATGGCATCCTGCAGCTCATGTAGCCCTTGACCGATATCCACTCGCGCGTTCGCGTCTTTGAGGCTCGCAAGCTGCTCAGCGACCGCGCCATCGCTCAAGGCACCCGGATGCTGCGCAAAGAATGTATTGTACGCATGCGAGAGCGCGCTCTGGTCAGAGACCGTTTGCGGATCAAGTAGATTTTGCGGCAATGTCAGCCGAAACTGGGAGTCCAGCAGCTGATATTGAGCCAGCTTCTGTTGAAGCTTTGCATATTGAAGCGATTGCTGAGCCGTCGTCAGGGCGCTGCTCGCTTTGGTGAAACCCACAGCCTGTACATTGCCAGCTTGTACCGAATCAGTGTTGGCGGACTGCCGCGCGGTTGCGACCGCCGCCTCGCTCTGTGTGACACGATAATCCTGAACCAGCCTGTTGGTCGTTGCAGCCAGCTCTTTCGTGATCAGGCCGGCCGATGCCGCGTCAGTTCTTGCCTGCGCTATCTGCTGCAACACCGGCGAGTTTGAGGGCAAGGGAACATGGCTATAGGTGTGCTCCAGATTAGCCAATGTCGTATTGCGCTGGTCGGCGTAGGCAAGCCCGGTTGCCGACTTGAAGCCCGCCGTCGCAATGTCGGACATTGTCGAGAGCTCGCGCAACTGACGCTGCGCTTGGTTCAGCTTGAGCTCCGTGGCGGCCGTCGGATTCTTGATATAGGCGGCCTGCGCATCCGAGACGGCCTGGTGGCCCTTGATCAGGGCGAGGTCGGTCCCGACTTTGTTCTGATAGGCGCTTGCCTGATCGTATTCGATCTTCGCCGTGGTAGCGGTCTGCCGGGCTTGCGGGGACAATTTGGCAAGATCGGAGTCCTGCGCTGCCTCAAGATCGGTCTGCGCTGCCGCCGCAAATGCCACCCGGTGCTGAGCTGCGGCCCAGCCTGCATTCTGGTAATCAGCGTTCCCGTTCGCGAGCTTGAGATCGAGCGATGCCTGCTGCGGATCGCTGCCGCGCGTTGCACGTATGGTGTACCCCAATGGATGCAGAGCGTCGTTCACCCGATCCTGGGCATCCTTCGCAACCGTCCCGTATTTCTCGGAATTCGAAGCATAATACTGGAGCTGGGCCTTGCCCTGCGCGACCATGCCGACATCGGCGTTGAGCTTGCTCCGCGCGACGGTGAAGTCGTCATAGGCGCGCAGCTGCGATGGCGTCAAATTCGCCTGGGTCGGATTGTCGTTCTGGTCGATCGTGACACCGGCTTTCTTCAGCGCTGTGGAAGCGCTCTCGAGCTCTTTCTTGTCCGCCGCGGCCTGCTGCCCGTAGACGACGCTTTTCCCTGCCGCAAGGTCGGCGCTCGCGGCATCAAGCTTGCGCTGGTCCGTCGCCAGCTTGTGTTGCTGCGCATCCTGCTGCTGATTCAGCAACGACAGACGGTGCAATGTTCCGGCGCTGATCCCCCGGTCCATCTCGGTGTCCAGACGGCCGAGCTGCGATTTGGTCTGTTCGAGAGCAGCCGTATCGGCGGTGACCTTGGCCTTTCCCGCGGAAACCTGGGCCGAGGCCGCGTCGACGAGCGGGACAACTTTCCGCGCGACCGGATCTTTCACGGTGACCGGCGGCGGTGCCGGCTTGTAGTTCGCTGCGGCGGCGTCGATGCGTTGTGCGGCACTCAGATTGCTCTTGGCCGAACTCAACACCGCCTGGTCGGCGGTGACTTGCTGCTGAGCGGCCGCAACCTGCTTCTTCAGATCGCTGATATGGGCTTGATGCGCAGCCACCGCGGCGCCCGCGCCGCGACCGTACCCGATCGGCGCCTTCGTTCCCTGTGCATCATTCAGTTCGGTCTGCAGTTTATGCAGCTTTCCAGCATCACCGTCGAGAGTGGTCTGCGCTTTTGTCTGAACAGATTTTGCCTGCGAAACGGCGTCCGGGACCGGCGCCGCCGGCGCCGGGGCGGGAACTCCCGGACATGTTGCCGCCGCCTTCGGCGGAGCAGGCGGGCCAAGCAACACAGGCGTCGGCTGCAGAACCGGACCTATGAAAGGTCGAAGGGGCTGAAAGAGCGGCGAAGGTGCGGTCGATGATGATCCAACGCTGCGCGCCGAATTGCGATCGAGCATGCCCGACGACGATGCCGCGGACTTCGGCCGCGGCGGTGGCGGGGGAGGAGGCGGGGGAGGAGGCGGGGGTGGGGGTGGGGGTGGGGGTGGCGGCGGAGGAGGAGGACTGGCGACAACCGAGCCACCTGCGTCATCTATCCGCATTCGTGCGTCTCCCCGTTAGCGGCGGCGGCTCTGCTCTGGCAGACGCAGTTCGTCAGCCATGCAGCCCGCTCGGCGATCATGTCCGAACGACAGTTTAGGACATCAGCCGGCGGCCGATCCGAAATATATTGTGAAAATACTGTGGGGCAGCACGGCTACACTCAGGACATGCCGCACGCGCGCAAGGCCGACACCACCGGCTGGAAAAACTCCTCGGTGATGTAATGGTCCTGAGCGATACGGCGATCGAGTTCCTCTGCGAGGTCTGGATTGCGGAAACGAGGAATGCCAAGCTCAGCCGCAGCTTCGGTGAGATTGTGCGCACGGACGGAACGTCCTTTGCACACGAGCCTTGGGACCTGTGTCTCGCCCGGAACATAACGCAGCCCGACCATCACATCGTCGCCCTCGATGACCACTGTTGCGCTTTCGATTCCTCCCCGCCCTCCACCGTGCGCCAGCGATTGCCGCTGACGGCGTTGCGCAGAGCGTACCTCCGGCAGGCCTTCCTGGTCTCTCCGCTCGCGCTTCGCCTCGCTTCGTGTCATCCGCATCTCGCGCATGAACAGTCCGCGCTGCACCAGAACGTCGATAAGGCCGCCCACCATCAGCATGACTATTGCCGCGACGAGGAGCGGTGCCATGATCGCCCCGGTCACTGGCACGAGGCACGAA
Source organism: Bradyrhizobium sp. SZCCHNPS1003 (assembly GCF_032381555.1). NCBI lineage: Bacteria > Pseudomonadati > Pseudomonadota > Alphaproteobacteria > Hyphomicrobiales > Nitrobacteraceae > Bradyrhizobium > Bradyrhizobium sp. SZCCHNPS1003. Next base: position 45,409 of record NZ_JAUHIU010000016.1, read on the forward strand.
AGACCGCATCCTGGCGTGTGAACCAGGGAGTTGAGCGACATCTCGAGGACGAAAACCGAGATCGTGACGAGGAGGGTCGTCTTGACCAGACTCTTCACCAGCTCGATCAGGCTCTTGAGCGCGAAAATCCGCTTCAAACCCTTTGCGGGATGCAAGCGCTCCGCGCGGGGCTTGATAGGGTCAAGGCTGAAGACGATCCCCTTGGTGACGGCGACGTTGACGACGAGGGACATTAGGACGACGATGGCCGCCCCCCTTGCAAGGTATGGCACGGCGGCTTCGTACATCATCGTTCCGATCGTGCCCGCAGCTTCCCGAAACGGTTGCCCGCCCGCATCGCCCACGAGCATCATGGCTCCCCGTAACCGCGCGAAAAGCTCCGGCAAGATCAGCCAGAGATAGAGCAGCATGGACGACAGGCATGCACCGGCGACCATATCGGTGCTGCGAAAGACCTGTCCCTTTTCGCGCGCCTTACGTAACTTCCGCTCGCTCGGAGGCAGCGTCCGCTCCTCAGTGCCGCCATCCTCACTCATCGCAGGAACTGCCCTAGTTGGTCCAAGATTCCGGTCAACTCTCCAAGCTGAGTACCGAAGTGATCGAGCAGAAAGGCCGCATAGAGCGGCAGAACCAGGAAATAGACCAGGTTGCGCGCCGCCATCGAAAGATCGAACACATTCAACTGCGGTGCGAAACGGGCAATCACCATCAGCGCGAACATCGCAACGAACATGGCCGCCAGCACTGGAAATGCCAGGATCAGTGCCAACTGCAGCACGCGGACGAGCATTTCCAGCGCCAATAGGCCGCTCTCCGCGCGCAGCAAAGGCGCGAGCTCAATGACCGGCCAGAGCCTGTAGCTGCCATAAAGGGCTTCGACGACGCTATGAAAGCCGTCGGCTGCGACGAACAGAACCACCGCAGCGAGCATAAAAAGCGTACCAGACGCGGTGGACTCGGTCATGGCGTTGGGATCCTGAAGCTGGGCATCGGGCGCCTGACGTTCGTAGTCGAGCAGGTCGCCCGCGACCTCGGCGGCCCAGAACGGGATCCCAAGCAGCAGACCAAGGAGCCCTCCGATGATCGCTTCCTTGAACCCGACCGCGACCAATCGCAATGTTTGCGTGCCGATCGGAGGAAGCACCTCAACAAGTCCGGTCATGACCGGTAGCGAGATCGCGACCACGAAGGCACCACGAATCGAGCCGGTCAGCCCGAGGCGAACAAACACGGGAAAGGTCATGACGAAGGCGCTGGGACGCGCGATGGCGAGCGCCAACGAAAGAAGATGACGGAAGACGAGGTTGGCCCCCGCCTCGATGCTGTCCAACGGCATGAGGTCAAGCCCCATCGCCACTCCGCGTCGCCCATATCCCTCCGAGCACGATGAAGGGAAGGCCCGTCAACGCGTCAGTGCAGGAAAATCCGCAAGGATCTGATCGGCATATTGGATCAGCGGTGCCGCCAACACTGCGCCGAACACCGCCAGCGTGGCCACGACGGCAATCAGTTTGATCGTCTGCGGCAGCACCTGATCCTGAATCTGGGTTGCGGCCTGAAGAATTGAGACGAAGAGGCCAACAACCATCGCCACACCCAGGGGAGGCATGGCAAAGATGAGAACGACCGTCAGACCCCTGACCAGATGATCGACGATTGTCGCTTGGCCCATTGCTTCCCCTACCCATCTCGCAGGCTATCCGTAACTCAACACCAGGCCATGCATCAGCTTGGACCAGCCCTCGACCATCACGAACAAGAACAACTTGAATGGGACGGAGATCGTCGATGGCGGCACCATCGACATGCCAAGGGACATCAAAACCGCGGACACCACGAGATCAATCGCGATGAAGGGCAGATAGAGCAGGAAGCCGATCTCGAAGGCGCGCTTGAGCTCCGAGCTCATGAAGGAGGGAACGAGAATAACGAGATCTTCGCTCGACAGCTTGGCCCTGCTGCTATCGGGCCATAAGCTGCCGGTGGCAGTGACGAAAAACTCTCGCTCCGCGACCGTCGTGAACCGGCTCAGATGTTCGCGAATTGGCTGGCCTGCCCGCTCAGCAGCATCTTTCCAGTCGGTAAAGGTTTGAAACTCGCTGGGACGATCATTGACGCGCTCATACACGGTCTGCACTAGCGGCGCGCTGACATAGGCCGTCAGAACCAGCGCAATGGCATAGAGCACGAGGTTTGGAGGCGTCTGCTGCACTCCCAGCGCGTTCCGGATCAGGAACAGGACCACGGCGATCTTGACGAACGATGTCATCGTCACGACGACAAAGATGACAAGGCCAAGTCCGGCGATGACCGCGAGAACAGCGAACAAATTGAACTGGGTCACGGCTTCAGCTCATTCGTGATTGAACAATCTGTTGATCCGCACGCCGATTGCCTCGCCGATCCTGACGATCTCGCCCTGCCCGATCCGCCGATTCCCCGCGTGAATCTCAATTGCATGTCGCGGATCCCGACCGAGATTGAAGACATAGCCCGGCGCGATCATGCGCAACTCGCCGAGAGGTATCTCGAGCTGGCCGATCTCAAATAGGAGCTTGATCTGGAGGTCGTCCAGGCTCACATCGTCTGCGCCTGTATCGACGCTTTCATGTGCCGTCATGTCCACAGCCGTCCAATGATGATGAAGATCGCCTCTGATCTGGTGCAACGTGTCCACCACTGTCGCGTCGCCTCCCTCGAAGCGGCATGAGGTGAGACGACGCTCGCCGAAGACGGCGGCGACGCGTCCACCCGGCATCGCGTGTTCGATGATCACGACGTCTCCCGGCCGTAAGCTCGCAAGCAAGCGGGCGCTGACGCGCGTAGCACCAAGCCGGAAGGCCGCGCAGATCGGAACTCCGGCGGCAGCAGCCGGACCCAATGCTTGAACTTGATTTGCCAAACGGGATTCGTATGGCTCTGCTAAAGACAGGTAAGCACTGAACGATCGTTCGCCAAACCTGCCGCGACACGGGATTCCGATCGAGTCCGGAACGCTGCCATCGAAGGAAGCATGCGTGAGGATGACGGGGAGGCCGAGCGTCTCCTCGATTGCATCAAGTATGGCGGCGCAGGCGAACTCGATCAGAAGCAGCAGATCGGGCTCGGCGAGCGTCGTTCGAGGCGGACCATCAATCGCCTGCAGCGTTGCATCGATCACCTCTACAGGCAGACTTACGGCGCATGGATCACCGCCGATCGTAAAATGCAGACGACACGCCGGCCGGCTCGAAACGCCCGAGGAGGCGCCCGAGAAGGAAATCCGCAGCGGCAGACCCGCCAACTCGCAGGTGAGTTCAGCCAGTCGCCGACACCAACGACGGGCACGTAGAACATCAGCAATGGATAGCACGTCCGGATGAAATTCGGTGATCTCACCGTCAGGCGCTCCGCGCCCGCGAGCGGGGAATGGCGCGTTCATGCTTGCCGCCCCGCCGCCCTGCCGTCCGAATTAGCCATCTCCTCTAGCAACGTCTCACGGCTCTCGCGACGGCGACGTGATTGCTGCGATAACTCATCCCACTTGCGACGCCTCCGATGAGCCTTCACGAATTCGAGGCGTAGACCCTGAACTTCGTTACGCGCCTGGTCGAGCGTACGGATGCTCGCAAGGCGCTGCTCGGCAAGCGCCATTGCCAGCGACTCGAGGCGCCTGAGTTGCGCGTCAAGTTGGGTGATCTCCCGCGCGGAAAATGGACGCCCTACCATCTGCTGGTAGATCTGACGTTCGCGTGCGCCACGCGCCGCTGCTTGCAACGCAACCGCATGATTGATCTGCGTCAATTCTGCAGCCGCTTCGACCTGTGCCTCCACGCCGCGCTGAAGCGCGGAATTCGCCCGCCGCTCCCTCTCTCCGAGAACGATCCGCATCCTGCGTATGCGCGTGAGCAGTGGATCGTACCTCATGACGCGAGCTGCTCGAGTTGATGGATCGTGCGATCCCACGGAACGGCCTCGCCGAGGCCCTGCCGCAGAAAGGACTTGATAGCATCCTGCTTGGCGATCGCCTCATCGGCGATCGGATCTGATCCGGCCTTGTACTCCCCAACCTGCAGCAGGAACTCAAGCTCTGCATAGCGAGCTATGAGTTCACGCATCCTCCTGGCTGCAGAGCGATGACGGCTCGTCACGACCTGATCCATGACGCGGCTGAGGCTGGACACGATGTCAATCGCAGGGAAATGCGCCGACTGTGCGAGCTTAGGTGACAACGCGATGTGCCCGTCCAGAATGCTGCGCGTCTCCTCCGCGATCGGATCCGCGGTACCATCCCCCTCAACCAGCACGGTGTAAAATGCAGTGATTGAGCCGGCGACTCCGGGACCGGACCGCTCGAGCAACTCGGGCAATGCCGCAAACACCGACGGCGGAAAGCCCCGGCGCGTCGGCGGCTCGCCCGCGGCCAGTCCGATCTCACGCAATGCCCTCGCAAAGCGAGTGACACTGTCCTGCACCAGGAGCACGCGTGCGTTGCAATCCCGGAAGTACTCCGCGATCGTCACGGCGACATAGGCAGCAGTGACGCGCTCCGTCGGCGGCCGGTCGGAGGTTGCGACAATCACGACTGATCGCGCCCGAGCCGCTCCGGCCAGGCAGCGCTCGACCATTTCTCGAACTTCGCGCCCACGCTCGCCAATCAGTGCGACAACGCAGACGTCGACGTCCGCGTTCTGGACGATCTGGGCGACAAGCGACGATTTGCCCGCGCCGGGTTCGCCATAGATGCCGATCCGCTGCCCCTCGCCGCAGCTGAGCAGACCATCGATCGCCCGGATGCCAAGTGACAAAGGGCCGTCAACGAGCCGCCGGGCCAAGGGCGCCGGCGCAGCTCCGCGGACTCGTCGAATCTGGTCGAACTCGGGCCATCCTCGTTCCTGAACGTCGAGAGGGCGCCCGAGCCCGTCGACGACGCGGCCGAGCAGCGCTGGCCCAACCATGATGCCGAGGGCCTGCCTTGTCGAGACGACTTCCGTTCTTGTTGAGAGACCCGCCACGTCTCCGAGAGGCGTCAGCAACGCGACACCGCCTTCGATGCCCACGATCTCGGCCTGCAGATCAGCCGAGGCGTGGGCAGAACGGAGCAAACAGATATCGCCAACACGCGCATCGGGAACGATCGCCCTGATGAGGGCCCCCGACACCTGAACCACGCGCCCTCGGATCGGGCGCAGTTGCGAACGGCCTGCAGCTTCACGCAACTGCGGCAGGATTCGCGCGAGTCGGTGCGTGGCAGAGCCTGCCGGCATCATGGCTCCACCCCCTCGAAACCGGCACGCAGCGCCAAGGCGAGCTGCTCCAGTTGAGCGTCAACGGAAACATCGATCTGCCCGAACTCGCTCCAAAGCATACAGCGCCCCGGCGCAAACTGCGGGTCCGACACGATGGTGAGTTGGTCGGCCCCATCCTCCAGCAGCGTGGCCACTCGTACACGGATGGACTCCATCTCCTGCGGCGCAGTCATCAGCACGAGGGCCGTACCGGAACGCATCTCTTCGAGTGCTCTGGTGATGGCGCGCGCGGCGAGATCGTCCGGCTCAAAACCTCCGAGGATCTCCCTGATGATCTCGACGACGAGCGTGATAAGTTCGTCTTGCAGTTCGGCGACGAAATCATCAACCGTGACCTTCGTTTCCGCAATCAGGCGGGCCGCCTCCTCAACTCCCGCGAGACGACCATCCTCGAAGCCTCTCATGCGCTGCTCTTCGAACGCGAGCCGGGCCTGCGCGGCGATCTGCTCGCATTGCCGCCGGGCGTCGGCAAGAGAGGCAGCCGCGGAAAACCAGGTCTCCGCCTCTTCGGCTCGAACCACGGGTCCGAGCGGATGGAACGTGCCGGTAGGCTTGTCACTCTCGGGGGCTTTCACGGCACCATCCCATCGGCTAGAACGCGATCAACAATCTCCGGACCAAGCTGTTGGTGTCGCCGCGAGACCGAGGAGCCCAGCGGCGAGTCAATCGGAAATCGAAGAAGGATGCGGCTGCGCAAGGTGGCGGGGAGTCGCCAGATTGCGGCATTGAGACATTGCATCCCATCACCTCGGATGACGTCCGCAAGCGCAGATGGATTCGGGGGGCGATCGGGTTTGGGCGACAGATCGATATTGGCGAGCGCGACCTTGTGGAGTCGGGAATCGAATTCTCCGAGATGCTCCCGGAGCGTAGTCTTGAGGACCGTGGAACGAATTGCGTGGGCATGCCAAACACCGCCGGCCAGCTCACCGACGCGGCATAGCTGCTCGCAGTCGAGAAGCGCAATGCGACTGCGCGTGTCAGCGACGTCGGCTGCCGTGCAGCAATCAAGCTCATAATGCACAACGATCCGCTCTGAGATATCTCGGTGGAGTCGGTCGCAGGCGAGTATCCGTGCGGCAAGCCCGGGCGAAACGCCCGGTACGCACGCGAGAAATCGTTCAACGTGGATGTAGCGTGCCGGCAATCGGCAAAACGTGTCCATATCGATCACCGGCCGATGCCCCACCGGCGCGCCGGGTTCGCAGCCGCCGCCGCCCTTCGGATCACGCAAACCAAGGGATGCTCCAGGTTGCACAAGCCTACTCATTTGCCGGCCACGCCCACTTCAATCGCACTAGGATACGACGCGCAGCGGATCACGCGCCGGCCTTCGCGCCTCCCGACGCGGCGCGTTGCGTTGCGCATATCCCACGCGTGCCCGGCGCCAGAGCTGGAAGATTCCGATCGATCCCAGCAGCCCCGCCCCTACCGCGGCTGACACCTGCAGGATGAGCGGACCGTCACGCAGGGCAGATCCGTCGTGAGATAGAACGGATGCCGTCGTCTCGATCGACGTGGAAGGGCTGACTTCGACGGGATCCGAACTGCCACGCACGAAAACCACGGCCACCCTGTCGTACGTCAGTCCTTCGACACTGTTGGCAATGAGGGTCTTGATCTGCGGTAGGAGCACGGCGATTTCGGCGCGCGCGTCATGCTTGATGAACACCGATGCCGCCGACGACGGAACCTGATCGTGACGCAACGGGTCTATCTTAGGCAGCACCACGTGGACTCGGGCAGAGATGACTCCGTCGATCTCCATGATCGTCCTTGCCAACTCTTGATTGAGCGCGTGGATCAACCTGACTCGCTCCTCTGTGGGTGACGACACCAGACCATTGCTTGAGAATATGCTGCCCATGTCTTCGAACTTCGCATGCGGCAACCCGGACGCATTCAGCAGCGTCACAGCGTCGGCAAATCGCTCCTGCTCGACCCTGACAGTATTGCTACCGTCCTTTGCCTGGAGTCGGTCGGCGGCGATTCCGTTGCGCAGCAGAAGGGCCATCATCAGATTAGCCTCCTTCTCGCTCAAGCGGCTATAGAGCTCGCCCTTGCAACCGCTCAGCATGAACGCCAAGCCCAGCACCAGCGCCAAATTCAATCCGTGCCCTCGAGCGGCCAGCCATTGTTTGCCGCAACCGACCATTCTCATTGTCCCTTCAAGAACGTGTTGAAGATTCGGGTCGACTCGGTCGAGATTTTCGACATCAGCGTCGCCTCAATGGCAAACGAGAATGCGTGCTCCAGCATTTGCAGGGCCTGACGGCCCGCGTCTGGCTTGTCCACTCCCAGGGCCGCTCCGCCAATGTTGGAAGATGCTGGACCGGATGCTGCCGGCTCCGGCATGAGATTGAGCTCGGGCGCGGCATTGCGCTGGACCCGCTCGTACGAGCTCTCCATCCACTCCATCACCTTGCCGCCGAGTTGGTCGACGGCGTGCTCAGGCTCCATAGGCAGTTTAGTGACCGATCTATGCAGAGCGTCCTGAAACGACTGCTGGGCGGCCGCTCCGGGCTCAACGGCTCCGAAACTGACACCAACTGTTCCGGAAGCTGCGACGCCACCCAACGGCGCAACCGTCGTCATATCGCCGCTCCATGCCGTCTCAGGACTCCTCGTGCTTTCGCCATTGCTCACTCCAAACAAATAATGACTCACAAGGACAGCCGGGCCATGGCTTGCACAACAGATCAGACAGAGCTTTGCACAGCACCCGGCGGGGCAGAGCATAATATTTTCCTAATATATTCTCCGACGCACCCGCGACCGCTGTGATTGAATGAGACGAGCTGATAGCAACAAGTACATGTGAGTCTGCTCGTGGGTACGCGCGATCAACTACACGATTGCCACGATTGTTCCGCGACAAGGTCGCACGAAGGCCACGTTTTTCCATGCGACCATTTGGCATCTCGGGTTCTGGTCCCATTGCGCAGCGTGGCTGCGATCGCGACCGTCTGCCTGACGCTCTCGGCGACTGCAATCCACACCACGTCCGCAGACGCGGGTGAACCTGCTTGGCCGACCGAGTCCTACAGGTACACCATCGTCGACCAAGACCTTGGCAACGTTCTTCAGGAATTCGGACGGAATACCGGCCTGCGGTTAGAGGTGAGCCCGGACGTACGGGGACGTGTGCGCGGGCCTCTGCCTGAACTCAAGGCCAGAGAATTCATCGAGCATCTATCCCGGAACTACGGACTCGACTGGTATTTCGACGGCTTTCGGATCTATGTCACCAGCAACAAGGAAGCTTCGAGCAGGCTCGTTCAACTCGGTGCCGTGCCGCTCCAGCGTCTCGAAGCCGCACTTCGCGATCTCGCGCTCTCCGACGCGCGATTCTCACTCAGATCCATCAAGCAGGCCGACATGGCCCTGGTCTCGGGTCCCCCGCAATACATCCAAGCGGTGGAGCGTACGCTCGCAGCACTGCAGCCTCGAGCTGACCAGCCATCGTCAGTCACCGTCTATCGCGGGGAGCACGTCCAAGTGGTCAAGCTCAACGCCCCAGGCGACGTGCCATGACGCAAATCAACGGGTTCGCAAGTCCTGCCAGATCGACCGGACGGATCAAAGGAGTGTCAGAATGGCCGTAGAAGCATCGAGCATGACGACCGCGACGGCAAGCGCCCCGAGCAGCAGCGAGGCAGTCTCGGCTGAGGATCAAGCAAAGTTCGAGGAGGCGTTTCTCAGCGCAATGCCGCAGGCGGCCGCGTTCATGCTCATGACTGTTGCTCAGGACGGTATTCAGGAGATGGCATCCGTCGGCGACGAGAATAGTGCAACCCCGGATCCGTGACGGAGCATGCCGACCGACGCCTCGTTAGACCCTTTGCTCAGAACAAGACAGATAAGACATCGGATCGCAAACAAGGAGAGAGTTGCATGTCTAGGGTCAGCTCCCACGCATCATCCTCACGTGAAGCTCACACCGGTCACATGATGGGTCCGCACGGACACGCGTCGTCCTGGCCCGGCTTTGCAGGATTTCAGCCCACGTCCGGCGGGTCGTCAGCTCATCCGGCTCATCGCTGTGATGCGGGGGATTGGTGGCCGTCGTCGATGCCGCCCGCCTCGCAGCAGCAAGATCCGCGGACGTCTTCCATAGCATCGGACGTTCTTGGATTGGTCGCGGACGCAAAGACACCTGCAGACAAGGCGGCTCTGATCTCGGCGGCCATCAGCATCCTGAGGGGCGGACCGGGCCAGTGCGACGCGCGGAACAACGGCCGCGTTGCCAAGATCCTTGGTGACCTGACCCATCAGATCACGAATTCCACTGGGCCCAGCGATCCCGCCAAAGGTCAGCTGCTCGACGGGATCGCGAAGATCCTGAAGCAACTCGTGTCCGGCCCATCCCATCAACCCGGCGCGAACAGCTCGATACTCAAGACGCTGAATCAGCTCGTCAGCCAAGTCTCAGAGGCAAAGGGCCTTGACCAGGCGACGAAGAACAACATCCTCGACAAGCTTTCCTCGATCATTCTGCAACTCGCAGATTCAAGCTCGGGATCGCCATGCGACCGCTCCGCGGAACACCTCTCGGCCGACAACCATATCACCGACAGAGCTGAGTAAAGCAACGAGGCCTCATTCTCGCAACGCGACGAGGGCGATGAGACCAGGACGTTGAAGGAAGCCGCGAGAGGCGCACCTCGCAAGGTGCGCCTCGGGACGGGATCGAAGCCGCCGCTTCAGCCGAGAGGTGATCAGCGTAGACAACGCTAACGATCACTTCCCGGCTGGAGGGCATTCCCCGACAGCCCAATCCTCAACGCAACACAAGCATAGAGAGATAAAGCGATGTCCCACTCAACAGGCTCCGTTTCTTCGACGACGTCATCGAACTCGAGCATCGATAGCGCGATCGCGAAGATGAAGAGTGCCTTCGACGAAGCGATCAAGACGAATGCCGAGATCACGACCAAGAAGACGCACTGGGGATCGATCGAGACGGTCGCGCAGCAGCGCCCGAACGTCGGCTGATCCAGCGATCGCCCTCGGACAGCTACCAACCGCTTACGGCACGGGGCGTTCGTACCGAGCGCTCCGCTGCCAACATGGCTGCTAGGTCCTGATGGAGAGGCAGAGAATGCCGGCATCACCGTCCCCATTCGAACTCACGATCCGATCGGGCCTTCATGCCGGCGTCCGGCAAGAACTCGACGCCGGGACCTATCTGGTGGGTCACTCGATGGACGCCGATGTCGTTCTCATGGATGACTGTCTGGCTCCTTTGCACGCGCGGTTCGCGCTAGAGGCGGACTGTTGCGAAATCGAAGGCACCGCGGATAATGTTCTGCTGAACGGCACCCTGCTCGGTGCCGGAGAAGCACGGATCAGTCGTTATCCGGCCGATGTCGTTCTGAATGGAATTCAGCTCCGCTGCACCCGCAAGCGCAGAACGACCCGCTATACCTTCTTGAGGTATGGACTCGGCACCGCCGCGATCCTGGTCTGTCTAGCCCTGCTTCTGCAGGGATTTCCCGCTGGTGCGGACAAGGTGCCCGGCGATGGCGGCTATGCCACAGCTGAGCGGCTGAGATCCCCGCGCTGCGACTCCGATTGTTCGACGAAATATCCGAGCAGGCACGCGCCCAATTCGCCCGCCCCCACCCTTACCCCCGCATTACTGCCCGGCCAAGACAGAACGGGACGGGCCGGCGCGGAGCCCGGCGCGCCGGTGGCGGATTTGAACGGCGCGGCGGACGCGCTGCGCCAGCGATTGCTGACTGCAGGCCTCACGACCGTCGAGATTGTCAGCGACTCAAACGCCATCACGGCGAGAGGAAACATTGAACCCGCGGCGTTAGGCAAGTGGCGCGACATTGAGCGATGGTTCGACGGCACGTTCGGCATTGCCATCGTGTTGACGAGCCAGGTTGAGGCGAAATCTGTAAAGCGTAGCGCCCCTTTGACCGTTCAGGCGATTTGGGCCGGAAATGGGCCGTATGTCATTGATGGACGCGGTCAGAAACTGTTCGCAGGCGCCGTTATCAGCGAAGGGTGGATCGTCGATCGAATCGAACAAGACCGGGTCGTATTGCGTCGCGGCGCAGACCTGCTCGCCGTGAGCTTGTAAGACCATGCCGCTCTGCGTTTCGATCAATGTGACGAAGGTTTCGATCCCGCTTGGATGGAACCGCAGACTATGACGGCCATTGTCGAGAGCTTGACCCGCTGGTCGAACGACAAGCGCGAGCTTCTCGTCGTCATCCTGATCGTCACCACGATCATGGCGATGATCCTGCCGATTCCGACGGTGCTCGTCGACGTCATGGTGTCCGTCAACATCGGCGCGTCGATTCTGCTGCTGATGGTGGCGTTCTACTTGAACGCCGCGGTCGAGTTCTCCGCACTTCCGGCAATCATTCTCATATCCACCGTGTTCCGGCTCTCGATTTCCATCACCATTACGCGCCTAGTGCTCAGCCAGGCCGATGCCGGATCCATCGTTCAGACCTTTGGCGAGTTCGTCGTTTCCAGCAACGTCGTGGTTGGGCTCGTGGTATTCCTGATCATCACGATCGTCCAGTTCGTCGTCATCACCAAAGGATCTGAACGGGTCGCCGAAGTTGCCGCCCGATTCACGCTCGATGCGCTGCCAGGTAAGCAGATGAGCATCGATGCCGACCTTCGCAATGGCGACATCAATCAGGCCGAGGCCCGGCGCCGCCGACGCCGGCTGGAGCGCGAGAGCCAGCTCTACGGAGCGATGGACGGCGCCATGAAGTTCGTCAAAGGTGATGCGATCGCCGGTCTCATCATCATCGCCGTCAACCTCGTTGGCGGCATCGTTGTCGGCACCGTGCAGCATAGGCTGCGTATCAGCGAAGCGATCCAGCTCTACTCGTTGTTGACGATCGGCGACGGCCTGGTCTCCCAAGTCCCGGCGCTGTTCGTGTCGATGGCGGCGGGAACGGTCGTGACCCGGGTTGCGACAGAAGCGCCGAGCAATCTTGGTTCCGAGATCATGGAGCAGATCACGTCGCAGCCGCAATCCCTGCAACTGGCCGGTCTCATGATGCTCGGGCTGGCGTTCGTACCGGGTTTTCCGGCGCCGATTTTCCTCTTTATGGCCACCGTGTTCGGCGGCTCCGGCGTTGCGATGCTCTTGGCTCGGCGGCGCGCACAACGAACCTCCGGCACGGCGCAACGGTCCGACCCGTCAGAGCCCGCGAGAAGTTCGCGGATCGCTATCCCGGCGGCCAAGTCTGCACCGATCATGATCCTCGCGGAAGCCGCCTTGTGCGATGAACTGCGGGGAGCCGGTATTCATGATCGGATCAGGCGGACACGACAGGACGTGGCAGACTGGCTCGGATGCGCCTGTCCAGGGGCGGCAGTCGACGAAAGCAGCGACCTGGCGCCCGGTCATTTCAGGATCGAGCTGCATGGCGTGCCTCTTCTGCTCTCGTCCGGTGAACTGGATCAGCCGGCAGCCCGAACGGCGGGGGGACCGGCCATCTCCGCAGTCGATGCCGAGCTGCGGCGCGTTCTTGTCCGCTATGCGCCAGAGTTCCTCGGCATACAGGAGACCAAGCGCCTGCTCAACCAGTTAGAGGCTGACTACGCCGACTTGGTGCGCGAGGCCTTGCGTGTGGTCCCTACACAGCGCATCACCGATGTCCTTCGCCGGCTGCTCGACGAGCGGGTCTCCATCCGCAATCTGCGGCTGATTCTTGAGACGCTGGCCGAGTGGGGAATGCGGGAGCAGAGCAGCGTCATGCTGGTCGAGCACGTGCGGCTGGCGCTGCGCCGGCAGATCTGCTTCGAAAGCTCAGGCTTTGATCGGACCTTGCGCTGCTTCGTGCTTGATCGACGGACAGAGGAAGCGATCCGAACGGCCGTGCACGCCCTCGATGAAAACGCTCAGACGTCTCTCGATCCTGCCGTCAGCACGCGCCTGCTTGATGCGTTGACCCGGCAGCTTGCCGACGTCGATCATCTTGCCGCATCGCCGAGTATTGTACTGGCCTCCGCCGACCTGCGCCGGGTGGTCTGGACGCTGCTTGCGCCGTCCGGTCTCAATGTGGTCGTGCTCTCCTATCAGGAAATCTCAAAGGACTTTCGGGTCGAGCCGATCGCCGTCCTCGGATTGGATGAATCACGCGAGCAGGCTGAACCTTCCCCGATCCCGGCGATGCAATGAACCAGTCAACCCGCGACGACACCTGCGAGGTTTCGAGACCTGAACTATAAGACAGTGCAATATCCGTAGGAAGTACATGCGTAGCTCTGAAGGCCGGGAAACCGCGTTCAACAACCATCTGAAACCAAGTGCCGGTGTTTGCAGGCGAATGGCGCTGGCTGGCAGCATCGCCGGTCTGCTCTGCGCCTGTTCGTCGCTGAGCCCAGACATTGGCGGACCGGTGCCGACGCCCACGACCGCACGCGCCTCGGTCGAGGGTCGCAATCTCCCGGCCTCCACGGCAGCCGCAGCAGCTCCCGCCAACCAAGTCGCCGGGATGGAAGACAAGGACGATCGAATCAGAAAAGCGCGAAGCGAGCTCGCCAGACATCAAGCCGAGCCCGCCCTGGCAATCTTCACCAGCGTGCTCACCTCGGACCCCGAGAACATTCCGGCGCTCAACGGCCTCGGAGTGGCTCTCGACATGCTCGGCCGCCATGACGAAGCTCAGACAGCCTATCGTCAGGTGCTCGCAATCGCTCCCGCCGACATGATCGCAAGCAACAATCTGGGCCTGTCGCTTACCTTGACGGGCCGGTACGCCGACGCGATGACGGTTCTGCGGCCGATCGCGCTCGGTGAGAGCGCCTCGCCTCGTGCACGCCAGAACCTCGTGATCGCTATGGCGCTGAGCGGAGATCGCGATGGCGCCGCCAAGCTTGCGCGGGTCGACCTTCGGGAAGAGGACGTGAGGCTCAATCTCGAGATGCTCTCGGCGATGCGGCGCTGACGATGGGACCGTTTCGAATTTCGCCATCCGCGTGGCTGACCTCGATCGTGGTGATCCTTACGATGCTGGTTCATTGCGCGCCGGCATCATCCAACGCGCGGCAACAGGTGCGGATCTACGCGTCTCAGGGCGAGATGCTGACCTTGCCCCGTCCGGCTTCCAAGGTCTTCGTCGCCGAGCCGGCTGTTGCGGACGTCCAGGTCGCGGCCGCCAACCGCGTCTTCGTTTTCGGCAAAAAGCCCGGCCGTACGACGCTCTTCGCGCTCGACGATTCCGGCGCGACCGTCGCGACGTTCCGGATCGCGATTGCCTATGACGAGAGTGATCTACGGCAGCTGCTGCGAGCTCAATTCGCAGACCTCGACGTCAGGCTGTCGCGGACGCCGCGCGGCGCGGTGCTGAGCGGGCTGGTGCCCAACGCCGACATCGCCGAGAAGGTCCGCTCCACCTGCGCGCAGTTCCTCGGCGAGGACGAGGTGCTGCTCAATCAGTTGAAGATCGGCGGTAGCACGCAGGTGAACCTGCGGGTCCGTATTGCCGAAGTCTCGCGCAACGCGGTGAAGCAACTCGGCGTCAACTGGGAGGCCGCAGGCTCGGCCGGTGGCTTCAGCTTTGGGCTCTCGTCGGCGGCCTCAGGCAGGATCAATACGCCAGCGAACGGCAGCTACAGCGTGACTGCCATCGTGGATGCGCTCGCTCAGGAGGGACTGGTTTCAATCCTGGCAGAACCGACGCTCACCGCTGTTTCGGGTCAGAAGGCGAACTTCCTGGCAGGCGGCGAATTTCCGATCCCCGTCGCCCAAGGGCTGGACCGCATCTCGATCGACTTTCGTCGCTACGGCGTGGGACTGGAGTTCACACCGACGGTGCTCTCCGATCGTCTGGTCAACCTGCAGGTCAAGCCCGAGGTCAGCGAGCTCTCGAACGAAGGCGCCCTGATCATGAACGGCGCCCGCGTCCCGAGCCTGATTACCCGGCGGGCGGAGACCACAGTCGAGCTCGGCAGCGGGGAGAGCTTCGTAATCGCCGGACTACTGCAGAACAAGTTCAACACCGGCCTGGACATGTTGCCGGGGCTGGGCGACCTGCCGGTACTGGGGGCTCTGTTCAGGTCGACACAGTTCCGGAAGAACGAATCCGAACTGATCATCATCGTCACGCCGACGATCGTTCGGCCGATCAGCGAGTCGGCGCGCATACCTGTCCCGACCGACTTCGTCGGGCCACCTTCCGAGCTGGAGCGCATCATATTCGGCCGTCTTGGAACGACCCGCCCCGGGGCAGGCCCGATCGAGGTGCCGGTGCCGGGCCGGAGATTGCGTGGCGATGCCGGCTTCCTGATCGAATGACGGTCCTCCAAGGAGCGATAAACATGGCACCGATCAGAAGCGGCCTCGCCATCGCCCTCGCGGTGCTGGCTGCAGGCTGCGCTGTGGACCGGACGGCACCGCCACCGCAGCTCGCAGGTGAGACCGTTCATTACGTCTACGATGTACCTGCAGGACGCTGTTCTACGGCGAGTTCCGGCGTCGAACACTTCGTGGCCGCGACGGCGAATGGCCGCCCTGAAAGCGTCCGTGCCTGGATCGAAGGACCGCCGGGGCCATGCACGGCGGCGATCGAGCATTCCATCATCCGAGCCGGCGTGGATCGCTCCCACGTCAGGCATGACGTTGCCTCGGCAATGCACCACGCGACGCGTGTTCACATCGATCGCCTGCTCATCAGCTCCGTTCGCTGCCATCTGTCGGATAGCTTCAATCGCGGCATCTTCGCCGACAATGCTGCCGATCCGGCCCTCGGCTGCAGCACGGCTGCGGCCCTTGGCGGCATGGTTGCGGATCCGGAGGATCTTCAAGCCGGAAAAGGACGCAGCCGCGCGGAAGGGGAACCGGCCACCCGCGCGGTCGCGAATTTGCGCGGGGAGCAACCAACCCGTGCCGAACCAACCGGCGAGGACCACCCGCAGACCACGGCTCATCCCGCGCAATGATTGTTCAAGCCGGAGAGCTCAGCCGTCGCCATTCCAACCTGGAGAGACCTCAGCGTCGCACGTTGCTCAAGGATAAAGCGGAGGCGATGGTGCCGTTGATCCGCAGATTTCTTGATCGCAAAGCCCTCGGAGAGCTCAAATATTTTCCTGCGAAAGAGGTCGGGGGCGAAGTATCCAGAGGAGGTACGCCTCCGACTTCCACGTGAAGACGCGGTCGGGTTCGAGACAGCGGATCTCGACGTCGCAGCGTCACGGCGCGCTGGCTCAGCTACCAAGTTTTACATGTTGGATTACGCGGCTAAGTCGCTATCTCCCTCGGTCTCTTCGAGTTCACCGCACGAAGAAGCCCTCTGTAGGAAGCGGACGAGAGCGGCTTTCGAGAACTTCGGTCCAAAGCACGCGCCGTTTGGTTAAAATCCGTTCCGTCAAGGAGGCCTTGAATGTAGCCAGAGATTGTGTCTGCCGCCATGGTGAGCGCCGTATCAAGCATATGGATGTACTTGCTGGTCACCGAACCTTTGGCATGCCCCACGAGCGCAGCGATGGTTACCTCGGTAAAGCCGAGGTCGTTGGCGATACTCGCGAAGCTATGACGTAGAACGTGCGGGGTGATGTCCCATAGCGGGGAGTGTTCAAAGATGGGCTTCCATCGATTTGGGAAGCTGCCGAACGCATTGTCATCGCCTTGCCCCGGGAGCACGTATGTGCAGGAAGTATCTTTTCACTGGCGCGAGCATTCTGATCGTCGCGTGCCACCATCGCAGCAGCCCTAGGGCGGCATGAAGATGTGCCGCGTCGAACCATCTCGATCTTCACGGCCTGGAGCAGCGGCGATGGCGCAACGTTGCGCTCAGAACCATAGCGCAGACTCCAGTACGCGCGGCGAGAGGTTGATCGGCGCGCCGCAGTCCTGCAAGAAAGCGACACGATGACGAATTCGCCCTTGATCCTGCCGGACGCTGCCGAGGGACGCTGGCTCCTGGTCGTGGTCGGTCGTCTCGATGGAACGTCGCTGCCCCCCAAAGGACTCTTTTGCGAGCCTGTCCGCGGCTACATCGACGACATCGGCTTTTGCAGCGGCCTGGATCGGGCTTTGACGCAGCGACCGCCGCGCTACGACATCGTCCCTTACGATCACATGTGTTCGGACCGCTCCTTCTTTTTTCGGCCGGACGAGAGCGGCAGCTCACTGGGCAGCGTCGAGGTGAAGGAGGCACTGGTCTACGATCAGTACATGCGAGGCGACATCGACTTCACGGGCTTCAGGGTGACCATCTCGCTACGAGAGCAGGCCTACCAAGCCTATCTGAGTCATGTCGGCTTGATGCGGCAACCTGAGCTGCGCGATCGCGAGTCCTGGGATGGCCGCCTTCTCTTCCGCATCCCCTCGCGTCCTTTCGCGTTTCCCATGCCGCGCGGAAACTCCGATCCGTGGACGTTCGGAAAACGGGTGGTCGACCCATTGCAGGTGATCGCTCGCTTCGCCTTCGACGAGATCGAAATCCAACTGCTGCGTGACGACCGAGGCCGCCGCGTGACCATGGGCGAGGCTGCGTGCGACGGAGATCCCGGCTGGCAGGCGCCCTTGCGTCTGCGGGCCTGACGCGCAGCGCGCCTCAGCCGCGCACCACGCCGGCCCGCGCCTTCAGGAACTCGCGCGCGACGATCAGCTTCTGCACTTCGGTCGCGCCTTCGTAGATGCGCAGCGCGCGGATCTCGCGGTAGAGGCTCTCCACGATCTCGCCCTTGCGGACGCCGCGGCCGCCGAACATCTGCAAGGCGCGGTCGATGACGCGCTGGGCGGTCTCGGTGGCGGCGAGCTTGGCCATCGCCGCCTCGCGCGTGGTCGGCAGCTTCTGCACGTCGCGGCGCCAGGCCGCGCGGTAGGTCAGCAGCGCCGCGGCATCGGTCTCGGTCGCCATGTCGCCGAATGCGGCCTGCGTCATCTGCAGGTCGGCCAGCGCGCCGCCGAAGATCTGCCGGCTCGAGGCATGCGCCTGCGCCTCGTCGAGGGCGCGGCGGCCGAAGCCGAGGGCCGCAGCCGCCACCGAGGCACGGAAGATGTCGAGCGTCTGCATCGCCAGCTTGAAGCCGCCGCCGGGCGCGCCGAGCCGGCGGCTGGCCGGGATGCGGCAATTCTGCAGGCGGAGCGTCGCCAGGGGATGCGGTGCGATCACCTCGATGCGCTCGGCTACGGAGAAGCCGGGGTCGTCCGGGAAAACGACGAAGGCGGAGATGCCGCGTGCGCCGGGCGCCTCGCCGGTGCGGGCGAACAGCGTGTAGACGTCGGCGATGCCGCCATTGGAGATCCAGGTTTTCTCGCCATCGAGCACGTAAGTATCGCCGTCCAGCCGCGCCGCGCAGGCCATCGCGGCGACGTCGGAGCCCGCCTCCTTCTCGGACAGCGCGAAGGCCGCGAGCCACTCGCCGGAGCGCACCTTGGGCAGCACGCTGGCACGCAGCTCCGGCGAGCCGCCGAGCGCGATCGCGCCGGAGCCGAGGCCCTGCATGGCGAAGGCGAAATCGGCGAGGCCGTCGGCATAAGCGAGGGTTTCGCGCGACAGGCAGATTGCGCGCGAGTCGATCGCGGTAGCGTCCGCGTCCGGCGCGACGACCGCGCTGTCGAGCAGCCCGGCTAGGCCGAGCGCACGCACGATCTTGCGGCAGGCGGCATCGACGTCACTGTGATCGACATCGTCGAGGCTGCCCGAGCCGACGAAGTGATCGAGCGCCTCGCACAGCCGATGATGCCGCGGCTCGAAGAACGGCCAGTCGAGCCAGTCGCGGGGGATCACCTTGGCCGATGCACTCATGATGGACCTGTCCGCCAGATTATTTTAAGTATAAAATAATTGGCGATCGATCGGCTTGTCAAGGTTCCGGCAGCGTCATCCGCGACCCGCCGCGTCCGGTGCGCTTCACTCCGCCGCCTTGCCGAGCTTGCCGAACACGCGCGTCGGCGCCGGGAAGCCGCAGGACGTGCCGTCGGTGATCTTGACCTGATCCTCCCACGGCAATCGATAGGTGCCGGCGACCATGTCGTGCATGAAGGTGTAAGGGCAGTCCATCGCGCCGCCTTTCACCGCGACATAGCCGCGGTGCCAGAGCTGGTAGATGTTGTTCTCGACGCCCCAATTGATGCGGGCCTCGCGCACGAGATCGGGGCGCACCTCGGCGGTGATGATCTCGTCGGGCCGCCCCGTCGTGCCGTGCGCGAGAATGCTGCCGTCGAAATTGACGATCATGCCCTCGCCCATGGAATCGAACGAGCCATCGGAGCCGCACATGCAGACATTGGCGGTGACCATCAGGTTCTGGAACGCGTTGGCCTGGTTGGTGAAGCGCCAGCTGTCGCGGATCGGCGCGGTGTAGCCGGCGGTGCGGATCATGATCTCGGCGCCCTTGTAGGCGCATTCCCGCGCCATCTCCGGGAACATGCCGTCATGGCAGATGATGAGTGCGATCTTGGCGCCACGCGGTCCCTCGATCACGGGGATGCCGAGATCGCCGGGCTCCCATGGCTCGACCGGAATCCACGGATGGAGCTTGCGGTAATACAGCTTGATGTCGCCGTGGTCGTCGATGATCAGACCCGAATTGTAGGGGTTGCCGTCGGGGTTGTGCTCCATGATGGAGAAGCAGCCCCAGATCCTGTTGTCGATGCAGGCCTGCCTGAAGGCTGCGACCTCAGGCCCATCGCGCCGGCACATGATCTCCGGATTGGTGTCCATCGACAGGCCGTGCAGCGAGTACTCGGGGAAGACGACGAGATCCATGGTGCCGAGATTGCGCCGGGCCTTGCCGACCATCCAGACGATCTTCTCGGTCTGCCGCGCGAGGTCCTCTTTTGTCGCGACCACGGGAAGCTGAAGCTGCACCAGCCCGATGACCACGCCGTTGTCGGATTTGTTGAGACCACCTAAGCCGTTCATGCCGGACCTCCCAGAATGTCGCCGCTGCGCGAGACGTTGCCCAAGACAACCACGATTTCACGAGAGCCGCGCGCCGATATTTCAGCCCGCGATTTGCCGCTTGCGGAGGCATACCCCGCCGGCGTTTCGGGAGTCAGATGGCAGATGATCGTTGCAGGCGCGCTTGGAACCGGGTCAGCGCGCGGCCGAAAACGGCCGCATCACCGGTCGCGCGCGCCAGCACCAGTGCGCCCTGGATGCCGAGCACCACCTCCTCGGCGCTATCGGCGGCCCGCGCCGCCGGCCAGCCGCCGCGGACCAGCGCCTCGCGCAAGGCCTCGATCCAGCGCGTGAAGTAGCTGGCGATGGCGGCCGCGAAACGATCCCGCGTCTCGTCGAGCGCAAACGCCCCGACCAGGCAGACGCGGCGGCCGGAGCGGAAGTAGTCGTCGACGCCGCGCCACATCCGCGGGATCGACTGCTCCGGCGGATCATTGCGCAGCGGCGCATAGATCTCGCGCTCGAACCAGGCGTCGACATGCGCCAGCACCGCGCGCCCCATCTCGTCCTTCCCGCCTGGAAAGAAGTGATAGAGGCTGCCTTTGCCCAGTCCCGTCGTCTCGGTGATCCGGCTGAGCGAGGTGCCCTCGAAGCCGAACTCGCGGAACACCTCGGCGATCAGCGGGATGACGTCAGCGCGCTCGTTGAGCGTCCGCATGGCTCTGCCTGCTTCAAAGTCCCAATTCGGTCAGGCCGGGATGATCGTCCGGCCGGCGCCCGAGAGACCAGTGGAATTTGCGATCGTCCGCCTTGATCGGCAGGTCATTGATGCAGGCGTAGCGGCGCTGCATCAGCCCCTGCGCATCGAACTCCCAGTTCTCATTGCCATAGGAGCGAAACCAGTTGCCGCTGTCGTCGTGCCACTCATAGGCGAAGCGCACCGCGATCCGGTCGTCGCTGTGGGCCCAGATCTCCTTGATCAGGCGGTAGTCGAGCTCCTTGGCCCATTTGCGGGTGAGGAAGGCGACGATCTCGGCACGGCCGGTGATGAACTCGGCGCGATTCCGCCACCGGCTGTCGGGCGTGTAGACCAGCGACACGCGCTCGGGGTCGCGGCTGTTCCAGCCATCCTCGGCCATGCGCACCTTCTGGGTCGCGGTCTGCAGCGTAAACGGCGGAGCGAGAGTGCTCACGGGACATCTCCTTGTGTACCATCTCGCATACTCTGTACTGATTGGTACAGATCGTCAAGCCGCTTATGTCGAGCGGAGCTCCCGGCACAAGCTCGGCCGCATGCAATCCGGTGGACGTGCGAAGGCCTATGCCGGCGGTGCCCCTCTACCGAATGCGCGCGCCGCGACAGTCAGAACCCTTGTGTGCTCAGCGGAAATTCGA
Organism: Bradyrhizobium sp. SZCCHNPS1003; assembly: GCF_032381555.1. Classification (NCBI taxonomy): domain Bacteria; kingdom Pseudomonadati; phylum Pseudomonadota; class Alphaproteobacteria; order Hyphomicrobiales; family Nitrobacteraceae; genus Bradyrhizobium; species Bradyrhizobium sp. SZCCHNPS1003. The sequence goes on from NZ_JAUHIU010000016.1 coordinate 66,926, forward strand.
TGTTCTGCTAAGGGAACCGACCGCGCCGCGGGGGCGACACGGTCCGCCGGCTACACTTTTGAGGATATCGGACATGTCGATGCTCACGCCGCATGGCGAGTGCCTGCTGTGGACACCTGAGCTGATCTGGGTGAACACGGTGTCCGACATCCTCATCTCGTTCGCCTTCTTCACCATCGCGTTTGTGCTCGCCTTCATCGTCTATCGCCGCCGCGACTTTCAGTTCAGCTACATCTTCTGGGCCTTCGCGCTGTGGGTGTCCGTCTGCGGGATGACACGACTGATCGAGGTGCTCACGATCTGGGTTCCGGCCTACAGCCTGGAGGCGGCCACCAAGGGCTTCCTGGCCTTCATGTCGATCGGCATCGCCGCCGCGCTGCTACTGATGCTGCCGCGGGTGCTGACGATGCCGTCCCGCGCCGAGCTGCGGAACGCCTATGCGCAGCTCGAGGAGGAGACGCGGCAGCGGCGCACCGCCGAAGCCATGGTCAAGCGCTTCCAGGAGATCGAGGCCACCGAGGCGCAGGTGCGTCAGGCACAGAAGATGGAAGCGATCGGTCAGCTCACCGGCGGCGTCGCCCACGACTTCAACAACATCCTGACCGTGATCACCGGCACCATCGAGATCCTGGCCGACGCGGTGAAGGACCGTCCGCAGCTGGTGCAGATCACCAGCCTGATCAACTCGGCGGCCGCCCGCGGCGCCGATCTCACCCGCCATCTGCTCGCCTTCGCCCGGCGCCAGCCGCTGCAGCCGCGCAGCGTCGACATCAACGGCATGGTGGTCGACACCGCCCGCCTGCTGCGCCGGACGCTCGGCGAGCAGATCGAGATCGAATCCATGCTGGCGCACGATTCGGCGCCGGCCATGATCGACCCCAGCCAGCTGTCGACCGCGATCCTGAACCTCGCGCTCAACGCGCGTGATGCCATGCCGGACGGCGGCAAGCTGACCCTGGAAACCAAGAACGTCCTGCTCGACGCCGCCTATGCGCGCATGAACCCGGAGGTGATCCCCGGCAACTACGTCATGATCGCGGTCAGCGACACCGGGGAGGGCATCCCCGCCAACCTGCTCGACAAGGTGTTCGAGCCGTTCTTCACCACCAAGGATGTCGGCAAGGGCGTCGGCCTCGGGCTGAGCATGGTCTACGGCTTCGTCAAGCAGTCCAACGGACACATCAAGATCTACAGCGAGCCGGGGCACGGCACCTCGGTCAAGCTGTACCTGCCGCAGGCCAATACCGATGCGGATGCGGCACTATCGACCGTCAGCGCCGAGGGCATGGAGCGCGGCGACGAGACGATCCTGATCGTCGAGGACGATTCGCTGGTGCGCGAATATGTCATCGCCCAGATCAAGCGGCTCGGCTACACCACGCTCGCGGCCAGCAAGGCCGACGAGGCGCTGGCGCTCATCGATAGCGCAGCGCGGATCGATCTTTTGTTCACCGACATCATCATGCCCGGCGGCATGAACGGCCGCCAGCTCGCGATCGAGGCGCTGAAGCGGCGTCCCAGCCTCAAGGTGCTGTACACGTCCGGCTATACGGAGAATGCGATCGTCCACCACGGCCGCCTCGATGCCGGCCTGCTGCTGCTCACCAAGCCGTATCAGAGCGCCGATCTCGCACGCATGCTGCGGACCGCACTGAACTCTTGACCGTGCGATGCGCGACGCATGATCCGGCTTGCGGGCACGCGCGTTTCCGGGCGGTGATGCGCACCTTCTTGCGGAGCTGAGGGACTTGAATGGCTGAGATGTTTTCACGCGGGCTGGCCGCCGTGCAGGCCTATGCGTCGGCCGATGACCCGCAGTCCGACATCGCCGCCAAGGTCGCGTTGGTCATCGTCTCCAACCAGCCGTTCTATCCGCTCTATCTCCATGCCACCGTGGGCACGGCGGCGTGGCCGGCCTGGCTGACGCTGCTCACGGCGCCATTGTTCGCCAGCGCGCCTATGCTCGCGCGGCGCAATCCGTTCGCCGGCCGCGCCCTGATGGTCCTGACCGGCACGGTCAACACGGTGTTCTCCGTCAAGCTGCTCGGCGCGCAGAGCGGCGTCGAGCTGTTCTTGCTGCCTTGCGCCCTGCTCGGCGCGGTGCTGTTTCGGCCAGCGGAGCGCCTGATGTCGTTGCCTTTGTTGGGACTGCCATTCGTGTCCTATCTGCTGATCGATCCCTGCCTTGGCGAGCCGCTGATGAAGGTCGCCGACTCCAATTTCGCGTCGCTCGTCGCGATCAACGCGACCAGCGTCGGCGCGCTGACGGCCCTGATCGGGATCCTCGCTGCCGCACGCATGGCGGCGCAGTAAGGCGCAGCAAGCCCGCCTCGTCCCTGCTCAAGACTTCGACGCCCAGATCGGCCCTGGCGCGCCGCCGCTGCGACGGCGGTGCCACATCTGGTCGTAGAGATCCTGCAGCGACCGGGCATAGGCGGCAGCGTCGAACAGCGGCGCGGCCAGCCGGTTGCGCCAGAGCCTGGCCTTAGCCGCTTGCAGCATATCCGGCTCGGCGGCGAGCGTCAGCGCCACCGCCAGATAGTCGGCCTCGTCCGATGCAATGAGCTCGGGACATCCGACCGCATGTAAAAGGCTGCCGGCGACCCGCGAGGCAAACGTGTGCCCGGCGCAGCTCACGATCGGCACGCCAGCCCACAGCGCGTCGCTCGCCGTGGTGTGGGCGCCATAGGGCGCGGTGTCGAGCACGAGATCGGCGAGCTGGAGTCGGCGCAGATGCTCGCCTTGCGTCGCTTCCGGCGCGAACACCAGGCGACCGGGCGCCACGCCGCGCCGAAGCGCCTCGCCGCGCAGATTGCCCTCGGCCCGATCGGACGCCAGCAGCCACAGCACGCTGTCCGGCGTCGCGTCGAGCAGGCGGCACCACAGGTCGAACACCGCGGGCGTGAACTTGTAGGCCTGGTTGAAGCAGCAGAACACGATGCCGGCGTCCGGCAGGCCGACCTCCGCACGGGTCGGCGCCGGGCCCAGTGCTGCCCGGCCGTGCGGCTGGTACGAATGCGGCATGTAGGCAAAACTCTCCGAATAATCGGCCGCAAACGCCAGCGGCGTCATGAACGGATCGGTGATGATGTAGTCGCAGAGGTCGCCGCCCAGCGTCCCGGGATAGCCGAGGAAGTTCACCTGGACCGGCGCCGGATGCAGCATCAGGATTCCGGTCCGGGCACCGCGCGTATAGCCCTTGAGGTCGACCAGAATATCGATCTGCGCGGCATGCACCGCGGCCGCGGCGGCGCTGTCGCTCAGCGCGGTCACATCATGGAAGCCGTCGAAGACGGCGTGCAGCCGGCCCCGCATGGCGCCGCGATCGTCGGCGCCGAATGAGAAGGCGTGCAGCTCGCAGCGATCGCGGTCATGCGCCTCGAGCGCTTCGATCAGCAGATGCGCCGTGGCGTGGTCGTGGAAGTCGTTTGAAAGGTATCCGACACGAAGCTTGTCGCGGAATGTCAGATCGAAGCGAAAATCCAGCCGCGCCCGCTCGGCGCTGCTGGCGGCGATCCGGTCGCGGGTCCACAGCTCGGAGCAAAGGCGATGCTCGCCGGCGCTCATGCCGGGCACCGAGAGCAGCAGGAATGGCGGAATCTGCCCCGATCTCGCCTGCGCCAGCGACAGCCGGGCATCGGTCGACGACCGGGCGAAATCGTCCCAGGCACACATGCCGCGGTCGCGCCCGAGCGATCTCATTCAGGTCCATCCTTGGCGGAGGCTGAAATCAGACCCAGCAAGTCCTGCGCCAGACCCCGGCCTGCAGATGAAATGGAGGCGCGCTGTGACAACTCCCTCGCTGTAGCTCGGGCGCCGATCGCGCCGCGGGAATGACGCGCTGTGTCCGAAGAACTACGCGGCCGCCATCTGCAGGTGCGACGGCCGGGAGGAGGCTCCGTGATGGCTCATATTGTAGTTGATGTTCGCCGGCGGTTGCGACGGCGCCTGGCGAGCGACGAAATAATCCTCGAGCTCGGCGACCGCACGGCTTTCCCATTCGGCGGCCTGCATCAGCAGCGAGTCGCGCTGATGCGGGCGAAATGCCGCGGTCTGGCGGTACAAGGAGGCGATGGTCCGATAGCGCCTTACGTTCTCGAGAACCGCTTCCCCGTTCATGATGCACTCCCCTCTCCGTCCTCCAGGACGCGCCGAAGGTGCACGTGCGCGCTTTGCGAAATCGTTAGCGGGCGGGACAGCGTGTCCGGATGGTTGGCGAATCGTTGCCTAACGCACTGCGGCGGATTGTCCGGTTCGTGGAAAGAGGTCGGTATCCGTTGACCGCCCATCCGGATTTACAGTGGCTTAAGGTTAAGACCATACGCGCAGAAAGTGACGCCGTCACAGACACCTACGATCACGAGTGTTGTAGTTGGACTACAGCCTAACAGGCCAAATTGTGAGAAAAGCTTGTCTCAATGTCGCACATTTTAATTGAGGATTGTGACCGATGAAGACCCTTGCCTCAGCCGTCTCTTTGCTCCTCGCCAGCTCACTCGGCGCATTCGCCGCGGATCTGCCGGCCCGCTACACCAAGGCTCCTCCCCCGGCCGTGATCTACAATTGGACCGGCTTCTACTTCGGCGGCAGCGTCGGCTACGGCTGGGGCCGGTCGAACTTGAACACGACGCTGGACCAGACCAGCAGCTGGGCGGTCGAAGGCGCCGCCTTCCAGAATCAGTTCGTCAACATCAGCAACAACCGGCTCAATCCAGCCGGCGTGCTCGGCGGTCTGCAGGCCGGCTACAACTGGCAGAGCGGCGCCGGCGTCTTCGGCATCGAGGCCGACATCAACGGATCGGACCTCAACAAACGGACGGTCTACACGGCGGCCAACCCACCCACGACCCGCACCTTCAACGAGAGCATCCGGAACGACTGGTTCATGACCCTGCGCGGCCGCGCCGGCTACGCGGTCGATACAACGCTGTTCTACGTCACCGGCGGTCTCGCCGTCGGCAACGTCAAGGGCAGCTGGGATCTGACCTCGGCGAACGGCTACACCAAGACTGCCTCGGCCAACGAGACGCGAGTCGGCTGGACGGTCGGCGCCGGTGTCGAGCATGCGTTTGCGCCGAACTGGACCGTCAAGGCTGAATATCTCTACACCGACCTCGGCAGCATCAACTACACCTCGGCCTACGTCCCGGGCAGCACCTTCGCCCCGCCCGGCTCGAACTACGTCGAGCGCCTGTCCCAGGACTTCTCATTCCACACGGTCCGGGTCGGCGTGAACTACAAGTTTGGTGGCCCGGTGGCGGCGCGCTACTGATCGCCATCATCCATAGCGACGCCATTCAAGGAAAAGCCTCGGCCGCAGTGCCGAGGCTTTTTTGTTGGGGTCGAGGGTGGGTCAGGCCGCCGCGATCGCCGCCCGGAAGCGCCGCAAGGTCAGCGCCAGGACCACGGCGCCGATGGCGGCGACCGCAGCGAATTGCGGCCACACCACATCGATGCCGGCGCCGCGATAGAGGATCGACTGGGCGAACGACACGAAATGCGTCGACGGCGACGCCTTCATGATCGTGGCGAGCCACACCGGCTGGCTTTCCACTGGCGTCATCCCGCCAGACAACAGGTTCATCGGCACGGCGACGAGGATATAGAGCAGGCCCAGCTGGGGCATCGATCGCGCGATGGTGCCGAGAAACAACCCGACGGCGGTCGCGAAGAACAGATAGAGCACGGTGCCCACCATGAACAGCGGGATCGAGCCCATGATGGGCACGTGCAGATACCACCGCACGACGGCATAGAGCGCGATGGCGACGGCGACCGCGATCACCAGCGCGTTGGCCCAGATCTTCGACATCGCGATCTCGAATGGCGACAGCGGCATGACCAGCAGATGATCCATGGTGCCATGCTCGCGCTCGCGCACCAGCGCCGCGCCGGCCAGGATGATCGCAAGCATGGTGACGCTGTTGATGATGCCCATCACGCCTTCGAACCAGGCGGTCGTGACATTGGGATTGAACGCGATCCGCGTCACCAGATTGACCGGGGAGGGCGAGGATGTCTCGGAGCGGGCCACGAACCAGGCGACCTCGGTGTTGATGATCTGCAGCGCATAGCCGGATCCGATTCCCGCCTGGATCATCGCGGTCGCATCGACGTTCAGCTGCACCGACGGCCTCCGCCCGGCAAGGACGTCGCGCTGGAAGTTCGGCGGGATGTCGAGCACGAACGTGAAGCGGCCGCTGTTCATGAGCCGCTCCACCTCGCCCTGGCTGATGTAGACAGGCGGCTGGAAGTAAGGCAGCTGGAATACGCTGGCGATTCGACGCGACAGCTCGGAGCTGTCCTCATCGACGACGGCGATCGAGGCGCGATGCAGCTCCTGCGAGCTGCTCTGCGCCTGGCTGATCACCGCCACCGTGAACGAATAGATCACGAGCCCGATCAGCACGACGTCGCCGAACAGGCTGCGCAGCTCCTTGGTTCCGAGCCAGAACACGTTGGAGAGCGAGCGCATCATGGCTCACGCCTCCTGCTTCGGCAGCATCGCCAAGCTGAACCCCGTCAGGACGGGAATGAAGATCAAAAGGATCAGGATGTCGGCGCCGACATCGGCAAAGCCCAGCCCCTTGGTGAAGGTGCCGACCGCGATCGGGCGGTAGTACGTCATCGGGAAGACCATGCCGATCAGCTTGGCCACACCGGACAGCGACGACACCGGGACCAGCATGCCCGAGAACTGCGTGGCGGGCAGCACGGTGAGGATGGCGGTCCCGAACAGAGCCGCAATCTGGGTGCGGCAGAAGGTCGAGATCAGCATGCCGAAGCCGGTGGTGGTGACGACATAGACGAACGTACCGACCATCAGCGGCAGAAGGGCCCCCTTGAGGGGCACGCGGAACAGGACCGTCGCCATCACATACATCAGCACGAAGTTCACCAGCGCGACGGCGATGTAAGGCAGCTGCTTGCCGAGCAGGAATTCGAGCCGCGTCACCGGCGTGACATAGAGATTGGTGATCGACCCCAGCTCCTTTTCGCGCACGACCGCGAGCGCCATCAGGATGGCCGGAAACAGCGCGAGCAGCAGCGCGATCGTGCTTGGGGCCATCGCGTAGATGCTGTCGAAGGATTGGTTGTACTTGAACCTGATCTCGACATTGACCGACGAGGCCGGCAACGGCTGCGTCGTCTTGACGGCGGGATCGGAGAGATAGAGCTGATGCGTGCCCTCGAGATATCCGCGAATGGTTTCGGCGCGGAACGGCATCGCGCCGTCGATCCAGGCCGACACGAAGGCCGGCCGGCCGCGCTTGATGTCGACACCGAAGTTCGGCGGGATTTCGATCGAGGCCTTGATGTCGCCGCTCTTCATCCGCCGTTCGAGCTCGGCATAGTCCGCGAGCGGTGGCCTTTCGACGAAATAGCGCGAACCTCTGAGCTCCGACAGATAGGCACGGCTCTCCGGCGACTGATCGCGATCGAGCGCGGCGAAGGTCAGGTTGTTGACGTCCGTGGAGATGCCGAAGCCGATCACGATCATCAGGAACGCCGTTCCGAACAGCGCGAACATCAGCCGGATCGGGTCCCGGATCAGCTCGAGACCTTCGCGGATCGTATAGGCGAGCAGCCGCCGCAGACTGAAGGCGGCCTGCCCCCGGTCGTCCTGCGGCCGATCGACGGGACGCGGATCGGGCTTCGCCTGGGTCAGCGTGACCGGCGGATCGGCGACGCCGGCATCCTGCTCGAGGAAGGCGATGAACGCCTGCTCCAGGGTCTGCGCGCCCTTGGCGCGGATCAGCCCGTCCGGCGTATCGGTCGCCAGCACCCGCCCCTCATGCATCAGCGATAGCCGGTCGCACCGCGCCGCCTCGTTCATGAAATGCGTGGAGACGAAGATCGTCATCTCATCCTGACGCGAAAGTTCGATCAGCAGGCGCCAGAACTGATTGCGCGCGACCGGATCGACGCCCGACGTCGGCTCGTCGAGGATCAGCAGATCCGGCCTGTGGACGATCGCCACCGCGAGCGACAGGCGCTGGCGGATGCCGAGCGGAAGATCGGCCGCGAGGCCGTCGATGTGATCGGTGAGATCGCAGCGCTCGATCAGTTCGGCAATCCGCTTCCCGGCAGCGGCCAGCGGCAGATGGAACAGCCGCGCATGCAGCACCAGGTTCTGCCGCACCGTGAGCTCGCCATAGAGCGAGAAGGCCTGTGACATGTAGCCGACGCGGCTGCGCGATTCATGATTGCCGGCCTCCATGGAGCGGCCGAAGATCAGCGCCTCGCCTTCGGTGGGCGGCAGCAGCCCCGTCAGCATCTTCATCGTCGTGGTCTTGCCGCAGCCGTTCGAGCCGACGAAGCCGAAGATCTCGCCCTTGCGGATCTGGAAATTCACGCGGTCGACCGCGGTGAAATCGCCGAAGCGGCAGGTCAGGTCGCGCGCGACGATCACGGTCTCTTGGCTGCCGTCGAGCTCGGACTTCGCCGGCATCTCGGCCCGGTCGCGCGCCGGGCGGTCGGGCAGCAGCGCGACGAACGCGTCCTCGATCGACGCCGCCTTGGTCTGCGCCTTGAGCTCCGCCGGCGTGCCGGTCGCGAGGATGCGCCCGTCGTTCATCGCGATCAGCCAGTCGAAACGCTCGGCCTCCTCCATATAGGCGGTCGCGACGATGACGCTCATGTCCGCCGCGCTGCGCGCGCGCAAGCGGTCGATCAGGTCCCAGAATTGCCGGCGCGACAGCGGATCGACGCCGGTGGTTGGCTCGTCAAGGATGAGAAGATCGGGATCATGGATCAGCGAGCAGCACAGGCCGAGCTTCTGCTTCATGCCGCCGGACAGCTTTTTCGCCGGCCGGTCGGCGAAATCGGACAGCGCCGTCGCCTCCATCAGTTCGGCGATGCGCCAGTCACGCTCGGACCTCGACTGGCCGAACAGCCGGGCAAAGAACGCGATGTTCTCGCGCACGCTGAGATCGGGATAGAGATTCTTGCCGAGACCCTGCGGCATGTAGGCGATCCGTGGACACATCTGCGTGCGGGCGCGCCGGTCCGCCATATCGGCCCCGAGCACGCGCGCCTGCCCGCCCTGGATCGCGCGCGCGCCGGCCAGGATCGACAGCAGCGACGACTTGCCGACGCCATCGGGACCGATGAGCCCGACCACGCGGCCGGCGGGAATATCGATCGAGACATCGTCGAGCGCGACGACGTCTCGATAGCGCTGCGAGACGTTCCTGACGATCGCGACCGGAGACGCATCGCCGATCATGTCCGCCGTCATGGCGACACTTGCAGACGCGCCGGCCATGTGACGTCCGGATTCCACCGGACATACGCCACGCCCGGCAACCCGCTCCTCACGGCATCGGCATGCGCGGCCAATCTGTCCTGATCGACGCGCACACGGATGCGAAACATCAGCTTGTCGCGCTCGCTCCGGGTCTCGACCGTCTTCGGCGTGAACTGCGCCTGGCTCGCCACGAACGACACTTTCGCCGGGATCGGACGATCCGGATAGGCGTCGAGCACGATGCGCGCCTCGGTGCCGATCTTGACCTTGCCGACCTCCTCGGTCGGCAGGAACACGTCCATGTAGACATAACCGATGTCGAGCATGGTGAAGATCTTGCCTCCGACGGCGAGGACTTCGCCGACATTGGCGAGACGATATTGAATGCGGCCGGGCTTCGGCGCGATCAGGGAGTTGTCGGCGATCTGGACGGTGTAGAGCGCGACGTCGTGACGAACCGCTTCGAGCGCGCGTTCGGCTTCAAAAATTCGCGCCTGCGCGCCGGCGAGGCCGGCGGTGGCATTGTCGAGCGCCTGCTGACGCTGATCGGCCAGCTCGCGTGTGGTCCAGCCGTTCTGCAGCAGGCTGCGCGTGCGCTCCATCTCCTGCTCGGCGAGCGTCTTGTGCGCCTGCAATTGCGCGAGATTGGCGCGGGCCTGATCGACGACGTGCTGCGCCTGCTCGGCCTGGGCCTGCGCCTTCGACAGCGACTGCTGCAGCTCCTTCGTGTCCATCCGCGCCACGATCTGCCCGGCCTCGACGCGATCACCGATATCGGCGCGCAGCTCGGCGACGCGCCCGGCAAATTTGGTCGCGATGTCGATCTGGTCAGCCTCGATGCGACCGTTGCTGACGCTGATGCCGAGCGGCAGCGGCGGATGCAGCCGCTGCCACCAGACATAACCGCCACCGCCGGCGACTCCGCCGGCGAGCACGAGCAGCAGAAGCGGCCACAACGCCCACCTGCGCCGCGGCTGATGGGACACGGGAACAGGCACCGCCGACGCGGGAACGACAGCGCCGGGCTCAGCACGCGCGTCCTGAACGGGCCGGATGTCGCTGACGAGCTCGGATTCCTGCTGATTCATTCCAAAAACGCCTTCGTCGCTGAAGCAGGCATTCCGTTTGCCATACGCACGCAGAAATCCGTTGACGCAGCTCAATCGCCATCAGGCGGCACGCGCCGGCGGCTCAGCCAGCCAATCACATTTCAGTTATGGCGTTGGTTGATGCTCAAGCGTTCATCAGGGGCTGAACGTCGCGAGCTGTGCGGCGAGCGCCTCGCGAACGCGCGCGACGACGTCGGCATAATCACGTCGCGCATCCTGGCGGAACAGCCGCACGCTCGGATACCACGGACTGTCGTCACGGCCGAGCAGCCAGCGATAGTCCGGCGTGAAGGGCAGCATGATCCAGGTCGGCTTGCCCAGCGCGCCGGCCAGATGCGCCACGCTGGTATCGACGGTGATGACGAGGTCGAGATTATCGATCAGCGCCGCCGTATCGACGAAGTCACGGATGTCAGCGGTGAGATCGAGAATGTCGTCACGCGCGGCGAGTGCGGCCTTGTCGGACGACCGAGGCTCCTTCTGCAGACTGACGAACCGCGCGCCAATCTCGAACAGCGGCGCGAGCGTCGGCAACGGCATCGAACGGTTGTGATCGTTGAGATGCGCGGGGTTGCCCGACCAGACCAGGCCCACCCGCAAGCGGTCATGCGGACCGAGTCGCTGCTCCCAGATCGCGCGGCGCGCCTCGGGAGGGCGCGGCAGGTAGCACGGCGCGGCAGGGATCGTGTCGAGCCGGGTGTCAAACGCGAGCGGCAGGCTCGACAGCGGACAGTGATAGTCGATGGCAGGCAGCGCATCGATGCCGCGGGCACGACACTGCGCCACGCCGTCCAGGCCGGACAGAAGCGGCTGCAGCGGCGCGTCGACCTCGAGCACGACGCGCGCACCCTGCGCGGCCACCATTGTGGCGTAGCGCGAAAACTGGATCGTGTCGCCGAGCCCCTCGTCGCTATGGAGCAGGATCGTCTTGCCGGCGAGGGGCGCATCCGCAAGCCACAGCGGCGCCTCGAAGCTGCGCTCGACGAAGCCGACGGCGCGACATTTTCGTCCCCATTCGCGCGCCGCCCAGCCACGGGCGAAGTCGCCGGTCAACAGCCGGAACAGCGCCGCGTTCCAATGCGCATCGGCCAGATCAGGCTTCAACGCGACGGCGCGATCGAAGCTTTCGAACGCCTCTGCGAAACGATGCAGCTCGGCCAGCGACGTGCCGCGATGATTGTGGAAATCCGCGGTCTGCGGCCGGAGCGCGATCGCCTTGTCGAACATGGCGACGGCGTCATCATGACGGCCGAGGTTCTGCAGGATGCATCCATAGCCATTGGCGAAGTCGGGATTGTCAGGCGCCAGCACCTGCGCGCGATGGCCGAGAGTCTCGGCTTCCTGGTAGCGGCGCAGCCGCCGCAGCGCGATGCCCTTCAGGTACAGCACGCCCGCCTGATCCGGCATCACCGCCAGCGACTGCCCGAAGCGCGAGATGGCCTGCTCGTAGTGGCCAGCATCGAAATGAAGCGCTCCGGCCTTGTTGGCCGCCTCGACATGATCTGGCTTGAGCTGTGCCACCTGATCGAAGGCCAGCGCCGCCTCGTCACGCCGGCCCTGGGCTTCGAGCACCTCGCCGAGACGAAACCACGTCGCGGCACGATCGGGCGCGAGCTGCAGCAGCCGATCGCAGGCCAGCGCCGCCTCGGCGTGCCGCTCCCTCAGTTGCAGCAGTTCGCCAAGCGCATCCCAGCTCTCCACCGCATCCGGCTGCAGCTGCAGCGCGCGATCATAGGCCTTGATCGCTTCATCGACGCGGCCGGAGTCCCGCAGCGCCTGCGCCAAGCCGACGAAGGACTCCGCTGCGGAAACGTCCTGCCGAACGGCGCGGGCAAACCACTCGATCGCATCATCGGCGCGCTTGAGCGCCAGGCAGACCTGTCCCATCGCACGCAGCGCGTCGAGCGAGGCCGCGTCCAGCGTCAGCGCGCGGCGGCACGCATCCTCGGCCTGCGCGAGCTGGCCGGCGCGCAGCAGCCGCAGGGCGGCGGCACACAGCGCATCAGGCGTATCGCTGTGGCCCATCGATCCGGATTTGACCGGGGGCTTGCCGGCGGGCCGGCGCGGCTTGTGCTTCATCAGGGGATCTCTGCGCTCGTGCTGCAAGCGGTAGATGATTCCCCGATGCGCGGAAAGATTGCGTGGGCGTCAGGAGACCGGTGCCGGCGCCAGCGGCACCGCCTCGAGGCCGCCGAAGCGACGCTCGCGGCCGCGGAACGAGGCGAGCGCCTGCGCCAGATCTGCGGCATCGAAATCGGGCCACATCCGCTGGGTGAAATGCAGCTCGGCATAGGCGCCTTCCCAGAGCAGGAAATCGGACAGGCGCTGCTCGCCGGAGGTGCGGATGATCAGGTCGACGTCGCGCAAGCCGGCTTCGCCCGTCACGAGGTCGGAGAACGCCGCACGCGTCAGGCCGTCGATCTCGCGGGCTTTCGTTGCGGCATCGAGGATCGCGTCGCGCGCCGAGTAGTCGACGGCGATGCGCAGGTGCAGGGTGCTGCCATTGCGGGTTGCCGCTTCGGCCCGGCCGATGGCGTCGGCGATGCCGCCGGGCAGTCGGTCGCGGCGGCCGATCACCGTGAGGCGGACGCCGTTGCGCACCAGCGACTCCACCTCGCTGGCGAGATAGACCCGCAACAGCGCCATCAAGGCGGCGACCTCGGCACGCGGGCGTCGCCAATTGTCGCTGGAGAACGCATACAGCGTCAGCGTCCCGATGCCCTGGTCGGGCGCGGCTTCGACGACGCGACGGATCGCGTCGACGCCCGCCTCGTGCCCGCGCAGCCGCGACAAGCCCTTGCGCGTCGCCCAGCGGCCGTTGCCGTCCATGATGATGCCGACATGCAGGCCATCCGACACAGCAGGCGATTTCGGTTGCAGACTACTTTGCATTGCAAAGCTCCAGGTCAAAAAAATGCGATGCGCGATTCAGACGCGGCCGGGGATCAGGCCGACCGACGATGGCGTATGCTCCTTGCCGGCAGCGGCCGCGGCGTCGCGGACGAGGCGCTCGAGCACGGCGAGATAATCGAGGAAGCGGCGGCGTCCCGCCTTGGTCAGCCGACAAGTGGTGTGAGGGCGATTGCCCTCATAGCCCTTGGTGACCTCGACGAGGCCGGCCTCCTGCAGCACCTGCAGGTGCCGCGACAGATTGCCGTCGGTCAGCCCGCAGAGCTGCTTGAGGTCGGCAAAAGCGAGACCCTTGGGGTGCGCCATCAGCGAGGTGAGCAGGCCGAGCCGGGCCTTCTCGTGGATGACGCGATCGAGGCCGTCATAGGAGAACGGCGCGCTGCCGTCAGTCTTCGACATCAGACTCTCCGGTCGCAAAATACAGAATGCCCGCCATCAGCCCCTGTCCGATCGCGAACGGAAGCCCCATCGTCCATGGCGACAGCGCATGCGTGGCGCTGCCCACCAGCAGCACTGCGAAGCCGGCCAGGAAATAGAACGCCCCGGCCAGCGCCACCGTGCGCGGCAGCGAGCGCACCGACGCAAACACGCCGAGCGACATCAGGATCTGCCACAGGCCCGGCAGCATCCACAGCGCCTCCGGCGCGAACTTCCACAAGAGCACCGCGAGCAGCACGCCAGCGATGCCCGCCGGCAGGAACTGCTCGACCGCCTGGTGGATCATCGCGTCCGCAAGGCCGGAATGATGCCGGCGCGACCGCGCCCGCATCTCGAACCAGATCATCGTCAGCGAGACACAGGCTGCCGCCGCCCATCCGAGCAGGAACGTCCACGCGTCCGCCGTCGGGTCGCGCAGAAACAGCTGCTGAAGCAGTGCCGTGACCAGCGCAACGGCCGAGGTCGCGGCCATCGTCGCCGGCCCGTAGCCGCGAAATGCCGTGCCCGCCGCAAGCTGGCTGCGGATCGCAATGATGTCCGCCAGCGCCTTGTCGAGGTCGCGCATGTCTCACCTGAAGCCGGGACCGGCTCGTTCAACTTTGCAATACAAAGTATATACGAACGCAAAGTCGATGCAAGCCCGCGCGAACCCGGAGCGCGCCTGCGTCAGCCGATCGGCCGCGCGTGCCGAGTTCGGTCGAGGGTGTCAGTAATACGAATAGCGGTGCACGCGGCGCGGCGGCGGCATGTCGACATAGACCGAGGGGCCGCGGCGGGCAGGATCGAACGCGACGCGCGGATTGATGCCACAGCCTGCATTGCGCCCGGAGGCGCTCGCGCGGCACTGCTCGAAGGTGTGATAGGAGCAGTCGCCGGGATAGCCGACGCCCCGGCCCTGCACACACCAGGGATAGTCGTAACCGCCTGCGGAGGCCGGCGCGGCGGCGCCGCCAAGTGCAACGCCGACGAGGCCGGCTGCCATCATCATCACCTTGCGCATGATCTGTTCCTCTTCTGGCCGGAGGGTTGCACCACACCGGCATGGTCAAAAAACGACAAATCGGCGGAACGGATCACCAACCAAGGCAGTGACGTGTCGCATGCGCGGCGCGTCACCTTCAGCCCTCTACTCCCGTCTGGCGGGCCGGCGCCGCATCGAGAACATGTTGCGGCGGCCGACCAGCGATTGCGTCGCTTCGTCCTATTCGACCTTCAGGCCGGCGAACTCGACGACCTTCTTCCACTTCTCGGTCTCGGCGACGATCTGGGCGCCGAACTGCTCCGGCGACTGGATCAGCGGCTCGCCGCCGAGGTCGACCAGACGCGCCTTGATCTCTGGCTCGGCCAGGATGACGTTGACCTGCTTGTTGAGCTTCTCGATGATCTCCTTGGGCGTGTTCTTCGGCGCCCCGATGCCGAACAGCGCGCTCGCCTCGTAGCCGGGCACGGTCTCGGCGACGGCCTGGACGTCCGGCAATTGCGGCGAACGCTGCTGGGTGGTGACGCCGAGCGCCCGCAACGAGCCGGAGCGGATGTGCTGGATGATGGAGGGCATGTTGTCGAAGATGACCTGCACCTGGCCACCGAGCATGTCGGTGATTGCGGGCGCCGCGCCGCGATAGGGCACGTGCTGCATCTTGGTGCCGGTCATCGCCATGAACATCTCGCCCGACAGATGCACCGAGGTGCCGTTGCCGGACGAGGCCATGTTCACCTTGCCGGGGTTCTCCTTCAGGTAAGCGATGAACTCGGCGACGTTCTTGGCCCCGATATCCTTGTTGACGGTCATCACGTTGGGGACGCGGTTGAGCGAGGCCACCGGCGCGATATCGCGAACGAAATTGAACTTCAGGTTGGTGTAGAGGCTCGCATTGATGTAGTTGGCCGGATTGACCAGCAGCACGGTGTGGCCGTCGGCCGCCGCGTTCACGACGGCATCGGTGCCGATATTATTGCCGGCGCCCGGCTTGTTCTCGACGATGAACTGCTGACCGAGCGTCTCGGACAGCCGCTGGCCGATCAGCCGCGCCAGGATGTCGGTCGCGCCACCCGGAGGATAACCCACCACGAAGCGGACCGGACGGGTGGGATAGTCGGCCGCGGACGCTTTGCCAACGGCAGCGATGGACGGAACGGCGGAGGCGATCAGACCAAGCGCGGTACGACGTGAAATCATGCGTTTCCTCAGGCATTATCGTTGAGCGGCGGCTAACGAGCCGCCGGGATCGACTGTAACAGAGTGCCGCGATGGCGGCGAGATCGATATCCAATCAGGAGGGAAGAGCCCCATGCCGATCAAGGTCGATGCGCTCGATCATCTGGTCATCAATGTCGCCGACGTCGACCGCACGACGACGTGGTACCAACAGGTGCTGGGCATGACGGTCCAGGTGTTCGATCCCGGACAAGGCAAGGTGAGGCGCACGTCGTTGCTGTTCGGGAACCAGAAGATCAACGTGCGACCGAAGGACGCGGACAAGGTCGACTGGTTCACGGCTGACCATGTAGCGGCCGGCAGCGACGACCTCTGTTTCCTCACCGCCAGCACCCCAGACGAGGTGGTGGCGCATCTCACGGCGCTCGGCATCGCTGTCGAGGAAGGTCCGGTCGCCAAGCAGGGCGCACGCGGCACCCTGCGCTCGGTATATTGCCGCGACCCCGACGGCAGCCTGATCGAGATCTCCTCGTATCAGGATTGAGCCGAGGCCGCCCTGAGGTCATTTCGTCACGGTCTCGCCGCTCTTGTCCATTTTCGCGACGATCTCGCTGCGCGACCATCCGGTCAGTTGCGCGAGATCCGTCGCCTGCGTGGCGAAACGTGCGGCGAGACTGTCCCGGTAGGTCTTCGCCGCGGCACAGGACGCCTCGCCGCGCCAGGGATGGCGCTGGACATAGCGGCCCTGGAAATTGCTGCGGTCCTTGGTCTCGGCGAAGACGATGTCCTCGGGGAAGGACTTCGCATCGTAGCGCACGTGCAGCCGGGTCACGAAGGCGTTGGCTCCGGCCGCGCCCCGGCGGAGGCTGAAGGCGGTGTCATCGTCGCTGCCGATCCAGCGCGCGCCGAGCTCGACCAGCTCCTTGTTGCTCATGGGGTCGGCGGCGCAGGGATCGCACCAGGCCATATCCCAGGCATATTCGACGAACACCGCCTGCATGTTCTCGCGCGCGACGGCCCGCTCGAACAGCGCCTTGTAGAACGGCCCGAACTCGTCCTTCACATAGAGCGGGACATCGATATCGGATGGGATCTTCACCGTGCGATAATTGGCCGCCTCGATGCGGCCACTCCTGGTGAGTGCATAGATGATCAGGTCCTGCGGTCCCCTGGCGTTGACCGTGCCGAGCCGCAGCGGCACCATGAACTTGGGACTCTGGTACCGCACCTGCAACGGCCGCAGGGTGCCGTTGCCGATGTTCTTCATCCGCTCGACATTGACCTTGGCGACGAAGAATCGCATGCCCTGCCTGATATAGCTGCCGAGCACCGCGTCCGCGCCCTGCGGAATGCGATAATTGTTGTCGGTCAGCCAGCGCGTCAGCCCGTCGCTCTCCTGCGCCGACAGGATCAGCACGTCGTATTCGGCGACGTCGTAGCTGGCCTCGAGGGTGACGCCATAGTTCCGCCGGGCCATCTCATAGACAGCGCCTGCCATCATCGGCGCCGCCGGCATCGCCCGCGCCGCAACGACGACCGGCGCACATGGATCGGCGTCATGATATTCGACCAGCCGCGGCGCGGTGTATTTGTCGAGATGGTCGATCGTCTTCGGCTCGACCACGCCGATCTGCTTGCGCTCGATGAAGGTCGGCACGGGGACGACCACCGCGAACTCCTTCACGTCGCCCTCGAAGTCGCTGGCCATCGTGATCGCAGTCTGCTCGCCATCGCGGGCGAGCACGACCTTCGATGACTGGTTGAACAGCTTCGCGTCGGCCTGGGCGACATAGAAGCCGCAAAACGCATTCGCCGGCGCCATCGCCGCGTTCGCCAGGATCGCGATGGCCGCGACGCCGGTGCGGAAGAGCTTGCTGTAACGCAGGATCATGTCGAACCTCCTTCGGGAACGGACGAACGCCAGGAAAAGCGGGTCTCAGGGACGAGTCGGTCGAGCAGCAGCGTGAGCGGCGACAGCGCGATCAGCGACACGTAGAGCGCCGGCCGCATCTGCAGGACGAAGGTGAGGTAGTACGCAGCGACCGCAACGCTCAGCGCGAACAGCAGCCGGCCGACGCGCGAGTCCGGCGAGGTGCGCGGGTCGGAGATCATGAAGAAAGTGAAGATCAGCAGCGAGCCGCTCTGCAGCTGATGCACGGGGATCGCCAGGGGATCGCCGAGCCAGGCAGCGCGCAGCAGCAGCAGCGCAGCGTGACTTGCGAAGAAATACACCGCGATATCCACCCGGCGGGATGCACTGAGCACCAGGATCGCGAAGAAGCCAGCCAGGCTTGCGAGCCAGATCTCCGTGCCCCATTGGCCGGGCGAGATCCACACGCCCTTGGCGGTGAACAGCAGCACCACGATGGCAAGCCCTGCCGGGTTGAACACGTGCTTGCCGTCGATGCGCAGCACGAATTTCGAGCCGATCGCGATCATTGCCGCTGCCGCATGCAGCCACAGTGCATCGGCGCGCAACAGCAGGCTGAGCGACAGGCCGGTGATCAATGGTGACTTGAGATCGAGCGGCGCGCCGGAGATGCGGCAGCAGGCCGCCTGCGTGAGCAGCGCCGCCGCGACCGCGATCACGCTCGCTGCGGGACGCGCGCCGAAATCGATCACGGCGAAATTGATCGCGAGCAGCGTCGCCAATGCCGCGATCTGGAAATAGCGGGCATCGGGCAGCCGCCATGGTCGTGGCTCGGCCTGCATGCAAACCTCCGGGCGTGTCTTGCCGCGCCATTGGTCGCCCGCGAACGGAGACGGGTTCAATCCCGATTTGATCGCAGCGACGCAAGGTGGCAGAAGATGACGACGAGAACGAAGCGGCCGGAGACAGGCCGTACTCAAGAACGACGGGAGCGAAGATGAAGGGAACGACGATGGCAGCGGGCACCGTGGCGCCGTTCGACGGCATGGACGTGCCCTGGCTGTTGAAGCTGCGCAGCGAGACCCGGCGCGACCATCCGTTCCTGATCTCCGCGCCGTTCGATGCACCGGCGCGCCGCTGGACCTACGGCGCGTTTCACGAACGTGTCGGCGCCTTGGCGGCCGGTCTGGTCAAGCGCGGCGTCAAGCCTGGCGATGCCGTGCTGATCCATCTCGACAATTGCGTCGAGGCGATGCTTGCCTGGTTTGCCTGCGTCGAGCTGGGCGCGCTCGCCGTCACGACCAACACGCGCTCGGCGGCCGCCGAGATGAGCTATTTCGCCGGCCATTGCCGTGCGGTGGCGGCGATCACCCAGCCGGCCTATGCCGAGATGATCGCGGCGCACTGCCGCGATCTCAAGTGGATGGCCGTGATCTCGCACGATCCGGGTCAGGCGGAGGCGTCGGACGTCGGGCGAGGCGAGCGCTTCGAATCCCTGTTTGCCGACAGCGCCGACCGACCGCGCCGTCCGGCCGATCCGCTGGCGCCATGCAGCGTGCAATATACCTCGGGCACGACGTCTCGGCCGAAGGCGGTGCTGTGGACGCATGCCAACGCGCTGTGGGGCGCCAAGGTCAACGCCGTCCATGAGGACCTGCATCAGGGCGACGTGCACCAGACCTATTTGCCGCTGTTCCACACCAACGCGCTGGCCTACTCGATGCTGGCAACGCTCTGGGTCGGCGCGACCTGCGTGATTCAGCCGCGCTTCTCGGCGAGCCGGTTCTGGAGCGTGGCGCTCGAGCATGGCTGCACCTGGACCTCGACCATCCCGTTCTGCATGAAGGCGCTGCTCGACCAGGAGGTGCCGAAGCATCACAAATTCCGGCTGTGGGGTACGGCGATGTCCGAGCCGCCCGCCTTCGCCAAGTTCGGCATCAAGATCATCGGCTGGTGGGGCATGACCGAGACCATCACCCACGGCATCGTCGGCGAGGTCGACCAGCCGAACGCGCCGATGTCGATCGGCCGCGCCGCGCCGGAATACACCATCCGCATCACCGACGATGACGGCCGGCCGACCGAAGTCGGCGGCACCGGCAATCTCGCCATCAAGGGCGTGCCCGGCCTGTCGCTGTTTGCGGAGTATCTCTACAATGAGGAGGCGACGCGGACGAGCTACGATGCCGACGGCTTCTTCCTCACCGGCGACCGCGTCACGCGGCTGGAAAACGGCTTCATCAAGTTCGGCGACCGCACCAAGGACATGCTCAAGGTCGGTGGCGAGAACGTCGCGGCGTCCGAGATCGAGCAGGTGATCATCACCGTGCCCGGCGTGCGCGAGACCGCCGTCGTCGCCAAGAAGCATCCGATGCTGGACGAGGTGCCGGTTGCGTTCGTCATCCCGCAAGCCGGGGTCGCGCGCGAGGAGCTAGCCGAGAAGGTGCTGGCCGCCTGCCGCGCCGGCCTCGCCGACTTCAAGGTGCCGCGCGAGGTGAAGCTGGTCGACGAGATGCCGCGCTCGACCCTGGAGAAGGTCGCAAAGGCCGAGCTGCGCAAGTTGCTGGATTGAACCGAGGTTGCGACACGCGGTCCTAATGCGCGCCCATCGCGACCGGGCGAAACGCCTGCAGCAGCTGCTGGTCGAGCTTCGGGCCCATGTTCTCCATGATCTGAAACGCGCGCGCATGCGTGAAGGCCGGTCGATAGGCGCGGTGCTCGATCAGCGCGGCGTAGATGTCGACGATCGTGGTGAGGCGCACGATGTCGCTGATCTGCTCGTTGTGCAGCGCGTCGGGATAGCCGGAGCCGTCGAGGAACTCGTGGTGATGCAGGATCACGTCGAGCATCTCCGGCGGGAAGCCGCCCTGCCGCCACAGCGCCTCGTAGCCGCGGCGCGGATGCTGGCGCAGCAGCGCGATCTCCTCCGCCGTCAGCTTGCCCTGCTTGTCGAGGACGGCGACCGGAATGAACGCCTTGCCGACGTCGTGCAGCAGCGCCGCGCGGACCAGCCGGCGCTGATCGTCGTCGCGCATGCCCAGATGAATCGAGAAGCCGACCGCGAGGCCGGTCACGAACAGGCAATGCCGATAGGTGTCGTTGTGATGGCAGCCGACCACGGTCATCCACTCGCGCAGCGAGGAGTGCTTGATCGCCTTCAGGATCTTGTTCTCGGCCGCGACGATGTCCTCCATCGTCAACTGGACGCCGGCGGGCAGCTTCTCGAAGATCTTGACCATGACGGCCTGCGCCGCCTCGACGCCGCGATTGAGCAGCTTGCCGCGATCGGTCTCGTCATAGCCGTCGTCGGCGGGAAGCGCCGAGCGGATGCGCTGCAGCACGTCGGCGGGGCTGAACGGACGCGCGATGGTGTCGGTGGCGCCCAGCGCCCATGCCTGCATGGTGGCATGGTGCAGCGCCTCGGCGAGCACGAACAGGCGGGGCACCTCGCTATAGGCGCGCGACGAGAGCTTCTTGCGCACCCGCTGCACGCTCTCCGGCGAGCGCAGGTTGATGTCGACGATGACGCCGGAGAAGCGGTTGCCGGGGTTCTCGGGGATCTCGGTGGTCGGCATCATGTCGACATCTCCGACCGAGCGCAGGATGCGCGCCAGCTCGCTGCTCTGGTCACCGCGATCCGACGCGAGCAGGAGATGGCGCCTGGTCGCGGTCTGGGTCACGGTCTGCTTGGCTGTCGCGCTCATACGTGCTCGCCCCCTGCGGTTTGCTGCCCATGCAAGTTACCGGCATACGGGTTCGTCGCGGCTTAAGCCGATCATTCAAGCTGTATCGTTTCAGGTGAGCGAGACGTTAAGGGAATCGTTCAAATCGTGCGGCGCGGGGATGTGACTGCGGCGCAAAAAGCAACCGCCGGAGACGAGCTCCGGCGGTTCCCAGATACAGCGATGGTCTCACGACGACGCTACGCCTTCATCGCCGCCTTGACCGCTGCGGCGGTGATCGGCAGCGAGCGCAGCCGCGCGCCGCAGGCGTTGTAGATGGCGTTGCCGAGCGCCGGCGCGACCACGGTCACCGCGGGCTCGCCGACGCCGGTCGCCTTCTCCCCATTGGCGATCACGGCGATCGCGACCTCCGGCACCTGGCTCATCCTCAGCGGCGTGTAGCTGTCGAAGTTGGTCTGCTCGATGCCGCCGTCCTTCAAGGTCGCCTTCTCGTACATCGCGAGCGACAAGCCCCACAGCGCCGCGCCCTCGACCTGGGCGCGGATGTTGTCGGGATGGACCTGCGTGCCGACGTCGGTCGCCACCGTGAGCTTCTTCACCGTGACCGCCCCCGAAGGGGCAACCGCGACATGGGCGACGCACGCCGTCCAGCTCGCGGTGGCGCGCTCCTGCGACGACACGCAGGACACGCCCATGCCTTCGCCCGGCGGCAGCTTCTTGGCGCCGTAGCCGGACAGGCCCATCGCCGTCAGCAGCGTGTTGCGCAGCCGCTGCGCGCCGCCGTCGTTCTTGCCCTTGCCGTCGAGCAGCGCGATGCGGAACTGCGCCGGGTCCTGCCCCGAGGCCACCGCGATCTCGTCGATCATGCTCTCGACCGCCCAGAACGTCCAACCCGGCGCCACCGAGCGCAATTGCCCGGACGGCGTCGCATTGTGGGCGAGCTCGTTCTTGATCGCGCGCACATGGTGGTTGGGCACCGTGTAGAAGAAGTCGGCACCGTTGACCGTGAAGGAGTCGAGCGGCCCCTTCTTGTCGACCGAGGGCGACAGGAAGTCGGGGATGCCCCAGCGCGCCGTCGGCCACGCCGAGACGACGTCATGGCTCAGGGCGATGAGCTTGCCATTGCTGTCGAGGCCCGCCTTGACCTTCTGGTAGGTGAGCGGCCGCGAGTAGTCCATCGTCATGTCGTTCTCGCGGGAGTAGATCACCTTGACCGGCTTGCCGACCGCCTTGGCCGCCTGCACCGCCGGTACCATCATGTCGGCATCGAGCCTGCGGCCGAAGCCGCCGCCGAGCCAGGCCTGGTGCATCACGACGTATTTCGGATCGATCCCGGCCGCACCTGCCGCGATCGCGCCGGAGCGGGTCGCGAACTGATTGCCGGTGTAGATGTGCAGGATGTCGCCCTTGAACTCGGCGGTCGCGTTCATCGGCTCCAGCGGCGCATGGATGTTGATGCTGGTGGTGTACTCCGCCTCCAGCACCTTGGCCGCGCCCGACAAAGCCGCCGTGGCATCGCCGTCCTTGACGAAGAACTGCCCGGCGTCGTCCTGCGCCTGCAGCCGCATCGCCTCGGTGATGATGGTGTCGGTGCTGACATTGGCATACGGGCCCTTGTCGTAGCTGATCTTGAGCGCGTCCGCCGCCTTTCTGGCGTTGGCATAGGTATTGGCGACCGCGACCACCCAGCCCGAGGTCGAGCCGGTCTTGTCGTCGAGCGTCACTGCCTTGATGAAGCCCGGCACCTTCTTGGCCTCGGAGTCGTCGACCGCCGTGACCGTCGCGCCGAAGCGCACCGGCGGCGTGACGACCTTGCCGTAGACCATGCCCGGCAGCATCGTATCGATGCCATATTTCGCCGTGCCGTTGGTCTTGGAGGGGATGTCGAGCTGTGGCACCGAGACGCCGATCATCGTGTACTGATCGGGAGTCTTGAGCGTCAGCGCCTTCAACTCGTCGGCTGAGAAGCTCTTGGTGATCTTGCCGCTCTTGACGATCTCGGCATAGGTCATCTGCTTCTTCGATTTCGGATGCATGACAACGCTGTCGCGCACGACGAGCTCCTTTGCCGGCACGCCCATCGCGGTCGCGGCCGCCTCGGTGAGCGCGATGCGGCCGGCGGCGCCGGCGCGGCTCATGGCGTCGAAGTTCATCATCGTGCTCCAGCTGCCGCCGGTGATCTGGGCGCCGAGCACGGGATCGTTGTACTTCGGATCGTTGGAGGCGAGTTGGACCCGCATGTCCTTCCAGGCGGCGCCGAGCTCCTCGCAGACGATCTGCGCCATGGTAGACGCAATGTGCTGGCCCATGTCGGCCTTGCCGCAGGTCACGGTCACGATGCCATCCGGCGCGATCGCGTACCACACGCTGGGCTCGAAGTTCGCAGGTGCCGCGGCTGCGAGTGCGCTGTCGGCGAGGCCGGCATAGCCGAGCACGAGGCCGGAGGCGGCGGTACCGACCAGGAAGGAGCGGCGGCTGAGATCGGGGGTCATCGACGGCGCTGCTTTCACATGCTGGTTCATGTCGCCCTCCGGTCGCTCGTGTTGGACGCGGTGCGCATCTCGGACGCGGCGCGCTGGATCGCCTTCTGGATCCGCGAATAGGTCATGCAGCGGCAGAGATTGCCGTCCATATGCGCGACGATCTCCTCCTTGGTCGGACTCGTGGTCTTGGCGAGCAGCGAGGCCGCCTGCATGATCTGGCCGGACTGGCAGTAGCCGCATTGCGGCACCTGCTCGGCGATCCACGCCTTCTGCAACGGATGATCGCCCTTCTGCGACAGCCCCTCGATGGTGGTGATCTTCTTGTTCGCGACGTCGCCGACCATAGTCTGGCACGAGCGCACGGCCTCGCCGTTGACATGAACGGTGCAGGCTCCGCACAGCCCGGCGCCGCAGCCGAACTTGGTGCCGGTCATCTGCAACTGCTCGCGGATGACCCATAGCAGCGGCGTGTCATGCGCCGCGTCGACGGACATGGTCCGCCCGTTGATGGTGAGATTGGGCATTTGGTTTCTTCCCCGCCCGGCGTGCGACTTCGCTTAGGGCGAAGTTCGGTTTTATCGATTCGCTGGGACCCACCGGATAGATGCCAGCCATCATAAGAATGATCGCGTTGCCACGACGACGCAACGGGATTTGACCGCCGGCTTGCGAATTGAATTGGCATTTTACGTTGTGCAGCGCGAACGATGCTGGGCTGATGGCGCCGGGCACGCTAGGAAGAGGTGCAGCCAACGCGACAGCGAAAGGAGATTTCAGCCCATGAGACCATCCGCACGTATGACGCTGTGCCTGGCTGCGGCCATGCTGCCGAGCCTGTCGGCCGTTCCCCCTGCCGCGGCAGGGCAGACGCTGAGCGTCGCCGACGCGCCTTTCACAGCGACGTCATCCAACGTCACGCCGCTTGCCTTCGGCATGGATGTCGGTGAGACATCGCGCGTGCTGGAGCAGCCGTTGATCTATCTGAACGGCACGCCCGGCAACGAGACCTTTCTGGCACTGCGTAATCTCGGCGGCAGCGGACTGGTCTCGCACCATCACCGCCTCTACCTGAAGTTCCGCAGGGGACGGCTGACCGGCTGGAAAGAGGACTACGGCACCAGCTGGATGTGGCGCTGACACGCGCCTGACGACCGCAAAGAGGACAGAACGTGGGACAAGACGTCAAGCTGACGGCATCTGATGGCTTCCAGCTCGGCGCCTACCGCGCCGATCCGACCGGAACTGCAAAGCGCGCGCTGGTCGTCATCCAGGAGATCTTCGGTGTCAACCATCACATCCGCAACGTCTGCGACCGCCTCGCCGCCGAGGGTTACGTTGCGATCGCGCCGGCGATCTTCGACCGCGTCGAGCCCGGCTTCACCTCAGGCTATTCGCCCGACGAGATCGCGGTCGCGCGCAAGTTCGTCGCCAATCCGGATTGGGCGGCCTTTTTGCGCGACACCCAGGCCGCAATCGACGTCGTGAAGAATGTCGGGCCGGTCGGCATCATCGGCTTCTGCCTCGGCGGCAGCATCGCCTATGCGGCTGCGACCAAGCTGTCGGGTCTCCGCGCCGCCGTCGGCTATTATGGCGGCGCTGTCGCGCGGTTCGCCGACGACAAGCCGACGGTGCCGACTCAGCTGCATTTCGGCGAGAAGGACGCGGGCATTCCCTTAAGCGACGTCGAGACCATCAAGGCCAAGCGGCCGGACGTCGAGATCTTCATCTACCCCGGCGCCCAGCACGGCTTCGGCTGCGACGAGCGCGCCAGCTACGACCAGCCGAGCGCTGACCTCGCCTGGACGCGCAGCCTGGCGTTCTTTGCCCAGCATCTGCGCTGATCACCGCACCATCGTCATTGCGAGGAGCGAAGCGACGAAGCAATCCAGAGCGTCGCGTGCGACTCTGGATTGCTTCGCCTCGCTCGCAACGATGAAAGAAGAGGGGGGCGCATCGTTCTGCGCCACGCGTCATCGCGAGCGTGCAGCGATTCCTATGGAGGTCAGAACCAGCGCTCGCCGACCTGGATGGTGTCGCCCGGCTTGAGCGAGGTCCCGAGCGGCACCTCGTAGCGCGCGGCGCCGGAGGCATCGGTGTGGGTCAGGGTGACGACGTCGCGCCGCGCCCGCGGCGAGAAGCCGCCGGCAATCGCGATCGCGCTCTCGACCGTCATGTTGGGAACGTAAGGATACTGGCCGGGCGCCTGCACCTCGCCGAGGATGAAGAACGGGCGATAGGCCTCGATCTCGACCGCCACCGAGGGCTCGCGGATGTAGCCGTTGCGCAGCTTGGCGGTGATCTCGGCGGCGAGGCCGGCGGTGGTGCGGCCGCGCGCCGGCACGCTGCCGATCAGCGGCATCGTGATCGATCCGGACGCATCAATCGCATAGGTGTTGGTCAGACCCTCCTGGCCGTAGACGACCACGCGCAGCTTGTCGCCGGCATCGAGATGATAGGCGGGGTCGCGGCGCGCCGGCGCATAGCCGGCGGGAACGACATTGGCGTCTGCGCGGGTGGCGGCAGCGAACGAGTTGCGCAACGTAGGGATCGCTCCACCCTGCCCGGTGGCGGCAACCGGGCCGGTGGAAGGCGTTCCATAGGCCATCGCGTCGAGATCGCTCTGCGGCTGGACGGCAGCGACGGGGGAGATCGTCTGCATGCAGCCCGACAACAGGATCGCGGACAGGACGGTAATGACCGGAACAAACAACGCGCGCACTCGAACAATCCTTGAATGAGGATGTGCGCTAGTCATGCGCGGTTAAGGTTAACAAACCGTTGGCGCCTGTAGTCCCCCGTCGCAAACGGGCCGCGGTGAAAGCGGCCCGGAAAAAATCCCCCTCCCACGGCGTGGGAGAGGGATCCGATGTTCACCGTGATCCGGCGCGCTCAGCCTGACCTATGCGCTCACGCCGACACCGATCGGGCACGCGACGCCAGTGCCGCCGAGGCCGCAATATCCGGCCGGATTCTTGGCCAGGTACTGCTGGTGATAATCCTCGGCGAAATAGAACGGCCCCGCCGGGACGATCTCGGTCGTAATCGCTCCGAGCCCCTTGGCGCGCAGCGCCGACTCGTAGGCCGCCTTCGACGCCTCGGCCGCCTCGCGCTGCGCATCGCTGAACGTGTAGATCGCTGAGCGATATTGCGTGCCGACGTCGTTGCCCTGACGCATGCCCTGGGTCGGGTCGTGGCTCTCCCAGAACGTCTTCAAGAGGCGCTCGTAGGACATGATCTTGGGATCGAACACCACCAGCACGACCTCCGTATGCGCCGTCTGCCCCGAGCACACCTCCTCGTAGGTCGGGTTCGGCGTATGGCCTCCGGCATAGCCGACGGCGGTGACGTGGATGCCGTCACCGAGCTGCCAGAACTTGCGCTCCGCGCCCCAGAAGCAGCCGAGCCCGAACACGGCCTGCTCGAGGCCGTCCGGATAGGGCGGCAACAGGCGGCGACCGTTGACGAAATGCGTCGCGGCGGTCGGGATCGGCAGGGCGCGGCCGGGCAGCGCCTCGGCGGCAGACGGCATGGCAGGGGCTTTGCGCATGAAGAACATGGGATGTCTCCGCTCATGGCCAGCGCCCGCGGGACGGCCCACGGCGCGATGACCTCTTGTCAGGGGAATATATAGGGCTCTACGGGACGAGCAGTAGCGCCGTTACGCCGCGCCAGCGGTTCCCGCGTCGCGCTCCGAGCGGAATCCAGTACTGCTGCCGGCGCGGCGAGACGAACCGCCGCGCTCAGTCGCGTCCATAGCCGATCAGCGGCTTGCGCGGCCGGAACAGCAGCATCAGCAGGATTCCGAGCAGGCCAAGCACCGCAAACACCGGCTGGTCCAAAAACACCTTGACGATCCACTCCCACAAGAACGGGGCCTTGGCCTCGATCCAGGCCTTGAAGGCGGCTTGGCTCGCCTGGTGGACGTCGTTCCAGAGCTGGCCGAACCGGGTGAACTGCAGGGTCTGGTCGGCCACCCAGCGCGCGCCGTCATAGACCAGGAAGATGAAGCTTCCGGCCAGCAGCAACAGCCCCACCAGACGGAAAAAACCGCGGATCATGCCTCACCTGCCCTCTCTCGCACGCCCTCTCGGGCAGCAAGGCCATAGCGGGGGCCCCGCAGAAATTCAACCTCGTCAGGGGCTTAGAACCGGGTTTTGGCCGATTCCAGCCGCGGCGGGGCGCTCCGAGACCGTTGACGCTCGCCAGGGCTGCCCCTATAAGGTCGCCAATGGCGGTGGGCGCAATCCCGCCGCCGCTGTTCTTTGAGCAGCGCCGATCCGCCGAGCAACTGCTCCGGTCATGGCATTCTCAGAGAGGCGTCCGAACAACCCACCGCGTCGATGGGGCCGCGTCAAGCGGGCCGCGCGCGTACCCGCAAGAGCGGCGACTGCTCGCCGCCGAAGGATATTTGAGAGCATGGCCAACACGACTTCCGCGAAGAAAGCGACGCGCAAGATTGCCCGCCGCACCATCATCAACAAGTCGCGCCGCACCCAGATGCGCGGCGCGGTTCGCTCCGTCGAGGACGCGATCAAGAAGGGCGACCGCGAGGCTGCGCTGAAGGCGATGGCCAACGCCGAGCCGCAGCTGATGCGCGCCGCGCAGCGCAACATCATTCACAAGAACAACGCGAGCCGCAAAGTGTCGCGGCTCACGCATCAGATCGCCAAGCTCGCGAAGTGACGCGATCGCGCGGCTGACGAACTATCAAGATGCAAACAGCCCGGCTCGCGCCGGGCTTTTCTTTTGTGCCGTCTTCAATTGCGCGTTCCGCTGTCGCGCATTCCTCCATCGCTCGCCGCGCCTTCTCCATTTGATGGTCACATCTTGATGGTGATATCGCATCGCGAATACGATCTTCGCGCGTGGTGGAACCCGCGCGATGTCGTGCGCGCCTGACACAAACTACGTGAAGTTCCGTATTTTTACGCAGTGACAATATTGTCTCATCTGAAACAGCTGCGAATCTGCGCGCCGCGCTTGCGCATCGCTGTCAAGAGCGCGCGATGCGCCGCTCACTTTGCGCACCGCGCATCGCGGGAGTTACCCGCTTCGAGCAATCGCGAAAAACATCGTTTCGAAAATGACTTAAGTGCATAGCGCGACCAAGTGATTGGAAAAGCGGGTGAGGCCGGTCGAAACATAAAAAAATTATGAAGAAATTTTGGGCAGACGATGTTGTTTGTCACATCCGAGATTCCTCGCGATGATTCAAAACGTTGCTTTCTTAACGCGCAACACCGCGTCGCAACCGCCGCGAAGACTCGTAACGCGTGCTCCGATCTTATGGATTGCGAGTCCCGACGCATCGTGTATTTCTTTAATCACTCGCGGCGCCCACGATCTTGAGACCAGCGCGGTTTTAGAAACGGGGCGGACGTGCAAATCGGCGGCGGTGTGCGCGTTGGCGACGCTTTCCAAAGCGATGGCCGGATCTGTACCCATAGCAATATGGGGAACGACTGAACTTTGTCGAAATTTCTCGGGCGCAGCATCATCGTTGCGCCGCTTTGAACAAGAGAGATACGACATCGGTCGACCCGGCTGAAGCTCGTGGCGGCTTCGCTCACCGAGTGGACAAGTTGGACGGGATGTACGGCGGTGCGGCTGAATCTTGGGGTTCAGGCGCGGCGGCATTGGGATGACAACTTGCCGTGAGCAATCACGGCAGGGCGGGGAGGTTGCATGTTTTACGGACACATTGCGGGCACACACCATAGGCTGGTTCCGGATAACGCACCCTTGGCGGTCAACACCGAAGTGATCGACATCTCCAGCCCGGCCATTGCCAGCACGGCAATCGGCCCTCCCGCGTCCATCGCGCATCTGAGTATGCGCTGACCTCGCGGAGAAGCTTCTTCCACCAGCATTGATGGCCCGACGGCGTCCGCGCCGAACGGCGAGCCGTGTCTGGAGTTGAGCCTCCGCTCGAGGTCTCGCTGCGGCACACGTGTCCTTTCACGGGACGTCTGCCCGGCGATCACACGACACCACCACTCAATTCGAAAAGTTGCGACTGCCATGACAAATTCGGAACAGGATCGCTGGTCTCGCGTGAAGGGGCGGCTGCGCTCGACCGTCGGCGAGGACGTCTATACGAGCTGGTTTGCCCGCATGGACCTTGAGGCCGTTCAGAACGAAAGCGTCCATCTGTCGGTGCCGACGCGTTTCCTGAAGAGCTGGATCCAGGCGCATTATGCCGAGCGCGTGCTGTCGTGCTGGCAGGCCGAGATGCCGGAGGTGCATCGCATCGATCTGTCCGTTCGCACCGCAATGCGCTGCGCGACGCCGGTCAAGGAAGCCCCCGTCGCCGTCGAAGCCCGCCGGGCCGAGCGCAACGACAACAGGCCGGCGACGAGCGCCGACACGCGAACTGCGTCGGCTGCGGCTTCGCTCGCCACGAGCCATGACGCGCTCGGCGGCTCGCCGCTCGATCCGCGGCTGACCTTCGCGAGCTTCGTCGTCGGCCGCGCCAACACGCTGGCCCATGCCGCAGCGCGCCAGGTCGCGGACGGCCGCCGCGGCGACCCCGTGATGTTCAACCCACTCTACATTCATGCCGGCGTCGGGCTGGGCAAGACGCATCTGCTGCAGGCCGTCACCTGGGCCGGCAATGCCGGCGGCGAGCGCAAGGTGCTGTACCTCACCGCCGAGAAATTCATGTACGGCTTCGTCGCGGCGCTGAAATCGCAGACCGCGCTGGCCTTCAAGGAAGCGCTGCGCGGCATCGACGTGCTCGTGATCGACGACCTGCAGTTCCTGCAGGGAAAATCGACCCAGGCCGAGTTCTGCCACACGCTGAACGCGCTGATCGACGCGGGGCGTCAGGTGGTGATCGCCGCCGACCGGCCGCCGTCCGACCTCGAAAGCCTCGATGATCGCGTCCGCTCGCGGCTTGCCGGCGGCCTCGTCGTGGAGATGGGCTCGCTCGGCGAGGATCTGCGCCTCGGCATTCTCAAATCGCGCGTCGCCGCGGCCCGCGCGCATCATGCGAGCTTCGACGTGCCGGAGCCGGTGCTCGACTATCTCGCCCGCTCCATCACCCATAACGGCCGCGATCTCGAAGGCGCGATCAACCGCCTGCTGGCGCATTCCAAGCTCAACAACCAGCCGGTCACGCTCGACATGGCCGAGCGCGAGGTGCGCGACCTGGTGCGGCCGCAGGAACCGAAGCGCATCAAGATCGAGGACATCCAGCGCGTCGTGGCGCGGCAATACAACGTCAGCCGCTCCGACCTGTTGTCGTCGCGCCGCACCGCCAACGTGGTGCGTCCGCGCCAGGTCGCGATGTACCTCGCCAAGACGCTGACCCTGCGCTCGCTGCCCGAGATCGGCCGCCGCTTCGGTGGACGCGATCACACCACCGTGCTGCATGCGGTGCGCAAGATCGAAGCGCTGGTCGGCAAGGACATCGCGCTGAACGACGAGGTCGAGTCGCTCAAGCGCCAGTTGCAGGACTAGACGGCACGCACGGCCAGGGGAGCGGACAGAAGGTTCGCCCCCAGCCGGGCCGTTGTCCCGGCCCCTTCGACGCTGTCCTCGGACGTCATGCTCGGACGTCGTTCTCGGACCCGGCCTGCGGATCGCGGAAGCACCTGCCGAAACGTGGGAAATCGGCCCGCCATCCCTTGCGCTCGGGCCTCATCCGCGCCACTTTACGCCTCCCCCTCACGCTCCTGGACGCTGGCCAAGCGCCGTTCGGGCGCGAGGTGCCATCGGCCGCGGCGCTGCTCAGCCCGCCGGCATTCCAGGACAAGCTCAGTTGGAACGGGCGGGTATAGTGCAATGAAGGTGACCGTCGAACGCGCACAGCTCCTGAAGTCGCTGGGCCACGTCCATCGTGTGGTCGAGCGGCGCAACACCATCCCGATCCTGGGTAACGTGCTGGTCCGCGCCGAGAATGCCCGGCTGTCGCTGCGCGCGACCGATCTCGATCTCGAAGTGACGGAAACCCTGGCCGCCGAGACTGCCACCGCGGGCTCAACCACCGTTCCGGCGCACATGTTCTACGACATCGTCCGCAAGCTGCCGGACGGCTCGCAGATCGTGCTGGAGAGCGACGGCGAGCGCGCAGTGCTCGCGATCCGCGCCGGCCGCTCCAAGTTCACCTTGCAGACCCTGCCGGAGAGCGACTTCCCGGATCTCGCCGCGGGCGACATGACGCATGCGTTCGGGGTTCCCGCCAAGGACGTCAAGAGCCTGATCGACCGCACGCAGTTCGCGATCTCCACCGAGGAGACGCGCTATTACCTGAACGGCATCTATCTGCACGCCGGCGGCACCGCCAAGCAGCCGACCCTGCGCGCGGTTGCAACCGACGGCCACCGCCTCGCCCAGGTCGACCTGCCCCAGCCTGCCGGCGCCGCCGAGATGCCGGGCGTGATCGTGCCGCGCAAGACCGTCGGCGAAGTGCAGCGGCTGATCGAGGACAATGACAGCGAGATCAGGATCGAGCTGTCGCAAGGCAAGATCCGCTTCACGCTGGGACAGGTGGTGCTGACCTCGAAGCTGATCGACGGCACCTTCCCGGACTATGGCCGGGTCATTCCGCAGAACAACGACAAGGAGCTGGTCGTCGACAAGGCCGATTTCGCCGCCGCCGTCGACCGCGTCTCCACCATTTCCTCCGAGCGCGGCCGCGCCGTGAAGCTCGCCCTCTCCCCCGGCAAGCTGGTGCTCTCCGTCACCAACCCGGATTCCGGCAGCGCGACCGAAGAGCTCGAGGTCGAGTACGCCTCGGACGCGCTCGATATCGGCTTCAACTCGCGCTATCTGCTCGACATCGCCGCGCAGATCGAGGGCGAGGTCGCCGTGCTCCGGCTCGCCGATCCGGGCTCGCCGACCCTGATCCAGGACCGCGACAACCGCAACGCGCTGTATGTGCTGATGCCGATGCGGGTGTGAGGCGAGACTGCTGCGAGATCGAGTTTAACCCGTCATGGCCGGGCTTGACCCGGCCATCCATCCTTACAAATGGCCTACTGGGTTTACACTCTCGCGAGCAAGCCGGGCGGCACGCTGTATGTCGGCGTGACCAATGATCTCGTCCGGCGCGTCTATGAGCACCGCGAAGGTCTCGCCGAGAGCTTTACGCGCCGCTATGGCATCAAGCGCCTCGTCTATTTCGAGGCGCATGAAACAATCGCGGCGGCGCTGCAGCGTGAGAAGAATATCAAGCACTGGTCGCGAGAATGGAAGATCGACCTGATCGTCGCGAGCAATCCTGACTGGCGCGATCCATATGATGAAATAGTCCGCTGACGCGGACGATGGATTGCCGGGTCAAGCCCGGCAATGACGAATCAAGGTCCCAGCTCCTCCCGATGACCCCCTCCCGCATCAACCGCCTCGCGCTGACGCATTTTCGCAGCTATCGCGCTGCCAGCGTCAGCGTGCAGGCGGACATGGTCGCGCTGGTCGGGGCCAACGGCGCCGGCAAGACCAATTGCCTGGAGGCGATCTCGTTCTTCGCGCCGGGCCGCGGCCTGCGCCGCGCCACCCTGGAGGACGTCGCCGACAACCAGGGCGACGGGTCGTGGGCGGTCTCGGCGGAGGTCGAGGGCGCGCTGGGGCTGACGACCTTCGGCACCGGCATCGAGCCGCCGCGCAGCGATGCGAACACCACGCGCCGCTGCCGCATCGACCGCGAGCCGGTCGGCTCGGCGGCCGCCTTCGGCGACCACATCCGCATGGTGTGGCTGACGCCTTCGATGGACGGCCTGTTCATGGGCGCGGCATCGGAGCGACGGCGCTTCTTCGACCGCCTGGTGCTGGCGATCGACAGCGCGCATTCGAGCCGGGTGTCGGCGCTGGAGCGCTCGTTGCGCTCGCGCAACCGGCTGCTCGAGGTGCGCAATTTCGACGACCATTGGTGTGACGCCATCGAGCGCGAGACTGCGGAGCTCGCGGTCGCCGTCGCTGCCAGCCGCGGCCAGACCGCGGTGAAGCTCGCTGCGATGCTGCGTCAGCGCGGTGCTGCCTCCGCGTTCCCGTCCGCCGAGATTGCGCTCGACGGCTGGATGGAGAATGCGCTGCTGACCGAACCCGCGCTCGCGGTGGAGGACCGCTATCGCGCTGTCCTGCGCGACAATCGCGCGCGCGATGCCGCCGCCGGCCGCACGCTCGACGGCCCGCATCTGACCGATCTCCATGTCGTCTATGCGCCGAAGAACATGCCGGCGCGCGACGCGTCGACCGGCGAGCAGAAGGCGCTGCTGATCGGCCTCATCCTTGCGCATGCGACGCTGGTGGCCGAGACCACCGGCATCGTGCCGATGCTGCTGCTCGACGAGATCGTCGCCCATCTCGATCCCGGCCGCCGCACCGCTTTGTTCGCCGAGCTGGGCACGCTCGGTGCCCAGGTATGGCTGACCGGCGCCGATCCCGCGGCGTTTGCCGAACTACGCGAGCTCGGCGAGATCTTCGACGTCGAGGCGGGGCGGATCAGCGCGCGGCGGTAACTCGCTCCGCCGCTGAACCTGTCAGTTCGCCGGTTCAAGGAGCTGTCGTTGGACGGCAGGCACCTGCCGGCGCCCAAGCGCTCGGCGACGAGCCCCACATCCCTGCCGAGAGCCAGAGCGACGCCCGTGCTCGGCAAGGTCGGCGACTGAAGATCGCCCGGCGGCCCGCCGTGATCGACACGCTGGAGCTCGCCGCCGGAGATGCCTGGGGCCTGATGGTTGGCCCTGGTGGCACCGCCCTGCCGCTACCGCTCTACTGAGGAGGCGCCTGCCGCGTCACGCGTGACTCGTGCCTTGAATCGCACGCGAAAGCGCCCCGCTGCACGCCTCAAAACCAGCCGCGAGAAGGGCCTGAATCCGGCTTTCGGAGGGGACGAAAACGACCCTCGCCAGGCCTTGAAAAACCGTTAAAAAGCGCTATCTCTTCAATGTCTTACGAAGTACCACTTTGCGCTAGGCGCGTGGCTTCTTTCGTGAGAGAAAGAGCGCTCTCGGCATGCGATCTGCGATGCCGATTCGACCACCCCTTCCGAAGGCCCCACATGACCGAACCCGCCCGGCAAACCATCGCCGACAACGAGCCTGCAACCGCGAACGAGTACGGCGCAGAATCGATCCGGGTGTTGAAGGGCCTGGATGCCGTGCGCAAGCGCCCGGGCATGTATATCGGCGATACCGACGACGGCTCCGGCCTGCATCACATGGTCTACGAGGTCGTCGACAACGCGATCGACGAGGCGCTGGCTGGTCACGCCACTGCGGTCGAGGTGGTGCTCAATCCGGACAATTCTGTCACCGTGCGCGACGACGGCCGCGGCATTCCGGTCGACATCCACAAGGGCGAAGGCGTGTCCGCCGCCGAGGTCATCATGACCCAGCTGCATGCCGGCGGAAAGTTCGACCAGAACTCCTACAAGGTGTCCGGCGGTCTGCACGGCGTCGGCGTCTCCGTGGTCAACGCGCTGTCGAGCAAGCTGCAGCTGCGGGTCTGGCGCGACAACAAGGAGCATCTCATCGAGTTCGCCCATGGCGACGCGATTGCGCCGCTGAAGGTGGTCGGCGAGGCCAAGGGCAAGCGCGGCACCGAGGTGACGTTCCTCGCCTCGACGGAGACGTTCAAGAACGTCGAATACGACTACGCCACGCTCGAGCATCGCCTGCGCGAGCTCGCCTTCCTCAATTCCGGCGTCAACATCGTGCTCTCCGACATGCGCCACGCGGTCGAGAAGCGCGAAGAGATGCGCTACGACGGCGGCGTGGAGGAGTTCGTCAAATATCTCGACCGCAACAAGAAAGCGATCGTCCCGGCACCGATCATGGTGCGCTCGGAGGTCAACGGCATCACCGTGGAAGCGGCGCTGTGGTGGAACGACAGCTATCATGAGAACGTGCTGTGCTTCACCAACAACATTCCGCAGCGTGACGGCGGCACGCATCTCGCCGGTTTTCGCGGCGCGCTGACGCGCCAGGTCAACGGCTACGCCGAGGCCAATGCGAAGAAGGAAAAGATCGCGCTGACCGGCGACGACTGTCGCGAGGGTCTCACCGCCGTTCTTTCCGTGAAGGTGCCGGATCCGAAATTCTCGTCGCAGACCAAGGACAAGCTGGTGTCCTCGGAGGTGCGGCCCGTGGTCGAGAACGTGTTGAACGAGGCGCTCGCCGCCTGGTTCGAGGAGCATCCGGGCGAGGCCAAGACGATCGTCGGCAAGGTGATCCAGGCCGCGGCGGCACGCGAAGCCGCGCGCAAGGCGCGCGAGCTGACCCGCAAGAGCCCGCTCAGCGTCTCCTCGCTGCCCGGCAAGCTCGCCGACTGCCAGGAGAAGGATCCGGCCAAGTCCGAGCTCTTCATCGTCGAGGGTGACTCGGCCGGCGGCAGCGCCAAGCAGGGCCGCAACCGCGAGTTCCAGGCGGTGCTGCCGCTGCGCGGCAAGATCCTCAATGTCGAGCGCGTGCGCCCCGACAAGATGCTGTCGAGCGAGCAGATCGGCACCCTGATCACCGCGCTCGGCACCGGCATCAGCGACGAGTTCTCGATCGACAAGCTGCGCTATCACAAGATCATCGTGATGACGGACGCCGACGTCGACGGCGCCCACATCCGCACGCTGCTGCTGACCTTCTTCTACCGCCAGATGCGCGAGATCATCGATCGCGGCCACCTCTACATCGCCCAGCCGCCGCTCTACAAAGTGACGCGCGGTAAGTCCGAGCAGTACCTGAAGGACGAGCGCGCGCTGGAAGACTATTTGATCGGTACCGGCCTTGACGATTGCGTGTTCAAGACGGCGGAAGGCGAGGAGCGCAAGGGCCGCGACCTCCTGGCGCTGGTCGAGGAAGCGCGTCTCGTCCGCAACATCCTGCGCAACCTGCACACGCGCTACGACCGCAAGGTCGTCGAGCAGGCCGCGATCGCCGGCGTCCTGCGCCCCGACATCACCCGCGATATCCCGACGGCGGACGCCGCGGCCGCCTACATCGCAAAACGGCTCGACGTGCTGGCCGACGAGGTCGAGCGCGGCTGGATCGGCCACTTCGTCGAGGGCCAGGGCTTCACCTTCGAGCGCACCGTGCGGGGCGTCAAGGACGTCGCAGTCATCGACGACGCATTGCTCGCGTCCGTCGATGCCCGCAAGCTGGACGAATATGCGGCCCGCCTGCAGGAGGCCTATGCGAAGCCCGGCGCCTTGCGCCGTGGCGACGTCCAGACCGTGATCCATGGCCCGGTCGATTTGTTCGAGGCGGTCACCGATGCCGGCCGCAAGGGCATCAACATGCAGCGTTACAAAGGCCTCGGCGAGATGAACCCGCAACAGCTCTGGGAGACCACGCTCGACACCGACGCGCGCACCCTGCTGCAGGTGAAGGTCAAGGAGGTCGACGAGGCCGACGACATCTTCACCAAGCTGATGGGCGACGTGGTCGAGCCGCGCCGCGAGTTCATCCAGGACAACTCGCTTTCGGCGAACGTGGACGTGTAGTCGCGACGTCCAGCCCGAGGATACCGCGCACTGGCGCGATAGACGACCAGGCGTACCCTGAGTCTGCGGAGCAGTGGCCTGCCCGTCCCTTCCGTGTTAATTCCGTTGAAGATCGATGTTCCGCTTTCGCCGGTCCCCGGGCGAATCACCATCTCAGAACGGACTTTTCGCGCATGGCGCCCATTCAATACATCGTCGAGGGGGGTCACCGGCTCAAGGGCGCGATCGAGCCGTCCGGCAACAAGAACGCCGCCCTGCCGATCATCGCCGCCGCGCTGCTGACCGAGCATCCGGTCACGCTCGACAACGTGCCTCGCATCCGCGACACCGAGACGCTGGTCGAGCTGGTGCGCTCGGTCGGCGCCTCCGCCGAATGGCGCGGCCGGAACAGGCTCACGATCCATGCCAAGGAGATCCGCGCCGCGGACCTCGATCCGGACCTCTGCGCGCGC
The DNA here is from genome assembly GCF_032381555.1 of Bradyrhizobium sp. SZCCHNPS1003. NCBI lineage: Bacteria > Pseudomonadati > Pseudomonadota > Alphaproteobacteria > Hyphomicrobiales > Nitrobacteraceae > Bradyrhizobium > Bradyrhizobium sp. SZCCHNPS1003. Next base: position 104,714 of record NZ_JAUHIU010000016.1, read on the forward strand.
ATCCGCGCGTCGATCCTGCTGGCAGGGCCCCTGCTCGCCCGCTGCGGCGAAGTGGCGCTGCCGCCGCCAGGCGGCGACGTCATCGGCCGCCGCCGCCTCGACACGCATTTCCTCGCCTTCGAGCAGCTCGGCGCCACCGTCACCGCGACCGACAAGATCGAGCTGCGCGCCTCCGGCCTCAAGGGCGCCGACGTCTTCCTCGACGAGCCCAGTGTCACCGCGACCGAGAACGCGCTGGTGGCCGCGGTGGCCGCCCACGGCACGACTTACTTGCGCAACGCCGCCTCCGAGCCGCACGTTCAGGACCTTGCGCATTTCCTGGTCGCGCTCGGGGCCAACATCGAGGGCATCGGCACCAACACGATGGTGATCCATGGCGCCAGCACGCTGGGCCAGGCGAGCTACTCGATCCAGCCCGATCACATCGAGGTCGGCTCGCTGATCGGCCTTGCCGCCGTGACGCGCTCTCCCTTACGCATCGTGCGCGCCGGCACCGAGCATCTACGCTCGATCCGCATGGGCTTCGAGCGGCTCGGCATCGTCTGCGAGGTTGCCGGCGACGACCTCATCGTGCCCTCGGAGCAGACGCTGCGGATCAAGGACGATTTCGGCGGCCACGTGCCGAAGCTGGAGGACCAGCCCTGGCCGGCCTTTCCCGCCGACCTGATGTCGATCGCACTCGTCACCGCCACGCAATGCGAGGGCGTGATCCTGATGTTCGAGAAGATGTTCGAGTCGCGGATGTTCTTCGTCGACAAGCTGATCTCGATGGGCGCGCGCATCGTGCTGTGCGACCCGCACCGCGCCATCGTCGCCGGCCCGAGCCGCCTGCGCGGCGCCCGCGTCGTCTCCCCCGACATCCGCGCCGGCATGGCCATGCTGCTGGCCGCGCTGTGCGCCGAGGGGACCTCGTATATCGACAATGCCGACCAGATCGAGCGCGGCTACGAGCGCATCGACGAGCGGCTGAACGCGCTCGGCGCCAAGATCACGCGCGTGCCGGAACGCGGGCGGTAGCGCCATTCACGCAGCATTTCTCCGACGTCGTTGCGAGTGAGGCGCGAAGCGAAGCAATGACGAATGACCGGCCGTAGCGCTATGCCATTCGCGCGCTGGCTTCGCGAACATGAGCGTGCGATGATGCTCCGCATCGCGCACAGCGCGGGCACAACCGTGACATGTGAGGCTCACTGCACATGGCCATCAGCGAGATCACTCCCAACATCGACCGTACCAGATGGCTCGCGGGCGCGGAGTTCGCCGATGCCTTTCGCATCACGATTGACGAGCCGGACATCGATGCCCGCACGGCGGCCGAGCGCATGCTCGGCCACGCCCCCTGGTGGATGGCGGCGCTCCTGAAGCTTCGCAACCTGCTGGTCAGGCCCTTCGGTCTGAAGACCTCGGGCGCGGACCCAGACAACCCACGTCCTCTGATCGGGATGTTTCCGGTCGTCGACGAAACGCCGCAACGAATCGTGCTCGGCTTCGACGACAAGCATCTGGATTTTCGTGTCGTGGTCGACGTCAGGTCCGAGGTCAGTCCCATTGGCAAGGCCTCGCAGGTGACCGCGACCACGTTGGTGCACACGCACAACACGCTCGGCCGCTTCTATCTCGCCGCCATCATGCCGTTTCACCGGCTGGTGGTGAAGACAATGCTCCGGCAGGTCGCAGCGCCCGCCTGACCCCGCGGCCTCCTGGCGCAAATCGATCCCGAGAGCCAAGACCTGCTCGGCCACCAGCAGCACATGTAGCACGGGTGCGATCTGGTTCAGCGAGGCCTGCACATACTCCAACTCGCCGCCCGTGACTCTCGCGAAGCGCGTGCCAGCATAGCGCGATCATCTTCGCCAGAACAGCCCGCAGAAGTTCATCAATCTGTCTTTACCGAGACTCATCATGGACGATATCCATCAGCTCACCCCAAAGGGAAAGGCCGACCTCGATCGTGCGCGGGCAGCCGTGCAGGCCGGCTACCCGGCCGTCGCGCCAATCCTTCCCGAGCTGACGGCGTGGCTAAAGGACTACAATTGGCCGGTGGCGCACATTCTCGCCCCCTTCCTCGCTTCGATCGGCGCGCCGATGGCACCGCACATCTGGCATGTCTTGAATTCCGACGATGCCGTTTGGAAGTATTGGATACTCCAGCTGCTCATCCCGTTCCTTCCCGAGGACGTTGCTCTCCAGTTTCTCCCTGAGCTCAGGCGGCTTTGCAGCACGCCGAGCGAGGACGAAAGACGGGAAGGACTGGATCAGCAGGCGCGCGATGCTCTTGCGCAATTCGGCTTGCTTTGAAAAATGAAGGCAAGGCGCATTGTGCGTCAGGGGGCGATCAGATGGGCCTGATACGCAGGCTGTTCAGCGAACTGATCATGAGGCGGGTTGAAATTGACGACGCGTTCTTTGGACATCTCGTCTCGATGGGATCCTACTGGGAAGCAAAGCGGCAGTTCTCACCAACGCAGACCGAGATCGAGATCTTCATTGATGCGCCTGGCGAGCGGCTGGCGCCCGACCAACAACAGCGCGAGTTCTTCGCCTGGGTTGAACGCGACTACACCGACATCATCCACAACATCGATCATGTCGCGCGCGCGACTTACGAGCATTGGTTCGGCAAACCGCTCGAAGCTTCGTTCGACACGGAATTCGTACTCAACAGCTTTTCGGTTCCGCTGCTGAACGCAGGACCTGCTGATTGGGATATGTCGTTCGCTTCGCGAACCGACCAGGAGCACATCTTGATCGTGGAGCTCCGCGGCTCCAAAGCGCTCCGCGCCCACATGGACGGCTGACGTGTGCGCTACACTCGGCTCGTCAGCTGAGAGCGGGCCGCGTGCAAACATTGATTTCGATAGCCACCTCAGACACATGGTCCGATCGAGATCATCTGGCCTAAACTTTCCGCTTGCTTTACTTCCGAAAATCGGAAATACTACACCCATCCCGTCCTCATGAGAGGGGCGCTTCGCGATCGTCACGGACGTTGAGGGTGGGATGCGATGGATGCGGCGGCTCACAGCGCGCACTTGAGGTTTCCTCGAGGCTGGCGCGTGGACGAAGGAGCGGCCGTGTACGGCGAAATCGTATGGTCCTGGCCTCCCGATGCTGAGGTCAAGCCGGCGGGCGATCCGCAAGGTGACGGGGGCAAACAAGCTCGGTCCCCGGGGAGAGTACGTATAAGCCGTTCCAACCATGGCGCAGGGAAGGCCGGATGTGCGGCCCACCTGTGGTGACTGCCGCCTGCTACTTCTTTTGCAGGCGGGCCATGGGTGTGGTCAAGCACCCGGCCTTCCCTGCCCCTCTTCCTGTTCGAGGGGAGCAAATCGAGCATCACCCGGGCATGCCGTGCCGCGGGAACGTGTGTGGCCGTCCGATCCGATCTGGTTCGGCACGAGAGCAGTCCGCGATGGCCGACGTCGCGAACCCAAGCTCTAACGATGATGTTGCCGCGTCGCTCGCATCTCGCACCGCCCATGACGACGACGGCGTGATGTGCACGATACTGCGGGGACTGCTATAGCCTCGATCATGACCTCCACAGCCGGAACCGACCACGCGCCGCCGCCGGCGGCGCCGACACCTTCTCTCGCGCTCGAACTCTGGGAGACGGTCCGCCTCGCCGCGCCGATGGCGCTGACGCAGCTGTCGCAGATCGCGATGATGTCGACTGATCTCGCCTTCATCGGCCGTCTCGGCGGCGATGCCGTTGCAGCGGCCGCGTTAGCGGGCACCGTCTACTTCGTCGGCTCGACCTTCGGCATGGGTCTGATGTCCGCGGTGGCGCCGCTCGCCGCGCAGGCGTTCGGCGCGGCCGATGCCGGGCTGGTCCGGCGGGCGCTGCGCGTCGGGCTGTGGGCCGGGCTGTTCATCGCGTTGCCGATCATGCTGATCGCGCTGAACGGCGAAGTCATCCTGCTCGCACTCGGACAGGCGCCGGTCGTGGCGCATCTCGCGCAGGACTATCTCGCCGGTCTCGCCTGGGGCATTGCGCCGATGCTGTGGTTCCTGGCGCTGCGCAGCTTCATGGGCGCCGTCAACCGCCCTGAGCCCGTGCTTTGGATCACCTTGGCCGCGATCCCGCTCAACGCGCTGCTGGTCTATCCGCTGCTCTACGGCCACTGGGGTTTTCCGCAGCTCGGCCTGACCGGCGTCGGCCTCGCCACCTCGACCGTCAACCTGGGAACGTTTCTTGCCGGTCTGTGGTTCGCCGCGTTGCGCCCGCCGTTCCGCGACTATCATGTCCTGGCCCGGCTCGGGCGCATCGACTGGCGGCTGATGCGGCAGCTCCTGATCATCGGCGCGCCGATCTCGCTGTCGTTCCTGCTCGAATATGGCTTGTTCTCGGCGGCGGCGATCCTGATGGGACTGATCAGCACGGCCGCTCTCGCCGCGCATCAGATTGCACTGCAGATCACGGCGATCCTGTTCATGGTGCCGTTCGGCATCAGCATGGCCGCGACGGTGCGCGTCGGTCATGCGGCCGGCCGCAACGATGCGCACGGTGTGCGCCGCGCCGGCCTGATGGCGATGCTGCTCGGCCTCGTCCTTGCCATGCTGTTCACGCTCGGCATCATTCTCGCGCGGTTCGAGATCGTGCAGCTGTTTCTTGGCGCCGGCCTCGCCGATGCCGCGGCGACTGCGGCACTCGCCGCCACGCTGCTCCTGGTCGGCACGACCTTCTTCATCACCGATGCGCTGCAAACCATCGCGGTCGGCGCGCTGCGCGGCATCAAGGACACGCGCGTGCCGCTGCTGCTCGCCGTGCTCGGCTATTGGCTGATCGGCTTTCCCGCATCCTACGTGCTTGGCCTGCACACCAAGCTCGGCGCGATCGGAATCTGGATCGGGCTGTCGATCGGCACCGCCATCTATGCGGCCCTGCTGGTGCTGCGCTTCCTGCGGTTGTCGCGATGAGGAGATCAGGCCCCCGCTGTATCCGGCGTCTCGTCGCGCTCCGGTCGATGCGGCTTCCCGGTCGACGCGCCCGCCCATTCGGCAACGACGCGCTCGAGGTCGATCAGGTTCTGACGCATCTGCTCCAGCGAGAAGCCGAGCGCGAAGAAGCGCTCGGCGGCGTCACCCGGCAGGCCCCGCGTGAGACCGTCGCTGCGGACGGCGGCGACCTCTTCCGCATAGGCCTTCACCGCGACGTGGATCGGCCAGATCGCCGGCGGACCGGAGCCGTTGCGGATTGCCGCGGCACAGCCGCGCAGATAGCTCGCGATGGCATCGCTGACGCGCGCCACCGGTCCCGACAAGCGCGCCTGCAGCTCGGATGGCAGCGGCACCACGCTGGCACGGCCGATCATCACGACGTCGTGGCGCAGGCGCAGGATGGTCCGCAGCAGCGGACCCGTATCGGCGCCGGAGGACAGCCACGCCGAGCGCTCCCGCTCGGCCTCGGCGCCGGTCGCGTTCAACTCGGTCAGGGCGGTGCCGATGCCGTCCTGAATCTGATGCAGCGCGTCGTTGTCGCGGCCGCGCGACAGGCCGGCCAGCAGCTCGGTGAAGGCAGCTGCAATCAGTTCGAGCAGACGCCCCGCCGCGGCACGCATCTGCACATGCGCGCGCGACGGCAACACGATGAACGATACGGCGAGGCCGGTCAGCGCGCCGACCGCGACCTCGAACACGCGGTCGATCGCCGAGCCGAGCGGATCGAGATGGCCCATCGTCGGCACCAGCAGCACGATGACCGCCGTCACGGTGGCGGCGTTGAGGCTGGGATTGATCGCGGCGACGAAAGCGAGCGGCGTCACCGCCAGGATCAGCATGCCGAGCAGTTGCAGCTCGCCCGAATGCGGGATGAAGACCGTGATGGCGCCGCCATAGATGGCACCGCCGATGGTACCGAACATGTAGTCGCGCGTTGCCTTCAGCGAGCGCCCCACGCTGCCTTGCGTCACGATCAACGACGTCAGCACCGCCCACAGCGGCAGCTTCAATTGAAAAGCCGTGGCGATGGCGAAGGCAAGCGTCGCCGCCACCGTGCCGCGAACCGCCAGCGACATCGGCGCCTTGCGGGCGCGCAACCGGCCGAACAGCCGCTTCAAGGACATCATCAGTCGCTCACCTCGAACAGCACCAGCGCGATCCCGGCATGGCAGCTCCCCACCCGGCCGAACCGGCTTGAAAGGCGGAATCGGCTTGCCTACGGTCATTGCAACGATGCGAGGAAACACGATGGCCCAGGAAACCGCAACGCTCGCCGCCTATGTCGCGGAGCTGAAATATGACGATATCCCGCCCGAGGTGCTCGACCGCGCCAAGGTGCTGACGCTCGACTTCCTCGGCAGCGCCATCCGGGCCCGGCGCGAGGCGGAATCGACGCCGTCCATCGTCAAGATGCTGGCGGCGCTGAAGCTCGATGCGGCGGGCGAGGCGACCGTATTCGGCGACAACAGAACCTGGACGCCGGCGGTGGCGGCGCTGCTCAACGGAACGATGGGCCATTCGCTCGATTTCGACGACACCCACGCCGATTCCTCGCTGCATCCGAGCGCGCCGGTGGTGCCGGCCGCGTTCGCCGTCGGCGAGATGGTCGGCGCGTCCGGCTGCGAGGTGCTGACCGCCATCGTCGCCGGCTACGAGGTGTGCTGCCGGCTCGGCAACGCGCTCGATCCGACCTCGCATTATGCCCGCGGCTTCCACCCGACGGCGACCGCCGGCACCTATGGCGCGGCCGCCGCTGCCGGCAAGCTGTTCGGCCTGTCGGAGCAGCAGTTGATCTACGCCTTCGGCGTGTCCGGCAGCCAGGCCGCGGGCTCGCTGCAGTTTCTCGTCAACGGCGCCTGGAACAAGCGCTATCAGGTCGGCGCGTCGGCGATGAACGGCGTGATCGCGGCGACGCTCGCCAAGAACGACTTCGTCGGCGCGATCGAATCCGTCGAGGGCAAGCACGGCCTCCTCGTCGGCTACACCGACACGCCGCATCACGACAAGGCGGTCGCCGGGCTCGGCTCCACCTATGAGACGATGAAGATCGGCGTGAAGCCGTATCCGAGCTGCCGCTATACCCATGCCGCGATCGACGCCATCATCGCCTTGCGCCGCGAGCACAATCTGACGCCGGACCAGGTCAAACGCGTCGAGATCGGCCTGCATCGCAACGGCATCACCCTGACGGGCGATGCCGCCACCAAGCGCCATCCGACCTCGATCGTCGGCGGCCAGTTCTCGATGTTCTTCACCGGCGCGCTGGCGCTCGACCAGGGCCGCTTCGGCTGGGACGACTACGTCAGGCTGGGTGACACCGCGATCAATGCGCTCGCCGACAAGTTCGATGTCGTGCAGGACGACAGGCTGGAGGTCGGCCGCAGCCATCCGTTCGGCGCGCGCGTCACCATCACCACGGAAGACGGCGTGCACGAGCGGCTGCACGACGATCCCTCGGGCGAGCCGACCTCGTTCCCCTCGGCGCAGGCGATGAGCGACAAGTTTCTGACGCTCGCCCGGCCGGTGCTGAGCAACCGCGCGCAGAGCTTCGCCGATGCGATCCTGTCGCTGGAGCGGTTCGAACGTGTCGCGCAGGCCACCGCGCTGGGGAGAGCGTAGCGCATGCGTCATTCCCCATGGGTCGCCGCGATCACGTCGCTCACGAGCTGCGCCACGCCGTCGGCCTCCGGCGGCCAGTTCACGGTGCGCCCGAAACGCGCAATGACGAGACGCTCGGAGGGGATGACGATGACATATTGGCCAAGCGTGCCCTTGGCGAAGACCGCGTCGCGCGGCCAGCCGTGGGAGATGCGGTAGTTGGCACCAAAGCTGTCGCCGCGATTGGTCCAGAAGCCGGCGCCGAGGCCGACGAACGCGCCGGGTGTCGGCGCGCTGACATACGCGACCCAGCCGGCGGGCAGGATGCGGCGGCCAGCCACGACGCCGTCGTCGAGATACAGCTGGCCGAGTCGCGCCCAGTCGCGCGCCGAGGCCAGCATCTGGCTCGATCCCTCCGGTGTGCCGGCGGCATCGAATTCGAGGGTGACGCTGGTCATGCCGAGCGGATCGAACAGCTCGCGATGCGCAAAACGCAGCACGTCCGCGGCGCTGCCGCCGGCGGCACCGCGGATGAGATGGGAAAGGATGATGGTGTTGCCATCGTGATAGTTCCAGGCCGCGCCCGGCGGGGTTTCGAGCGGCATCGACTCGGCGAAGGCGGCGCGATCCGCTTCGACGAACTTCATGCGGTTGACCGGCTCGAGCGCCGACAACAGTGAGGCCTGCAGCGAGCTGCCGAGCGCGAGGCCTGCGGTGTGGCGCAAAAGGTGATCGACGGTGATGGCGTGGCGCGGATCTTTGTCGTCGCGCCACGCCGCGATGGGCGCGGGCGCATGCAGCGCGAGCTTGCCCTGGCGGACGAGAATGCCGATCAAGGTCGCGGTCATCGACTTGGTCGCGGAGAAGCCGAGCAGCGGCGTGTCGACCGCAAAGCCCGGCGCGTAGCGTTCGGCGATGACCTTGCCGTCCTTCATCACCACGACGGCATGGGTGCGCCGGAACGGCGGCACCTCCGGCTCGGCAAAGGCGCGATCGAGCGCCGCAGTCAGCGCCGGTGTCACCGGCGCCACGCCGTGCGGCAGAGCGGTGCCGGGCAGCAAGGCCGGCTGGGACGGCCGGATGGCCGGCCAGTCCGGACTCTCGCCATGATCCATATGGCAGCCGAGCCCGTCGCGAAACACCGCATGGCTGCGACCGAGCCCGAGCAGCGTCACGGTGACGTCCTTGGCGGCGCGATCGACGCGGACATCCATCGCCCAGCTCAGCAGGCCGGCGCCGGGCATCGCGGCCCGCGTCTCGGAGAGCGTGCGGTCCGGGTCGAGACCGGAGACGAAGGTCTCCGAGCACAGCACGCTGGCGATGAAGCCTGTCGCCACCTGGGGCACGTCGCGCGCCCGGGCGCTGCCGACAGCCAGGGCGGCTAGCGCGGTGGTGGCAACGAGAGCGATCAGCAGGCGGCGAGTCATGAGGAGCTCCGGCAGTTGGATCTGCCGGACCGGACTGCGGCTGCGGCCCAGGCGCTCGCCGATTTCGGAAATCATCCCAGCCGAGAATCGCCGGGATCTCGCCGATTTTGGAATTCCTCTGCAGTTTCAAGGCTGAACAGATCACGCCGCCGACAGCCTCATGCGCCGGTATTCGGTCGGCGTCACCCCGGTCACCGCCTTGAAGGCGCGGTTGAAGGGCCCAAGCGACTGGAACCCGGCGTCCATCGCGATGGTGATCACGGGCACCTCGGCCTGGGCAGGATCGGCGAGCGCGGCCTTGGCCTCCTCGATGCGGTGGGCGTTGAGGAAGGTATTGAAGTTGCGGTAGCCGAGCTCGCCATTGATCAGCCGCCGCAGCCGGTATTCAGGAATGGAGAGCTTCGTCGCCAGCATGCCGATCGTGACGTTCTCCTGACGATAGACCCGCTCGTCCGCCATCAGCCGCATCAGCGAATCGACCAGCCTGCGGTCGGCGGCTTTCGGAGCCACCGCTTCGAGCGCCGCGGCCGGTGGCGCCTCCGGCGCGAGCACATCGCCGGCACCGACCTTGAGCAGCATCAGCGCAACGGCGCCGACCACGACCAAGAACATCGCCGCATTGACCACATTGGCGAGCTCCGACGGGCCGCTGCCGGCGGACGCCATCTGCAGCAGCGCATTGACACCACCGTAGGATAGCGCCGCGATCACGACGAAGGCGCGGATGCGCCGCCGCCCCTCGACGAGGTCCGCCGCCCAGGAGCGGATGGTCTGCGCCAAGGTCAGGCCAAGGAAGCCGAGAGCCAGCACATTATTGGCGACGATCACGAGCCGTGCATGTCCGGCAGGCCCCAGCACGAGACAGCTCAGCAGGCTGAAGCCGAACACCGCGAGCCAGATCAGGCCGTGCAGCCAACGCAACATAAAGCCGTCGTCGAACAGCGCGCGGCAGAACAGCCAGAGCACGACGATATCGGCGGTCGCCAGCGCAATCAGCGGCGCGGAAGCGAGCGATGGCGCAGCCGTGCCGCCGATGTTGAAGGTCGCGGCATGCGCGGCCGAGCCCAGCGCCAGCGCGATCGCGAGCCGGCCGCGCCATTGCCTGCCGAGATCGCGTCCCAGCGAGACGGCGAGCACGGCCAGCAGCGCGATGGCGGCGGCGCGAAGCGCGAGATCGAGGCTTTCGAGCGTCATCGTCATGGGTCCGTTGTCAGCGCCGGAACTCTAGGCCGGAGCTTCGCTTCGTTCAAATCGCGCAAGCACCGCGACCTCGTGCCCTGCCCTCGCCTTCGCGAAGCTGCTAAGCTCGCGCGACCACATTTCAGGAGCGTCCCATGAGCTGGCAGCCATCGATCGATCCCGAGTTCGGCGATCCCACCTCGTGCGATGCGCTGGAGCACGTCATCGTGCCGCGCACCCGCGATCTCGGCGACGGCTTTGCGGTGCGCCGCGCGCTGCCGCACGGCCAGCGGCAGATGGTCGGGCCGTTCATCTTCTTCGATCATTTCGGCCCGGTGCAGTTCATGTCCGGCAAGGGCATGGACGTGCGGCCGCATCCGCATATCGGCCTTGCCACCGTCACCTATCTGTTCGACGGCGCCATCATGCATCGCGACAGCGAGGGCAACGTGCGGGAGATCCAGCCCGGCGCGATGAACCTGATGACGGCGGGCCGCGGCATCGCGCATTCCGAGCGCACACCCGACCTGCAGCGGCAGAACGGGCAGAAGATGCTGGGCCTGCAGAGCTGGATCGCGCTGCCGGTCGAATCCGAAGAGATCGCGCCTAGCTTCCAGCATTATGCGGCCGACGCGCTGCCGACGGTCAGCGACACCGGCTTCTCCGCGCGCATCATCGCCGGCCGCGCGTTCGGCGCGGCCTCGCCGGTGACGATGGTCTCGCCCTGGTTCTATGTCGAGGTCACCGCGCAGGCCGGCACGGTCGTGCCGCTCGATCCCGACCACGAGGAGCGCGCGATCTATATCGTCGACGGCGAGGTCGAGATCGCGCGCGAACGCCACGAAGGACCGCGGCTGCTGGTCTTCCGCCCTGGGGACGCCATCAGCGTGCGCACGGTCAAGCCGACCCGGATGATGTTCCTCGGCGGCGACGCGCTGGAAGGGCCGCGCCACGTGTGGTGGAATTTCGTCTCCTCCAGCAAGGAGCGCATCGAGCAGGCCAAGCAGGACTGGAAAACCGGCCGCTTCGCCGCCGTTCCCCAGGAGCACGAGTTCATTCCGCTGCCGGAATAGGCTATTGAGAGCGCAACGCTCCCGTTTCGAAAGCCCCGCACGATGACCACGCTCCTCACCAGCAATCTGCCGCTCCCGAAAATCGGCCGCGGCAAGGTCCGCGACATCTATGCCGTCGGTGACGACCGCGTGCTGCTGCTCACCACCGACCGCATCTCCGCCTTCGACGTGGTGATGAACGAAACCATCCCGATGAAGGGCGCGGTGCTGACGCAGATCTCGGCCTACTGGTTCAATGCGCTCGAGGGCGTCGTGCATCACCACATGATCTCGGCCGACACCGACGAGATCATCGTCGAGGTGCCGACGCTGCAGCCGCATCGCGACGAGATCCTCGGGCGGGCGATGCTGTGCAAGCGCACCACCGTGTTTCCGATCGAATGCGTGATCCGCGGCTATCTCTCCGGCTCGGCCTGGAAGGAATACGCGGCGAGCGGCACGCTCGCCGGCGAGCCGTTGCCTGCGGGCCTGCTCGAAAGCCAGAAGCTGGAGCCCGCGATCTTCAGCCCGGCGACCAAGGCCGAAACCGGCCATGACGAGAACATCACGATCGCGCGGATGCGCGAGGTGGTCGGCGACGAGACGGCCTACACGCTGGAGAGCATGACGCGCGCGGTCTATACGCTCGGCGAGGCGCTCGCCCGCGAACAGGGCATCATCATCGCCGACACAAAATTCGAGTTCGGCCGCGACAAGGACGGCCACATCATCCTGATCGACGAGGTGATGACGCCCGACTCGTCGCGCTTCTGGGCGGTCGATGCCTATCAGCCGGGCCAGCCGCAGCCGAGCTTCGACAAGCAGCCGCTGCGCGACTATCTCGACGCGGAGCGCCGTGCCGGCCGCTGGAACGGCGACGCCCCGCCGCCGCCCTTGCCGCAGAGCGTGGTGGATGCGACCAGCCAGCGCTATCTCGAAGCGTTCCGTCGGGTGACGGGAAGCGAGCTGAAGATCTGAGGATCGCAGGTTCACGCCTCGACGTTCGCGCTTGGGTTTGAGCTATCTCGTAGGAGCTCATAACTAACAGAGTGCTTCGGGGACCCCCACCCCCGACCCCTCCCCGCAAGGGGGAGGGGCCAATCCGCGGCCGCGTTCTTCGCTGACACGAAACTTCTCCGCTCTTCTGCGAGTGAGTTTGGCGAGAGGCTCGCTCTCCTTCTCCCCTCCCCCTTGCGGGGAGGGGTCGGGGGTGGGGGACCACTCGACGAGACCATCATGATGCGCACAGACGCATCAACACATCCCGCGGCGCCATCGCGCCCGAGGTGATCGCATCAAGACCCTCGAAAATGCCGAGGGCGCAAGGAAGGCCGGGAGCTGGCTGCCCCCATGGCCCGCCTGCTCAAAAAAATGCAGGCGGCAGGTACCACAGGTTCAGCCGAGACATCCCGGCCCTCCCTGCGCGATGGGTTTAACCGCTGCTCCGTACTCTCCCCGGGGACCGGCTTGTTTGCCCCCGTCGCCCGCCACGACGCACGAACGTCATCGCGAGCTTGGCGCCAGCATCGGGGCGCCAGGACCATACGGCTTGACCGTCCGCGCGCTGCCGTTCGTCAGCGCAAGAGCGCCTGACAGGCACGCGGCCACCGCTCCCGCCTCTACGTATCGTGACGACGCGTACGTCCCCTCTGCATGAGGACGGGATGCGCGAATAGAAGCACGACTTCGGAAAAATAGCAACAACAAAATCCCGCAAGAGGAATTCGACGTCAAATTTTTCGATAGCTGACGCAAGACGTGTGCTCCTCGCCTCGATCGGCAGCGCCGAATGACGCCCTGACCAGGCTCGTTTTTGGCCGGAGTTTCTTCTGCTAGATCTCTTTGACGCGGAGCGGCACGACCATATCGGCCGAATGACCTCGTCCGGGCCAGTTTCCCCAGACCACTTCCGCGCGGAATGTCCGCCCGCGACAGTGCACGGTCAGAACCTCTCCGACGACCGGCGAGATACCTTCGCAATAATTTTCATCGCGACGGACCTCCTTCTCGGTAACGAGCTCTCCAGACTTGAGAAGTATCCGTCTGATCCAATAAGGCATCTGTGATTTTCGAGCTATCGAAGCCACGACGTCTGTTGTTCCCTGCGGTCCCCGAGGTGCCCGTCTAGTCCTCGAACCCGACGAACACCGTCGCTTCCTTCACCGACTTCCGCTCGGACACGACGGCATTGGCCGGGAAATCATGATCCGGCCAGCCGAGCGCGACGCTCTTCATGATGACCTGATCGTCGGCGATGCCGGCGTGCTCGCGGACCACCGGCGATTGCATGATGCCCTGGCTGTTGATGACGGCGCCGAGGCCGCGCGACCAGGCGGCGTTGACGAGCGCCGTGGTCACGGCGCCGCAATCGAACGGCGTGTCGTCGCTGCCGTCGAGCACGCGGTCATAGGTGACGATGATGCAGACCGGCGCATCGAACTGGCGGAAGCCGCGCAGCACCCAGTCCTGGCGCTTCTCCTTGTCGTCCCGCGCGATCCCCATCGCGGAGAACAATTGCTTGGCGACGCCGATCTGGCGCTCGCGGTGCGCGCCATCGAACGGCTGGCCGATGCGAAACTCGCGCGACTGCGGCACGCCGGCCACCATCCGCTCGGTGTTGCCGGCCCGGATGCGATCGAGCGGCTCGCCGGTGATGACGTAGAAATTCCACGGCTGGGTGTTCATCGACGACGGCGCGCGCATCGCCAGAGTAATGATTTCCTCGATCAGCGCCCGCGGCACCGGATCTGGCTTGTAGCCGCGGATGCTACGGCGGCCGAGGATGACGTCGTCGAACTGCATGTGCGTGGTAGTCCTATGATGACTGCTGTGCTGCCAGGAATATTCTCGGCTTTCCGGTTCCAGTGCAAGATTGACCAATCGGGCCGTCGAGGCCATTGCAAGTCCCGCAGACTCGACCCGGTCCCCAACTCATCCTCCTGCGTGTCGGGATTGCGGGTTCAAGGCCTGCGGCCTTGCCCCGGAATGACGGGAGGCTTGGCCACAGAACTATCCCTTCAGTATCGTCAGAACCACGCGCGCGAGATCGGCGGGACTTTCCACGAGCCGGTCCGCGCCGGCCGTCTCGAGTTCGTCGCGACTGCCATAGCCCCAGAGCACACCCAGGCTGCGCATCCTGACAGCGTGGGCGCCAGCAATGTCATGGCGGCGGTCGCCGACCATGATCCCGTGGGACGGCGCGATATTCCGCTCAGTGAGAATATGCGTGAGCAGCTCCGGCTTGTGGTCCAGCATGCCTGACGGCACCGAGCCGTGGATGGCGTCGAACAGCGACGCAAGATCGAGATGCTCGAGGATGCGGCGCGCAAACACCTCCCGTTTGGATGTCGCGAGATAGAGCCGCAAGCCCGCGCCATGCATCTCGTGCAGCGCGTCGCGAATGCCGGGATAGAGTTCGCTGCCGAACAGCCCGCTCTCGCCGTAATGCTGGCGATAGGCGGTCACCGCTTCGTCGACCCGGTTGTCGTCATAGGCCAGCAGCAGCGTCCGCAACATGTCCTGCAGCGGCGGCCCGATGACACTGCGGATATCGAGCGTCTCGTCCGGCGCATGCCCGAGCGCGCGCAACGCGGCCAGGGTGCTCGCGGCGATGCCGGGCTGGGAGTCGATGAGGGTGCCGTCGAGGTCGAGCAGGACAGAGTGAACCGAAGACATGTCCAATCATAGCGGCGGGCGTGAGAGGCGTAAACGCCCGCTCCGTCCTGCGCACACGCACGGCGTTCGAGAGCGTGCTACGGGACCTCAAATCCCGGCGCGCGAACCTGCCGCTGCGGTCTCGCGCGCCGCACGGCCGGCCTAAGCCTTTGCGCTCGGACGGCTCGACACCTCGCCGTACCATCGCTTGAGATGGCGGAGATGATCCGGCGGGTCGAGCTTGGCGCGGGCCGCGAAATCGACCGTCACCATGGCGCTGATGTCGGCAATGGTGAAGTCCGGCCCGCAGACGAAGGCGTGATCGGCCAGCCGCGCGTCGAGCCAGGCGAAGTAGTGCGCGACGCGCAGACGCCCCCGCTCGGCGAGCGCCGGGATCTGCTCGAGCGGCAGCGGGCCGGGCAGTGCGCGGCTCTCCAGCCCCGGCGCACTGTTTCGGAACGCTTCCTGAATGGCATAGATGCCGTCCCACTCGATCCGCCGGACCCAGCATTCGATCACGGCGCGCTCCTCCGCATTGCGTCCCATCAGAGCCGGCTCGGGATGCAGCTCCTCGACGTAGCGGCAGATCGCGATGATGTCGGTGATCGCAGCGCCGCTGTCGAGCTTCAAGACCGGCACCGTGCATTGCGGGTTCAGCGCGCGAAATTCCGGCCGAAACTGCTCCCCGGCGCGCAGGTCGAGCTGAACGGTGGGAATCGTGAGGCCCTTCTCCGCAAGGAAGATGCGCACGCGGCGCGGGCTTGGCGCGGTGGCGGAATCATACAGCCTCATGAGCGTCCTCTCTGCGTGATTTGGCTGGAAGCAGCGGGATGGTGCCGCTACTCGGCGCCGAAGATCTCGTCCTGATCCATGCGCACCGCACGCAAGGCGCGGGTCCGGCGCCACTCGTCCAGCTGCACCCATGTGGCGTAGGTGATCAGCAGTGAGCGGCGGCGCGCGCCGCTGCGGTTGCGCGTCGCACCGTGCAGCATGTTGACGTCGAACAGCAGGATGTCGCCGGCCTCGCCCGCCGTGACGAACGCCGAGGACGCGGCCTGCGCATCGTCCGTGTCGGGGCGATGCGAGCCTGGCGCCACTTGCGTGGCACCATTGTCGGGGCCGAAGGAATCGAGAAAGGCCAGCGCGGAGACGGAATCGGTGCGCCGGCGCTCGACGCTGTCGCGATGCAGCGGCTGCGCGCCGCCATCGGCACACGGCTCGCGCCCTTCGACCTGGCCGAGGAAGAACGGCGCCTTCAGGACATGATGCACGGCGGCAAGCATCACCGGCAGGCGGCAGACCTGTTGCACCGTCGCATCGAGATCGACCATGGCGTGCCGCCAGTCGCGGCCGCGCGGCACCGGCCATTGCTCCGAGGGCAGCGTGCCGGACTCGAACGCATCGCGCAGTGGCGCGATCCAGTCCGCCGGGATCGCACCGCGCAGCAGCAGATAGCCGTCCTCCTCCAGCCGATGCGCATCGGCTTCAGAAAGCCGGCCGA
Organism: Bradyrhizobium sp. SZCCHNPS1003; assembly: GCF_032381555.1. Lineage (NCBI taxonomy): Bacteria > Pseudomonadati > Pseudomonadota > Alphaproteobacteria > Hyphomicrobiales > Nitrobacteraceae > Bradyrhizobium > Bradyrhizobium sp. SZCCHNPS1003. Next base: position 121,066 of record NZ_JAUHIU010000016.1, read on the forward strand.
CGCCGGTGCGCGCGGGTGCCGCGGTCATGGTTGAGCTCGCAATCTCGAGGTCAGTGGCAACATTCGGCATGGTCGATGATCAGACGGCTCTCGGCAAGCGGCTGTCCTGGATGGGCACGGCGCGTGGCGGCGCGCGCTTGCGTTCATCCGGATACGGCCGTGACATGACGGCGCGACGGCTGAGCCTGAAGGAGATCCCGCACTGAGGCGATAGGTCGCGCGCGGCGCATCGGCCCGGCAAGGCGCCCTTAATCACCCGTTAACCTCATCGACCTACGTCTTCTTGCAACAGACGGCAACGATCAGAAACATAGAGAAGAGAGCGTTCAGACTTTTCGGAAGAGCACATGGCGATCGTCCAAAGCACCAGCCAGATCTCTCCCGCGATGGAGCGGGTCTATCACCAGAGCAACCTGCTCGGCGAATGGAAAGGCAGCTGGACCGCCAGTGGCCAGGCGGTGAGCTTCAAGGTCGTCAACATTCGCGGCGCCGCGGCGACGGTGGAATACACCCACAATGGACGGACCGAGCGCGGCATCGGCCAGGTCAACGGCTCGACCATCGACTTCGGGTCCGTCACGCTCGGCACCAAGAACGGCAAGAACGCGGTGCTGCTGTTCTCGGCCGGCGGCGGCAAGGCCACGGCGATGCTGGAAAAGCAGGCGCCTCCCGCCGAACAGAGCAACCTGACCGGGAGCTGGGCCGGCTATTCCGGCGAGAACGGCATGAGCGCGAGCTTTCGCGTGCTCTCCGTCAACGGCAAGGAGGCGCAGGTCAGCGTCACCGCCAATGGCGTGACGCGCCAGGGCACCGGCATCGTCTACAAGAACGTCATCATGTTCGGCCAGACGCAGATCTCGACCGACGACGGCAAGACCGGCAAGGTCATCTACCAGGTCGGCAACAAGTCCTACATGGTGCCGGTGGACAAGCTGCCGAAGACGGCCTGAGCGCAGGCGTCCAAAGTTCACACCCCCGCCATCATCACATACTTGATCTCGAGATATTCCTCGATGCCGTGGTGCGAGCCTTCGCGTCCGAGGCCGCTCTCCTTGACGCCGCCGAACGGCGCCACCTCTGTCGTGATCAGGCCGGTGTTGACGCCGACCATGCCGGACTCCAGCGCCTCCGCGACCCGCCAGACCCGGCCGAGATCGCGGGCGTAGAAGTACGACGCCAAACCAAATGGCGAGGCGTTGCACATCGCGATGACGTCGGCCTCGTCCTTGAACCGGATCACCGGCGCGAGCGGGCCGAACGTCTCCTCCTGCGCGACCAGGGCATCGGCCTTCACGTCCGAGAGCACGGTCGGCTCGAAGAAGGTGCGGCCGAGCGCATGGCGTTTGCCGCCAGTAACGATCCTGGCACCGCCCTTGGCCGCATCGGCGATGTGGCGCTCGACCTTCTCGACCGCTTCCTCGTTGATCAGCGGGCCCTGCGTCACGCCGGCCTCGGTGCCGTCGCCGATCTTCATCGCCGCGACCTTGGCGGCGAGCCTCTCGACGAACTGGTCGTAGATGCCGTCCTGCGCATAGAGGCGGTTGGCGCAGACGCAGGTCTGACCCATGTTGCGGTATTTCGAGACGATGGCGCCTTCGACCGCCGCATCGATATCGGCATCGTCGAACACCACGAACGGCGCGTTGCCGCCGAGCTCGAGACCGAGCTTCTTCACCGTGCCGGCGGACTGGCGATACAGGATCTTGCCGACCTCGGTCGAGCCGGTGAAGCCGACGAAGCGCACGGACGGATGCTCGCACAGCACCTTGCCGATCGCAGGTGCATCGCCGGTGATGATGTTGAGCGCGCCCTTCGGCAAGCCGGCGCGTTCGGCCAGCACGGCGAGCGCCAGCGCTGACAGCGGTGTCTCGTTGGCCGGCTTCAGCACCACGGTGCAGCCGGCGGCGAGCGCGGGAGACACCTTGCGGGTGATCATCGAGTTCGGGAAATTCCACGGCGTGATGGCGCCGCAGACGCCGATCGGCTGCTTCAACGCCAACAGGCGCGCATCCGGCTTCTGGGTCGGGATGGTCTCGCCATAGACGCGGCGCGCCTCCTCGGCGAAGAACTCGATATAGGCGGCGCCGATATCGACCTCACCGAGCGCCTCCGTCAGCGGCTTGCCCTGCTCGGAGGTGAGGATCAGCGCGAGGTCCTCGCGGTTGGCCGTGATCAGCTCGAACCATTTGCGCAAGGTATTGGAGCGCTGCTTGGCGGTCAGCCGGGCCCAGGCCGGGAACGCGCGTGCCGCAGCCTCGACGGCTTGCGTGGTCTCCGCCGCACCGAGCTGCGCGACCTTGGCGAGCTCGGCGCCGGTGGCTGGGTTGACGACGGGGAACACCGGCGAGCCGACCCAGGCACCATCGATGTAGCACTGCTCGCGCAGCAGCGACGGATCCTTCAGGCGGTCACGCAGGCTCGGGGCGGCAGTGGAGGCGCGAGCGGCGGCGGGCGGTGTCATCGGGTTCCTCCTCGAAAGCGAGCGATCTTTCCCCCGAATATAGCCACGCGCCGGCCGAGGCGCACGGCTCGTGCCCCTCCTCAACGGTACATTCGATCCGACGATCCGTGCCTGTACGGCACCAAATGCTGAATGACGAGGAGTCGACCAGGATCAGGCCGCGCCGCTCAAATAAGTCTCGCGGCGGCCGATCATGCGCTCCGCCGCCGCCTTGGCGTCGGCCTTGGTCGAGGTCGCGCAGGTGCGATATTCGAGATCGGGCAAGGAGGCGGGATCGCGGCGCCCGAACCACGATTTGTGGCCGACGGGCAAGAGCGCCAGCGCCTGCGCCACATTGTCGACCGCTCCGAACGAATACAGCGCACCGGTCGCAGCGATGCGCACCTCATAGATGCCGGGCGTGATCGGTGCCTCGATATTGTCACCGCGCCCCGGGCGGGGATACCGCTTCCACTCGCTCCACGTCGAAATCATATCGCCCCCAACGGCGGACATTGCCGCCAAAAACACGTCATCGGCTCGAAAAAGCCGATCCTTCAACCCTTTAATGCAAAAATGGTTGCAACTCACAACAGTCGCAAGCCCATGGTGGGAACATGGCCCCCATGTGTCGGCCCCGCGGCTGGGGGGAACTAATCATGATTCTGGCGAAAAATTGAAGCGCTGTGGCCTTGCCGCGGCGCTGTTGTCCCCGCCTGCTTCGTCCGCGCCGCATCATCACGAGATCGCGACCGGCCGTTCGACCGACTGTCCTTGCTGGCCGGGCCGGCCCGAGGAACAATCGCCTACCGTCATCAAGAACGGAACGGAGGAGACCATGCAGAACAAGACCGACATCGACGGCGTGCTGCGGCAGAAGGCGGAGGCGGGAGAGATTCCCGGCGTCGTCGCCGTCGCCGCTGACAGCAACGACATCATCTATGAAGGCGCCTTCGGCAAGCGCGACCTCGGCCGCGACGATCCGATGACCGCCGACAGCGTGTTCTGGATCGCCTCGATGACCAAGGCCATCACCTGCGCGGCCGGGATGCAGCTGGTCGAGCAGGGCCGGCTGTCGCTGGATGCCCCGATCGGCGCGGTGCTGCCCGACCTCGCCGCGCCCAAGGTGCTCGACGGTTTCGACGCCAATGGCGAGCCGATCCTGCGGCCGGCCAAGACCGCGATCACGCTGCGCCATCTGATGACCCACACCGCCGGCTTCTGCTACGACATGTGGAACGGCGACATGGCCACCTATGTGCAGAAGGCCGGCACGCCCGGCATCATCACCTGCAAGAACGACGCTCTCAAATTGCCGCTCGCCTCCGATCCCGGCACGCGCTGGGAATACGGCATCAACATCGATTTCGTCGGCAAGGCGATCGAGGCGGTCAGCGGCTCGAGCCTCGACGCCTATCTGCGCGACCATCTGTTCGCGCCGCTCGGCATGGACGATACCGGCTTCAAGCTCGGCCCGTCGCAGCGCGCCCGCCTGGTCGGCATGCATGCGCGCGGCGAGGACGGCACCCTGGCGCCGATCCCGTTCGAGCTCGAGCAGGAGCCGGAATTCCACATGGGCGGCGGCGGGCTCTACGGCACGGCCGGCGACTACGTCCGCTTCACCCGGATGATCCTCAACAACGGCCGCGGCAGCGGCAACCAGGTGCTCAAGCCTGAGACGATCGCGGCGATGCGCGACAACCATATCGGCGAGCTGGAGATGACGAAGATGGCCGCGGCGGTGCCCGGCGTGACCAACGACGTCGATCTCTATCCCGACATCGTCAAGAAATGGGGCTTGAGCTTCATGATCACGACGGCGCAGACGCCGGAAGGCCGCAGTGCCGGCAGCCTCGCCTGGGCCGGCCTCGCCAACACCTACTACTGGATCGATCCGGCGCGCGACGTCACCGGCGTGATCCTGATGCAGCTCCTGCCGTTCGCAGACCGGCTGTGCCTGGAGACGTTTGCAGGCTTCGAGCGCGGGGTCTATGCTGGACTCGATGCCGCGGGCGGACAGAAGGCGGCGTGAGCAGACTGCCAACTGACCGGAGTGAGCTCGTAATGAGTTAGTTGGCGTCATGCCCGGGCTTGGCCCGAGCATCCACGTCTTCGGTCCCGCAGCTCAATAAAACGTGGATGGCCGGGTCAAGCCCGGCCATGACGGTGGAGAGAGTTGTGTCTCCGGTGAAAAATAACGCGTGACCACAGCTTCGACCTACACCTTCAGTCCGTTCTGGGCCGCCAATTCCTTCAGCGACACCTGGGGCCTTGCGCCGATGTGCTGGATCACCTCGGCGGCGGCGAGGCCGCCGAGGCGGCCGGCCATCTCGTAGCCGGTCTTGCGCACCAGCCCGAACAGGAAGCCGGCGGCGAACAGATCGCCCGCGCCGGTGGTATCGACCAAGCTCTCGATCGGATGCGCCGGCACCGAGATCACGCCGTCGTTCGACACCACGACGCAGCCCTTTTCGCTGCGGGTGACGATGCCGAGCGTGGCGTCCTCACGCAGCTGCTTCAGGGCGCCGTCGAAATCCGAGGTCTGGTACAGCGAATGCAGCTCGGCCTCGTTGGCGAAGACGAGATCGACGGTGCCGCCGCGCATCAGGTCGAGAAACTCCTCGCGATAGCGATCGACGCAGAACGAATCCGACAAGGTCAGCGCGACCTCGCGTCCGGCGTCATGCGCGATCGCCGCCGCCTTCACGAACGCATCCTTGGCGTCCTTCGGGTCCCACAGATAACCTTCGAGATAGATGAAGCGCGCCGCCGCAATCTGCGCGGGATCGATGTCCGCGGCGGTGAGATTTTGCGCGGCGCCGAGATAGGTGTTCATGGTGCGCTCGCCGTCCGGCGTCACCAGGATGTAGCAGCAGCCGGTCGCCGGGCCGTCGGCAGCGGGCACGGTATCGAAGGTCACGCCAGCGGCGCGGATATCATGCCGGTACATCCGGCCGATCTGGTCGTCCTTGACCTTGCCCACGTAAGCGGCACGCGCGCCCAGGCTGGCGAGGCCAGCGATGGTGTTGGCCCCCGAACCGCCGGACATCTCGGTGGCCGGACCCATATCGGCATAGATCGCGGCCGCGCGGGCCTCGTCGATCAGCGCCATGCTGCCCTTGGTCATGCCGTGCCGGGCGAGAAAGGCTTCATCGGCATGCACCAGCACGTCGAAGATCGCGTTGCCGATCCCGAGAACATCGTATTTCGCGTCAGTCATCCACTGGCCCCGTTTACGGCGTTTTGCAAACGCTGCGGCCTATCACAAGCAGCGCTGCTATAGAAGCCTGATGATCCGCTCATTCGTGACTGTGTTGTCAGGAACACTGGCCTCGCGCCTGCTCGGCTTCATCCGGGATGCGCTGATGGCCGCGCTGCTCGGCGCCGGTCCGGTCGCGGACGCATTTCTCGCGGCGTTTCAGCTCGTCAACGTCATCAGGCGATTGCTGACGGAGGGCGCGCTCAATGCAGCTTTGGTGCCGGCCTGGCTGCGAATATACCAGCACGGTGGCACAATGCAGGCGGCAGCCTTTGCCGGGCGCGTGCTCGGCACGGTCAGCGCCGGCCTGCTCGCGGCAACGCTCGTGCTGGCGCTGCTGATGCCGTTCGCGATGACGGTGCTCGCACCAGGCTTCGCCGGTGAAGAGACGCTCACCCTGGCCGTCAATGATGCCAGGCTGATGCTGCCTTATCTCGCCTTCGCCGGTCCCGCGACCGTGCTGCTCGCACTCTCCAGTGCACGAGGCCGCTTCGCGCTGGCCGCGTTTGCGCCGCTGCTCTTCAACGTCGCGCTGATCGTCGTGACCATCGTGCTGCTGATGCAACATCCGGATCCTGCGAGCGCCGCGCTGCTGCTCGCCGCTACGATCGGCGTCGCTGGGCTGCTGCAGCTCGCCGTCCTCGCGCGGCGAGGCCGCGATGGCCCCCTCGCCTCGCCGGTGCGCGTCACCTTCCATGCGGAAATGCGCGGCTTCTTCGCCAAAGCGCTGCCCGGCATGGTCGCCAGCGCCGGCCCGCAACTGATCGCGGTCGGCGGCGCGATCATCGCCTCCGCCTCGCCTTCCGCGGTCTCGTGGCTGTATTTCGCCAACCGCCTCATCGAGCTACCACTCGGGCTCGTCGGCGTTGCCATGGGCACGGTGCTGGTGCCGGAGCTGACGCGCGCGCTGCACGAGGGCAACAAGCAGGCGCTGGCGGAAGTGCAATCGCGCGGCCTCGAACTGACGATCGGGCTCGCGCTGCCTGCGGCGCTCGGACTGATGATCCTGAACGAGCCGATCATTCGTTTGCTGTTCGAACATGGCGCGTTCAGCTCGGACGATGCCGCCGCGACGGCGCAGGTGCTCACATGGCTCGCGGCGGCATTGCCGGCGCAAGTACTGACCAAGGCGCTGCAGCCTGCCTTCTTCGCGCGCGAGGACACGCAGACGCCGCTGCGCGCGACGCTGATCGGATGCGGTGTCGCGATCGCGCTGGCGTTCCTGCTCGCACAATTGTTTGCGGCAAGTGGCATCGCGGCAGGGCTCGCGCTCGGTGCCTGGGCCAATGCGGCGGTCCTGATCCGGCGTGGCGCCGCGAGCTTCGGCTTCGCGCTTCCTCCCGCCTCGCGGCGCCGGCTGCCGCGCATCACCCTGGCCACCGCGATCATGGGCACCGTCCTCTGGACCGTCGCCGGACGCTTCGCCGGCACGTGGAGCAGCAGCCATCTCGGCGCGGCCGTGCTGCTCGCCGCCCTGATCAGCGGCGCCATCATCCTCTACGGAGTGCTTCTATTGTCCCTCGGCGCCGTAAGCTGGCGCGAAACCGTCCGGGCGATCCGGCAAAAGCCCGCCGGCGACTTGCACCTTTGAGGCGCTCGTGCCAAACGACCCTCAAAATCATCATCCGGAACAGTGACCATGGCTTTCGTGGAACGGGTTTTCTCGGGCGTCCAGCCGACCGGCAACCTGCATCTCGGCAACTACCTCGGCGCGATCGTCAACTTCGTGAAGATGCAGGAGACGCACAACTGCATCTATTGCGTCGTCGACATGCACGCGATCACCATGCCGATCGATGTCTGGGGCGGCCCGGCCGAGCTGGCGCGCAACACCCGCGAGGTCACCGCGGCGTTCATCGCCGCCGGCATCGATCCGAAGAAGCACATCGTGTTCAACCAGAGCCAGGTCTCCGGGCATGCCGAGCTCGCCTGGATCTTCAACTGCGTCGCGCGCATCGGCTGGCTGAACCGCATGACGCAGTTCAAGGAGAAGGCCGGCAAGGATCGCGAGAACGCATCGGTCGGCCTCTACGACTATCCGGTGCTGATGGCCGCCGACATCCTGCTCTACCGCGCCACCCATGTTCCGGTCGGCGAGGACCAGAAGCAGCATCTCGAGCTCTCGCGCGACATCGCGCAGAAGTTCAACAATGACTACGGCGACTCGATCCGCAGCCACGGCTTCGGCGACGGCCTGTTCTTCCCGCTTCCGGAACCCTTCATCACCGGTCCCGCGACGCGCGTGATGTCGCTGCGCGATGGTACCAAGAAGATGTCGAAGTCCGATGCCTCGGACTATTCGCGCATCAACCTGACCGACGATGCCGATACGATCGCGCAGAAGGTCCGCAAGGCCAAGACCGATCCGGAGCCGCTGCCGACCGAGGAAAAGGGGCTGGACGCACGTCCCGAGGCCGACAACCTCGTCGGCATCTACGCCGCACTGTCGGACCGCAGCAAGGCCGACGTGCTCAGGGATTTCGGCGGCGGCCAGTTCTCCAGCTTCAAGAACGCGCTGGTCGAGCTGTGCGTCACCAAGCTCGGGCCGATCGCCGCCGAGATGAAGCGCCTGACCGCCGATCCCGGCTACGTCGAGTCCGTCCTGGTCGACGGCGCCGACCGCGCCCAGGCCATCGCCGCCGAGACCATGAAGACGGCCAAGGACATCGTCGGCTTCATCCGCAAGCCCTGAGCAGCACGGCCCGCGCTCCGGAGTCGGCCTTGCGGCCGTAGCCAGGATGAGCGAACCGACATCCGGGCTACTAGGAGCCGCACCACTGGTGTCATTGCGGGCGCGATGGAACCCGCAGCCCTCTCCCCAACGGAGGCGGGCTGTGGCAGCATCGCGGCCGGATCGACTTGCAGCAGCAGGCGGGAACGCGATGGCGGCGCAGCGGCAGAGCTACCAGACCGGCCATGCGCCGAAATGCCTGGTCGTAGTCGACGACAGCGAGGAATGGGACCGCGCGGTCCGCTATGCCGGCCGCTGGGCGGTCCGTTCCGGCGGCCGTATCGTCATGCTGCACGTCATCGAGACGGAGGACCAGAACCAGCAATGGCTGGGGGTCGCCGATCTGATGCGGGCCGAGGCGCAGGAGCAGGCGCATGCCGAGCTCGACCAGGCCGCGGCGCTGCTGTCGGCGATCGGCGTGACCGCGCCGGAACGGGTGATCCGCGAGGGTGAGCCGACGGCGCAGATCCTGGAGACGATCGAGCACGACAGCGACATCGCGCTGCTGGTGCTCGCCGCCCATTCCGGCCCCGAGGGCCCCGGCCCGCTGGTCACCCATGTCACCAAGACGAGCGGTGCCTTCCCGATCCCGCTGGTGATCGTGCCGGGCGATCTCGGTGACGCCGATCTCGACGCTCTTTCATAGGCTTAGATCGGAAACGCCGGCCATGCCCCCTTGATCGTGCGCGCGTTCGCGCCATCTGCTATGAGGAGACCACAGGCCGGCCTTGAACCGGCGCTGCCGGAGAAAACCATGTTCATCCAGACCGAAGCCACCCCCAATCCCGCCACCTTGAAGTTCATCCCGGGCCGCGTCGTGCTGCCTGCTGGCACGATGGAGTTCGGCAGCCGCGACGCCGCCGCGCGCTCCCCGCTGGCCGAGCGCCTGTTCGCCGTCGACGGCGTCACCGGCGTGTTCTACGGCGCCGATTTCATCACCGTCACCAAGAGCGACGGTGAGTGGCAACACCTCAAGCCGGCGATCCTCGGCGCGATCATGGAGCACTACATGTCGGGAGCGCCGCTGCTCGCCGATGGCAGCGCCGCCAATGACGAATCCGCCGACGAGGACGACGAGTTCTACGACGAGGCCGACACCGAGACGGTCGGCATGATCAAGGACCTGATCGAGAGCCGCGTCCGCCCGGCCGTAGCCAATGACGGCGGCGACATCACCTTCCGCGGCTTCAAGGACGGCATCGTCTATCTCAACATGAAGGGCGCCTGCTCCGGCTGCCCGTCATCGACCGCGACCCTGCAGCACGGCATCCAGAACCTGCTGAAGCACTTCGTGCCCGAGGTGGTCGAAGTCCGGCCGATGTAGCAAGCCAATGGCGAATGGGGTTGGCGAATAGACCTGCGCGCCAATCGCCATCTGCCTCTGCTCACGCTGCGTTGCCGACGGTGGCGGCCACGGCCGCCGCCCGCCGAATGCTCCACGATACCTCGCCGGTTACCGCGCTCTGCGCGCCATGCCGTCGGTGCCGATCCTGAGCACGGGCTTGCGAGCGATTGATCGCCTCGACCTGGACCGTCGGGCATGGCCTTTGCGACCGGATGGCGCGGCGGCCTGAACGTCGAACGGGACGATCATTCCAATAGCCCGGAAAGATTTGCTTAAATGAGCGCCAATTCAGTAGTTTGCGTTCTCGGTCGTGCGTGTTGATGCGTTTTTCCCGATCAGGATGTAAGAAAGCGGCAACCGACTTTCTCAAAGCCCCAAAAAGGTATTCGGCGCTCCCTTCAATGCGAATCTGACCGGATGTTGATCCTCGCCATCGATACTGCCCTCGACCATTGCGCGGCTGCCGTTCTGGACACTGATTCGGCCGCGATGCGCGCCGAGGAAACGCTGCCGATGAAGCGCGGCCACGCCGAGGCGCTGATGCCGCTGATCGCGCGCGTGATGCGCCAGTCGGGCGTCGGCTTCCACGAGCTAGACCGCATCGCGGTAACGACGGGTCCTGGTAGTTTCACCGGACTGCGCGTCGGCCTCTCCGCCGCGCGCGGCATTGCATTGGCGGCGCACAAGCCGGTCGTCGGCGTCACCACGCTCTCGGCCTACGCCGCACCCATCGTCAGCGAAGACCGTACCAACCCGGTGATCTCGGCGATCGATGCCCGGCACGACCATGTCTACTACCAAGTCGTGAGCGGCAGCGGCGAAGAGCTGGTCGCGCCTCAGGTCGCTGCGATCGACGACGTCTTGGCGGTCGCGCGGCTCGGCGCCCCGCACCTCGTCGGCAACGCCGCAGCGCTGCTGGCCGAACGGTGGCCTCCGGAAGCCGCCGCGCCAGTTGCGGTCGACTCGCAAAACGGACCCGACATATCCTGGGTTGCCTGGCTCGGCGCGGCCGCGGACCCGGCGCACGCGCCGGCGCGGCCGTTCTATCTGCGCGCGCCCGACGTCAAGCCGCCTGCCGGCGCGGCGCGCGCGCCGGCGCAGACGGCCGTCTCGTCATGAACATGTTCTTCCGCTGGCTCGGCAGCCCCAAACCGTTGATCGAAGCGGCCGCGCCGCGCGACGCCGCCAGGCTCGCCCAGATCCACGCCGCCTCGTTTCACCGCGGCTGGGGCGAAGGCGAGTTCGAGGCCATGCTGGCCGAGCGCAACACCATGATCCATCGGCTGCGGCTCGGGCGGAAACTCGTCGGCCTCATCGTCTCGCGAATCGGCGCGGACGAAGCGGAAATATTGTCGGTTGCACTTGACCCAAATCAGCGCGGCCGCGGATTTTCTCGTGATCTGTTGCTGCAGCATCTCGGGCACCTCGCGGGGCGCCGGGTCCGGACGGTGTTTCTCGAAGTGGAGGAAAACAACCAGCCGGCCCGCCGACTCTATGAACGCGCCGGATTTGCGACCGTGGGCCGTCGGGAACGCTATTACCTTCAGCCCGGCGGGGAACAGTTGAATGCGCTTCTGATGCGCCGGGACTTGTCGTAACCTGCGCTTGGTGGCAGAAAGCGCATCCTTGAGGCGAGACACGATGACCTCCTTGAAAACCACGCCAGCGCTCAATTCCACCGGAATCGAGGCCCGCTGTGCCGCCACCGGCATGCGCATGACCGAGCAGCGCCGCGTCATTGCCCGCGTGCTCGCGGAAGCCTGCGACCATCCCGACGTCGAGGAGTTGTACCGGCGCTGCGTCGCCGTCGACGACAAGATCTCGATCTCCACGGTCTATCGCACCGTGAAGCTGTTCGAGGATGCCGGCATCATCGAGCGCCACGATTTCCGCGAGGGCCGCGCCCGCTACGAGCAGATGCGCGACAGCCATCATGATCATCTGATCAATCTGCGCGACGGCAAGGTGATCGAGTTCACCTCCGAGGAAATCGAGAAGCTGCAGGCCGAGATCGCCCGCAAGCTCGGCTACAAGCTGGTCGACCACCGGCTTGAGCTGTATTGCGTGCCCCTCGACGAAGAGACGAATGGCTGACGCAGCGCCGGCTTCCAGCTTCGATCTCGTCATTTTCGATTGCGATGGCGTGCTGGTCGACAGCGAGGTGATCTCCTGTCAGACCCACGCCGACGTGCTCAGCCTGTGCGGCTATCCGATCACGACCGAGCAGGTGTTCGCGCGGTTCCTGGGCCGCTCCCTGAAACAGGCGAAGCTCGAGGTCGAGGCCGAGCTCGGCCACAGCCTGCCCGACGATTTCAACCCGAAACTGCAGGACCGCCTGTTCCGCGCCTTCGAGCAGGACCTCGCGGCGATCGACGGGATCACGGAGGCGCTCGACACCATTGACGTGCCGGTCTGCGTCGCCTCCTCCGGATCGCACCAACGCATGCGCGTCAGCCTTGGCGCCACCCGGCTCTACGATCGCCTCGCCCCGCACATCTTCTCGTCCTCCCAGGTCGAGAACGGCAAGCCCGCGCCCGATCTGTTCCTGTTCGCCGCAGCGCAGATGAGGGCGCGTCCCGGGGCCTGCGTGGTGGTCGAGGATAGCTTGGCCGGCATCCGGGGCGGTGTCGCCGCCGGCATGACGGTGCTCGGGTTCCATGGCGGCAGCCACTGCCGGCCTGGGCACGCCGACAATCTGCGCGCGGCCGGCGCCACCCTGGTTTTCGACGACATGCGGCAGCTGCCGGCGATTCTGGGCCGGCTGTCCGAGAAAAAGCCCGCGGTCGCTGGATTTTCGGCCCCCTAGCCTATATTTGAGCGCGGCGTCGCATTGGCGCGCCTCCGACTGCATGCAAGGGTTCATGACGCCGCCGCGCAAGCTGCACATCAAGTCCTATGGCTGCCAGATGAATGTCTACGATGCCCAGCGCATGGTGGACACGCTGGGCTCCGAGGGCTTCGTCGAGACCGCTGAGGCCGGCGACGCCGATCTCGTGATCCTCAACACCTGCCACATCCGCGAGAAGGCCTCCGAGAAGGTCTATTCGGAGCTCGGGCGGCTGCGGGTCGCGAAGGAGGACGCCGCAAGGGCCGGCCGGACGATGCAGATCGCCGTAGCCGGCTGCGTGGCTCAGGCGGAAGGCGAGGAGATCATCGCCCGCGCCCCCACCGTCGACGTCGTGGTCGGCCCACAGAGCTACCACCATCTGCCGCAGCTCCTGGCCCAGGCCCGCCGCGGCGAGCGCGCCATCGAGACCGAATTCCCGGCCCAGGACAAGTTCGGCTTCCTGGCGAAGCCCAGCCGCGAGGCGATCCGCGCCCGCGGCGTCTCGGCCTTCGTCACCGTGCAGGAGGGCTGCGACAAGTTCTGCACCTTCTGCGTGGTGCCGTATACACGCGGCAGCGAGATGTCGCGCGCAGTGGCGCGCATTGTCGACGACGTGACGCAGCTCGCCGAGAACGGCGTTCGCGAGATCACCCTGATCGGCCAGAACGTCAACGCCTATCACGGCGAAGGCCCTGACGGCCGGCCCTGGACGCTGGGGCGGCTGCTCTACAGGATCGCCGAGATTCCGGGCGTGGCGCGGCTTCGCTACTCGACCAGCCATCCCAACGACGTCGACGACAGCCTGATCGCGGCGCATCGCGATCTCGGAGCGGTGATGCCGTTCGTGCATCTTCCGGTTCAGTCGGGATCCGACCGAATCCTGAATGCCATGAACCGCAAACACACTGCGTCCGATTACCGGGATGTCGTCGACCGTTTTCGCGCCGCCCGTCACGACATTGCATTCTCTTCGGATTTCATCGTCGGGTTCCCGGGCGAGACCGAGGAAGATTTTCGCGCCACCCTCGCGCTGATCGATCAAATCGGATACGCTGCAGCCTATTCATTCAAGTATTCGCCGCGTCCGGGAACTCCGGCAGCGGACATGCAGGAGATGGTGTCAGCGACCGAGATGGACGAGCGATTGGAGCGCCTCCAGAGCTTGATCGACAGCCAGCAAGCAGCCTTCAACAAGGCCGCGATCGGCCAGGTTGTCGACGTGCTGTTTGAGCGCGCGGCGCGCAAGCCCGGACAGCTGGTCGGACGGACCGCGTATCTGCAGCCGGCCCACGTCATGGCCTCCGACGACATCATCGGTCAGGTTCTGCCGGTGCGGATCGACAGCCTCGAACGCTACAGCCTGCTCGGCGAGCTCATCACGGCCGCGCCGGCAGCGATCTCCCCCACGCCCCTTGTATCCATCGGAGGCTGAGCACTTGCCCAAGAGCGCATCGGATTCGTCTTCCCTCGCTCCCAGCCGCAAGTTCGATCGCGACATGTCCATGCCTCCCGAGACCCAGGTCGTCATCGATTTCGACGACAACCGCGCCGCTTCCGCCCTGGTCGGCCCCTACGGCCAGAATCTGGCCCTGGTCGAGCGAAGGCTCGGCGTCGTCGTCGATTCCCGCGGCAACCACATCACCATCGGCGGCAGCCGCGACGGCTGCGATGCCGCGCGGCGCGTGCTCGAATCGCTCTATGCGCAGGCCGTCAAGGGCCAGGATCTGGCGCAGGGCGACGTCGAGGGCGCGATCCGCGCCGTGGTGGCGCAAGGCTCGCTGTTCGAGTTCGACGCCAAGAACGCCAAGAACGCGTTCGAGAGCATCAACCTGCGCAAGCGCCCGGTGCGCGCCCGCACCGCCGCGCAGGATTCCTACATCCGCGCGCTGAAGCGCCACGAGCTCGTGTTCGGCATCGGCCCGGCCGGCACCGGCAAGACCTGGCTTGCGGTCGCGCATGCGGCGCAGCTGTTCGAGCGTAAGGAAGTCGACCGCATCATCCTCTCGCGCCCGGCGGTCGAAGCTGGCGAGCGGCTCGGCTTCCTGCCTGGTGACCTCCGCGAGAAGGTCGATCCCTATCTGCGTCCGATCTACGACGCGCTGTACGATCTGATGGATGCGCGCATCGTCGAACGCGCGCTGCAGGCCGGCGAGATCGAGATCGCGCCGCTCGCCTTCATGCGCGGGCGCACCTTGACCAATGCCGCGATCATTCTCGACGAGGCGCAGAACACGACGTCGATGCAGATGAAGATGTTCCTCACGCGTCTGGGCGAGAACAGCCGCATGATCATCACCGGCGATCCGTCCCAGATCGATCTGCCGAACGGCCAGACGTCGGGCCTTGCCGAGGCCGCGCGGCTGCTCGACGGCGTCGAAGGGATCGCACAGGTCAGGTTCACCGGCGAGGACGTCATTCGCCACGAATTGGTGGCGCGTATCGTCGCCGCCTATGAGAGCCCAAAGGCGCGCTGACCCCCGGAGCAAGCTCGCCGATCGGCGCATGATCCGAGCGCCATCCGCACAGAACGACCAGGATGCCACAAAGTCCCATTCCAACCACCGAGGTGATCGTCGCAGCCGACTGCTGGCAGGACCAGCCCGACGCCGAGGAGGTCATACATCGCGCCATCGTCGCCGCCGCTGAGACGGTCGACGCGGACGTCGGAGACGCCGAGATCGCGGTGATGCTGACGGACGACGACGGCATCCGCACCCTGAACAGCAATTGGCGCGGCATCGACAAGCCGACCAACGTGCTGTCGTTTCCGGCGCTGCAGCCGACCGGGCCGCGCGGCGAGGACGACGCACCGCGCATGCTCGGCGACATCGCCATCGCCTACGAGACGATGCGGCGCGAGGCCGACGAGGAGCAGAAGCCGTTCGCGCACCATTTGAGCCATCTGACCGTACACGGATTCCTGCATCTCGTCGGCTACGATCACGAGACCGATGACGAGGCCGAGGAGATGGAAGCGCTCGAGCGCGAGATCCTCGCCCATCTCGGCATCCCCGATCCCTATGCCGACCGGGAGCGGACGAATTGATCATGGCCGACTCCGAACCCATTCACGACAATCCGCGCAACACGCGCAATCTTCCGGCCGTGGTGCCGGCATCCGAGCTCGGCCGCTCGCCGAGCGAGAATTGGCTCCTGCGCGCGCTGCGTAATCTGTTCGGATGGAAGGGCGGCGGATCGGTGCGCGACGATCTGCAGGTCGTGCTCGACGCCTCGACACCCGACGACATCGGCTTCTCCGCGGTCGAGCGCACGCTCCTGCGCAACATCCTCGATCTGCACGAGCGGCGGATCGCCGACGTCATGGTGCATCGCGCCGACATCGTCGCGGTCAGGCGCGACATCACGCTCGGCGAGCTGATGAGCCTGTTCGAGAGCGCCTCGCATTCACGGCTCGTGGTCTACAACGACACGCTCGACGATCCCGAGGGCATGGTGCATATCCGCGACCTGCTCGCCTTCACCACCGCGCAGGCGCGCGTCTCGGACGAGGTGAAGGCGCGGCGCAAGAAGCCGCTGCCGGCCGGTCTCGACCTGAAGGCCGTCGACCTGTCGATGCCGCTGTTCGAGGCCAACATCATCCGCAAGCTGCTCTATGTGCCGCCGTCGATGCGCGCGATCGACCTGCTCGCGCAGATGCAGGCCTCGCGCATCCATCTGGCGCTGGTCGTCGACGAATATGGCGGCACCGACGGGCTGGTCTCGATCGAGGACATCGTCGAGCAGATCGTCGGCGAGATCGACGACGAGCACGACAGCGACGAGCCGCCGGCGATCGTGCGGCAGGCCGACAACGCCTTCATCGCGGACGCCCGCGCCAGCCTCGACGACGTGCGCCGGGTGATCGGCGAGGAGTTCGTGACCGGAGAGGCAGGCGAAGGGGTGGAGACGCTCGGCGGATATCTCGTCAATCATGTCGGCCGGCTGCCGGTGCGCGGCGAGTTGATCTCCGGCCCCGGCAATTTCGAGGTCGAGGTGCTCGATGCCGATCCGCGCCGGGTCAAGCGGCTGCGCATCGCGCCGCGCAAGGAGCGTCCCACACCCCGCCCGCCGCGCGAGAGCCGGCGCCGCGAAATGGCGCCGGAAGCGACCCCGCCGGACACGGACGTCCCGGCCGAGCCGCCGCCGGCAGAGGCCGGCCCGGCGCCGGGCCATGACGATAGCAGCCCGCCACGCGGCGACGGAGCCAGCTCACAGTGATCCGCCCATCGACGATTCGCGGCCTCGCCATCGGCGTTGTCCTGGCCTGGGGCTGGAAGCGTGCGGCGATCGCGCTCGCCGCCGGCGCGCTCTCCTCGCTTGCGATGGCTCCGTTCAACGCCTGGCCGGTGCTTGCGATCACCTTCCCGGTGCTGGTCTGGCTGATCGATGGTGCGGCGGCGGGACGGCGGCGCGGCATCCCGGCTGCCGCCTTCACCGGCTTCTGCTTCGGCATGGGCTATTTCGTGCCCGGCCTGTACTGGATCGGCAACGCGTTCCTGGTCGATGCCGACACCTTCGCCTGGCTGATGCCGTTCGCCGTGCTGGGCCTGCCGGCCTATCTCGCGCTGTTTCCGGCACTGGGCTTCGCATTGGCGCGGTTGATCTGGACGCGTGGTGCAACCCGTATCCTGGCGCTCGCCGTCTGCCTGACCGCGAGCGAATGGCTCCGCGGCCACGCGCTGACCGGCTTCCCCTGGAACACGTTCGGCTATGCCCTGTCGCAGCCGCTCGCGCTGGCGCAGGCGACATCGCTGATCGGGATCTGGGGCATGACGTTCCTGGCGATCGCGATCTTTGCCAGCCCTGCGGTGCTGATCGACGGCAAGACCTGGCGCGAGCGCTGGCGGGCGCCGGCCGCGGCGGCCGCCTTGCTGGTGGTGATGGGCGTGTTTGGCGTCATCCGGATCGGCCTGCATCCGACCGCCTTCGTCGCCGATCTCAAGCTGCGGATCATGCAGCCGAACCTGCAGCAGGACGTCAAATTCAACTATGGCGCCAAGGCCGACGTCATGCGCCGCTATCTGGCGCTGTCGGATCGCGCCTCCGGTCCGACAGCCACCGGTGTCCGCGACACCAATATCCTGATCTGGCCGGAATCGGCGTTCCCGTTCTTCCTGACCCGCGAGGCGGACGCGATGGGCCAGATCGCCGACCTGCTGTCGCCGGGCGCGGTGCTGATCACCGGTTCGGTCCGCGCCCCCGACGTGCCTCGGAACGTTCCCATCACCCGGGCCTACAATTCGATCTACGTGATCGACCACGACGGCACCGTGCTGTCGGTCTACGACAAGCTCCATCTGGTCCCGTTCGGCGAGTTCCTGCCGTTCCAGACTCTGCTGGAGCGGATCGGGCTCGAGCAGCTGACGCGGGTGCAGGGCGGTTTCATCCCGGGCACGGCGCGACGCAATCTGGACGCGCCACACGCTCCGCGTGTTCTTCCTTTGATCTGCTACGAGGCGATCTTTCCGAGTGACAGCGTGCCGAGCGAAGAACGCCCGGGCTGGATCGTCAACTTGACCAACGACGGCTGGTTCGGCATTTCGACCGGTCCTCATCAGCATCTGCAGCAGGCGCAGTGGCGCGCGATCGAGCAAGGACTTCCATTAGTTCGATCTGCGAACACCGGCATCTCTGCAGTGATCGATCCTGTCGGCCGTATCGTTAAGCAATTGCCACTCGGTGCAGAGGGCGTGCTGGATTCCGCGCTGCCTGTTGCGTTGCAGCCGACAGTCTATGCAAAGCTCGGCGACATTCCGGTTGCGATTCTGTTAGTGATCGCCCTGAGCACCGTCGTTCGCAGACGTGTTGCTCAAAAGCTTCCCTGACGACAGCAAGATCTCGATTCTTTCCGGGTCCGTAAGATTTTTTTTGACAAGCAAAACCCCAAGTGTTGACAGATAGCTGCTGCAATTCGCATTCTCGCGCGGCAGCATGAGCCGTCCAGATCGTTGCTCGGCCGTCTTCGTTAGTACGCATGCGAACAGAAATTGACGGTGTGAGCGCCTGAGGCATACTGCGACCGCCTCGTTCCGAGGCCCATTCTAAGGAGTTGAGAGATGTCGACGAAAGCGCCCAACCCTGTTGACAAGCATGTCGGCAGCCGGGTGCGGATGCGCCGTATCATGTTGGGCATGAGCCAGGAAAAACTTGGTGAGGCTCTCGGACTCACGTTCCAGCAGATACAGAAGTACGAAAAAGGCACCAATCGAGTCGGCGCCAGCCGGATTCAGCAGATCTCGGAGGTTCTGCAGGTCCCGGTCTCCTTCCTGTTCGAAGGGGTCCCGAGTGGCGGGACCAACGGTGAAGCTTTCGGCGAAGGCGCTTCGCCCGCCTATGTGTCTGATTTCCTGGCAACCTCAGAAGGACTGGCGTTGACCCGCGCATTCACGCGGATCCACGATTCAAAGCTTCGTCGCAGCATCGTCGACCTGGTCGAGCAGATCGCTGATCGCGAAGCTCCGGAAGAAGGCTAGCTGATGCGCCGGCGCTGACATTCCTATCGCGATTTCCTCTCATATGAATGTCAGCGCCTCGGGGGGCCATTAGCAGAACGCGTTTTGCGAGCGTCGCGCTGGGCATGCAACGCTTCGCAGGACGAATGGGCCGATAGACAACTTCGATTGCGACCAATAGAGCGCGATGGCTCCCCTTCGGGAAACGCTATCGCGCTCTAAATCGTTTTATGCACATGTGGCCTGGAACTCCGGCGTCCCAGCCGCCAACCCGCCCCGCGACGCGCCAACGCGTCCACCGCCTGCTACCACTTCGTAACCATCGAGAACGATTTACAAAGCTATGACCACCAGCATCAGCCCGTTCGATAGTCGCACAATTCTCGAAGGCATCCGCCAATGGGTCGAGATCGAGACCCCAACCGAGGCGCCTGATCAGGTCAACAAGCTGGCTTCCCTTGTCGCGGATGGCTATCGGGGGCTCGATGCCACGATCGAACGGATCGCCGGACGCGACGGCTGCGGCGACCATCTCATCGCGCGCTCGTCATGGGGACAGGCCGAGCCCGGAATTCTGGTCCTCAGCCATCTCGATACGGTGCACCCGATCGGGTTCATCGCGCGGCTGCCGTTTTCGGTCGACGGTGACGTCGCGTACGGTCCGGGGATCTACGACATGAAGGGTGGCGCGTATCTCGCCTTTCACGCCTTTCGTCAGCTCTGCGCAGGCGGTGAAAAATCGCCGCTCGGCATTACTCATTTGTTCGTCTCGGATGAAGAGATCGGCAGCCCGACCTCGCGCGCGCTGATCGAGGATGAGGGCCGCAAGGCCAAATACGTCCTCGTCACCGAGCCGGCGCGTGACGGCGGCAAGATCGTGACCGGACGCAAGGGCGTGGCGCGGTTCGACGTGGCCATCCGCGGCGTGCCCGCGCATGCCGGCGCGCGTCCACAGGATGGACGCAGTGCGATCCGCGAACTCGCCAACGTCATCCATGCGCTCGAAGCGCTCAACGACCCCGCGCGCGGCATTACCGTGAATGTCGGCGTGGTGCGCGGCGGCACACGTCCCAACGTCATCGCAGAGGAAGCCCATGCGGAGGTGGATGCGCGGCTACCGACGCCAGCCGATGCAGAGGAAATCCTGCCCAAGATCCTGGGGCTGACCTCGCGCAGCGATGGCGTCACGGTTGAAGTCAGCGGCGAGGTGAACCGGCCGCCTTACGTCAAGGGCAACGCCGGCGCGGCCTTGTTCGAGCATGCGAAATCACTGGCCGAAGAGATCGGATTCGAGCTCGTCGACACCCACACGGGCGGCGGTTCCGACGGCAATTTCACCGCACCGTTCACGGCGACGCTCGATGGGCTCGGCGTCGACGGCAAGGGCGCGCATACGCATTACGAGCAGATGTACATCTCCTCGATCGAGCCGCGGACAAGGCTGCTCTACCGTCTCTATCAAACCCTGCGATGAGCACCGCGATCAACATGCCTGTCGACGACGATCACGCCAGCACCGAGGCCTTGCATGGTCAGGGCTCGTTCTTCGGCCGGCGCAAGGGCCACAAGCTGCGGGCGCATCAGGCCGGCCTGGTCGACAACCTGCTGCCGCACCTCGCGCTCGATCTCGCCGCGCCCGCGGAAGCCGTGCTGCCCACGCTGTACCATCCGCCGGTCGACGCGCTGCGGCTGGAGATCGGGTTTGGCGGCGGCGAGCATCTTGCCGCCGAAGCAAAGGCGTTTCCGACCACCGGCTTCATCGGCTGCGAGCCCTATGTCAACGGCATGGCCAAGATCCTGTCGGCCATCGAGGCCGACAACATCGGCAATATCAGGCTGCTGGCGGGCGATGCCGCCGAGCTGCTGGCCTGGCTGCCGCCGCAGTCGCTGCAGCGGATCGACCTGATCCATCCCGATCCCTGGCCGAAGCGGCGGCACTGGAAGCGGCGTTTCGTGCAGGATGCAACGGTCGCCGCGATGGCGCGCGTCCTGAAGCCCGGCGGCGAGTTCCGCTTCGTCAGCGACATCGCCGACTATTGCGCCTGGACGCTGTGGCATCTGCTGCGTTCGCCCGACTTCGCCTGGACGGCCGAGCGCGCCGACGACTGGCGCCTGCCCTGGCCGGGCTACACCATGACGCGCTACGGACGGAAGGCGACGCGCGAAGGCCGCGTCGCCAACTATCTGATCTTCCGCCGGCGCTGACCGCTATGCCGGCGACGTCGTTCAATGTCGTGTCTTCCAGAACGCGACGATACGCTCGGCGGTCGATGGCAGCAGGCGCGCGTAGTTGACCCTGATCGCATCGATGTCGCGCTGCGCCGGCACGCGTTTCGGTCCGAGGCGCAGCAGGATCAGTGCATGCACGGTGCGCCAGTCGAGCCCGATCGTGCGCCCCAGGATCAGAAGCGGATCGTGACGATCGCCCGACACCAGCCGGTCGAGCGTCGCGATCTTAAGTCCGGTCATTGCGGCGAGCGCCGCGATGACCTCTTCGTATTTGTGCTCGGATGCGAAGCGGAACAGCGCCGACTGGTCCAAGCCGCTGGCTTCATACAGCGACAGGATGGTCCGCTGCGCGGGCACGAAATTGCGCGTGCTGTTCGTTGCGTGCGCCGCATCGGTAAGCTCGGCGAGAGCCTGCTTGATCCTCGCCTGCTTGTCCGGCTGCACGACATCGAACAGCCGCCGCCTGACGACATCGAGCGAGCCGGCCAGCAGTTGTTTCAGATGATCGTCGGAAACATCGTCGCGCCGACCGACCGTGAGGGTCAGCACGCCGTCGGAACTCGCGCGGTGGATCAGCGCGGCATAGCCGCGCGGGGAAAACGCTGCGCCGTCATTGGCAGCGGTCCGCCGCACCACGTCGCGATCACCACGGCGCACCAGCACGTCCGTCATATCAGCCGACAGGCGCGGCCGCTCCGCCATCGCGAGCAGATGACCCTGGCTCTTGTCGTGCGCAATGTCGATGAGCGCGGGATCGTCGAGCACGAGCGAGCGGCGCAACAGCGGACCCGCCACCCCAACCTCGTCGTCGCGCGCGAGCCGGCCGACGACGGCACGTGGCGCCCTGAGGAGCCGCGACAACCGCTCCGCCAGATCGATCCGCGTCGGCAGATCCGCGAACGGGACCAGATCGATCAGGAGACCGTCGAACAGATTGATGTGCTCGGGACGCAGCTTCGTCGCATCCTCGAAGAACAGGTCGGCGATGCGGCGCGTGGCCTCGAGGCCGCGTTCAGCATTGCCCTGCCTGACGATCCCGCCGAGGCCGGGGATCAGCGCGGTAGCGGGGGTCATGACGTCTACTCGATACGCAACACGACACGTTTCCGTCCGCTCCGCTCCTTGCGGCACGGGGCGAAAAGCGCGAACTCAGCTCATTTTTAAGCGATCTTGGTGAATGAAGGGTTAGACCCTGCGGCATTCACCCGTTGCCGGTCGGGGAAAACGATCCGATCCGCGGTCTCGGCGCGGAGTGAATTCCCGGTTCCAGGCCCCGTTTGAGCCGACACGACCCTTGCCGTCAGGCGGCAAAGCGGCTATATGAGCGCCATCAAACATCATCTCATATACGATCGCGTAGTGAGGGTGGGCCCTTCCGGACCCGCTCTTTTTTGTTACCTGGATCGCTCCGCCGCGGGCGGGATCGGTCCGGTGAGCGCGATCGAACAGGCCCCACGGCCCAACCAAGCAAGACACGCGATCGACGCCTCGATGACGGAACCTACGTTCGCAGCCGCTGACACCGACCTCCTGACCGAGCCCCGTCTCGTCGTCGAGCCGGGCGTTGCGGCGCGCGTGGCGGCGGTGGCCGACCCGGTGCTGCAGGGAATGGGGTACCGCCTGGTGCGGATCCGCATTTCGGGCGAAGGTGGTTGCACGGTCCAGGTGATGGCCGAGCGTCCCGACGGCACGATGCAGATCGAGGATTGCGAGGCGGTGTCGCGGGCGCTGTCGCCGGTGCTCGACATCGCCGACCCGATCGACCGCGCCTACCGGCTCGAGATCTCCTCGCCGGGCATCGACCGGCCGCTGGTCCGCCGTTCCGATTTCGCCCGCCACGCCGGTCATCTGGTCAAGATCGAGATGGCGGCGGCACATCAGAACCGCAAACGCTTCCGCGGCATCATTGCCGGGGTCGAAGGCGACGGCGTGCGCATCATCCGCGACGACGTGGCCAAGGACCAGGAGCCGGACGTCGTGCTGCCGATGGCCGACATCGGCGACGCCAAGCTGGTGCTGACCGACGAGCTGATCGCCGAATCCATGCGCCGCGGCAAGGCCGCCGAGCGCGAGAAGAAGCGCGACCTCGGGCTGGCGCCACCGTTGGCGCCGCACGCCAAGCCGGCGGCCCAGGCCAAGCCAAAACCGAAATCGAAGGACAAGCAGCCGGTCAAGAAGCCGCTGCCGACCAACACCAAGAAACATCGCCTCGCCGCCGACCGCGCGCGCAGAGGCGAGATCGATCCTGATTAGAGGAGATTTGAGCCATGGCCGTCAGCGCCAACCGGTTGGAACTGCTGCAGATCGCCGACGCCGTCGCGCGCGAGAAGTCGATCGACCGCGGCATCGTGATCGCTGCCATGGAAGACGCGATCGCCAAGGCCGCCCGCGCCCGCTACGGCAGCGAGACCGACGTTCATGCCGAGATCGATCCGAAGAAGGGTGAGCTGCGTCTGTCGCGCCACATGCTGGTGGTCGAGAAGGTCGAGAACCCCTCCAACCAGATCTCGCTGGATGATGCCCGCCGCGCCAATCCGGGCGCGCAGATCGGCGACACCATCGCCGACACCCTGCCGCCGCTGGAATATGGCCGCATCGCCGCACAGTCGGCCAAGCAGGTCATCGTGCAGAAGGTGCGCGAAGCCGAGCGCGACCGGCAGTATCAGGAGTTCAAGGACCGCATCGGCGACATCGTCAACGGCGTCGTCAAGCGCGTCGAATATGGCAGCGTGATCCTCGACCTCGGCCGCGGCGAGGCCATCATCCGCCGCGACGAGATGTTGCCGCGCGAGGTGTTCCGCAACGGCGACCGCGTCCGCGCCTATGTGTTCGACGTCCGCCGCGAGACCCGCGGCCCGCAGATCTTCCTGTCGCGCACCCATCCGCAGTTCATGGCCAAGCTCTTCGCGCAGGAAGTGCCGGAAATCTATGACGGCATCGTCGAGATCAAGGCGGTCGCTCGCGACCCCGGCTCGCGCGCCAAGATCGGCGTCGTGTCGCGCGATTCCTCGGTCGATCCGGTCGGCGCCTGCGTCGGCATGCGCGGCTCGCGCGTGCAGGCCGTGGTGAACGAGCTGCAGGGCGAGAAGATCGACATCATCCCGTGGTCGCCCGACATCGCGACCTTCGTGGTCAACGCGCTGGCGCCGGCTGAAGTCGCCAAGGTCGTCATCGACGAGGACCGCGAGCGCATCGAGGTCGTGGTGCCCGACACCAACAACCAGCTCTCGCTCGCCATCGGCCGCCGCGGCCAGAACGTCCGCCTCGCCTCGCAGCTGACCGGCTGGGACATCGACATCCTGACCGAGCAGGAGGAATCGGAGCGCCGTCAGGCCGACTTCGAGAATTCCACCCGCGTATTCATGGAATCGCTGAACGTCGACGAGGTCGTCGGCCAGCTGCTGGCGTCCGAAGGCTTCACCTCGGTCGAGGAGCTCGCTTTGGTCGACCTCAAGGATCTCGCCGGCATCGAGGGCTTCGACGAGGAGACCGCGACCGAGCTGCAGACCCGCGCCCGCGAATTCCTCGAGCAGCAGGAAGCCGAGCTCGAGGCCAAGCGCAAGGAGCTCGGCGTCGAGGACGCGGTGAAGGATGTGCCCGGCGTGACCACCAAGATGCTGGTCAAGTTCGGCGAGAACGACATCAAGACGGTCGAGGATCTCGCGGGCTGCGCCACCGACGATCTGGTCGGCTGGACCGAGCGCAAGGAGGGCGGCGAAGCCACCAAATTCGCCGGCATTCTCGACGGTCTCGATGTCTCCCGCGACGACGCCGAAGCCATGGTGATGCAGGCTCGCGTCAAGGCCGGCTGGATCAGTGAGGCCGACCTCGCCAAGACCGAAGCGGAAGCCGAGAATGAGGACGAAGCGACCGAAGGACAGCCCGCCTGACCCGTTTGGCTCGCCCCATGGACGGCACGATGACCCCCACCCTGACCCAGCTCGCTTGAGATGAGGAGCCGCATCACCGCATGCTCGCTTTGGCCGACCCCGAGCTCGACAATGGACCGCGGACCGAGAAGTCCGCGACCATGCGCATGTGCGCGGTCAGCCGCGACGTGCGGCCGATCGGCGAGCTGATCCGCTTCGTCGTCGGCCCGTCGGGCGAGGTCGTGCCCGACATCAAGCGCAAGCTGCCCGGTCGGGGATTGTGGATCACCGCCTCGCGCCAGGCGGTTGCGGAGGCGGTGCGGCGTCACCATTTCAGCCGAGGCTTCAAGACCAACGTCCGCGTCCCGCCGACCCTTGCCGAAGACCTGGAAGCCTTGCTGGCCCGCAGCGCGATCGAAGCGCTGGGGATTGCCGCCAAGGCCGGCCAGGCCGTCTCCGGTTTCTCCAAGGTGGAAGCGGCGCTGTCGCAGCGGCAATCGCGGTCGACATTGGCTGCCCTCGTCCATGCCGCGGATGGCGCAGCCGACGGGATCCGCAAGCTCGACGCGCTGGTGCGGCCGAACGACGGGGACCAGGGCCAAGCCCCGACAATTCCGATCATCTGCTGTCTCACTTCGGCAGAATTGGATTTGGCACTTGGGCGCTCAAATGTGATACATGCTGCCGTGCTCGCAGGCCCGGCGAGCAGGACATTCCTGTCGCGCAGCCAGACACTGGTCCGATACCGGTCGGCCGACGCTGACAAGATTGCCGGAACCGCGGCCAC
Source organism: Bradyrhizobium sp. SZCCHNPS1003 (assembly GCF_032381555.1). Taxonomy (NCBI): domain Bacteria; kingdom Pseudomonadati; phylum Pseudomonadota; class Alphaproteobacteria; order Hyphomicrobiales; family Nitrobacteraceae; genus Bradyrhizobium; species Bradyrhizobium sp. SZCCHNPS1003. The sequence goes on from NZ_JAUHIU010000016.1 coordinate 147,005, forward strand.
GAAATCTGCTTCGACTTCGAAGACATAGCACTTTGAAGCCATAGCTACGAAGACATCGCGACGATTGCACGAATGAGACGGTGCGGTAGCCCGCACGCTGGTAACGAGATTAGGACGACTGAATGGCCGACAACAACACTCCGGGCGACAAGAAACTGAGTGTCCCGAGCAAGACCTTGACGCTGAAGCCGCGCGTCGAGACCGGCACGGTACGCCAGAGCTTCCCACATGGCCGGAGCAAGCAGGTGGTGGTCGAGAAGCGCGGCAAGCGCCGCGTCGGCGATGGGGGGCCCGATGCTCCGCATGCGCCGGAGCCGACCGTCGCCAAGGCGCCGCCGCCCCCGCCATCGCCGCGCTCATCCGGACCGCGCCCATCCGGCTCGTCGCAGCGCGGCGGATCCGGGGTCGTGTTGCGCACCCTGACGGAGGACGAGCGGTCGGCGCGCGCCAGCGCGTTGGCCGATGCCCGCGTGCGCGACATCGAGGAACGCCGCCAGGCCGAAGAGGAAGCGCGCCGCCGTGCCGAGCGCGAAGCCGCCGAACGCGCCGAGCGCGAGGCTGCCGAGGCGCGCCGCAAGGCCGAGGAAGAGCGGCACCGCCACGAAGAGGAAGCCAAACGCAAGGCCGAGCTCGAGGCCAAGAAGCGGTTCGGCGAAGGCGAGGCGCCCCGTCCGGCGACATCCGCGCCGCAGCCCGCGGCGACCGCACCGGCCCGCTCGACGCCCGCCCCCGGCAGGCCCGTCGGCGCACCGGGCAGCCGGCCGCAGCAGATTGGTGGTCCGAGCTCGCGGCCCGGCGGCGCTCAGCCGGCGGGCGCACGCCCGGCCGGCGCCCGTCCTGCCGCCGGCGGTCCGCTCGGCCGCGCGCCGGCGGCAGTTGCCGCCGGTCCGGACGAGGATGAGGGTCCGCGCCAGATCCGCAGGGGTCCCGGCGGAGCCGCACGTCCTGCACCGCCGCCGAAGACCACGCACAAGCCGGGTCCGCAGAAGCAGCGCGGCCGCCTGACGGTGGTCACGGCACTGACGGCCGACGATGTGCGCGAGCGCTCGATCGCCTCGTTCCGCCGCCGCACGCAGCGCCTGAAGGGCCATGCCGCCAACGAGCAGAAGGAGAAGCTCGTCCGCGAGGTGACGATTCCGGAAGCCATCACCATCCAGGAGCTGGCGAACCGCATGTCGGAGCGCGCGGTCGACGTGATCCGTCTGCTGATGCGCCAGGGCGCGATGCACAAGATCACCGACGTGATCGATGCCGACACCGCGCAGCTGATCGCCGAGGAGCTCGGCCACAGCGTCAAGCGCGTCGCGGCGTCCGACGTCGAAGAGGGTTTGTTCGACGTCGTCGACGATTCGACCGACACCGAGCCGCGCTCGCCGGTCGTGACCGTGATGGGCCACGTCGACCACGGCAAGACCTCGCTGCTCGACGCGCTGCGTCACGCCAACGTGGTCTCGGGCGAAGCCGGCGGCATCACCCAACACATCGGCGCCTATCAGGTGACCGCGCCGGATTCCGGCAAGAAGATCACCTTCATCGACACGCCCGGCCACGCCGCGTTCACCGCGATGCGCGCCCGCGGCGCCAAGGTCACCGACATCGTGGTGCTGGTGGTCGCGGCCGATGACGGCGTGATGCCGCAGACGATCGAGGCCATCAACCACGCCAAGGCGGCGAAGGTGCCGATGATCGTCGCGATCAACAAGATCGACAAGCCCGACGCCCGTCCCGAGCGCGTCCGCACCGAGCTGCTCCAGCACGAGGTGCAGGTCGAATCGCTCGGCGGCGAGGTCGTCGACGTCGAGGTGTCCGCCAAGAACAAGACCAACCTCGATCGTCTGCTCGAAATGATCGCGCTGCAGGCCGACATTCTCGACCTCAAGACCAATTCGGATCGCCCGGCCGAAGGCACCGTGATCGAAGCCAAGCTCGATCGTGGCCGCGGCCCGGTCGCCACCGTGCTGGTCCAGCGCGGCACGTTGCGGGTCGGCGACATCATCGTCGCCGGCGCCGAGATGGGCCGCGTCCGCGCGCTGATCTCGGATCAGGGTGAGACATTGCAGGAGGCAGGCCCGTCGGTGCCGGTCGAGGTGCTCGGCTTCAATGGTCCGCCGGAAGCCGGCGATCGTCTCGCCGTCGTCGAGAACGAAGCCCGTGCCCGCCAGGTCACCAGCTATCGCGCGCACCAGAAGCGCGAGAACGCGGCAGCCTCGATCTCCGGCATGCGCGGTTCGCTCGAACAGATGATGTCGCAATTGAAGACTGCGGGCCGCAAGGAATTCCCGCTGGTCATCAAGGCCGACGTGCAGGGCTCGCTGGAAGCCATTCTCGGCTCGCTGGAGAAGCTCGGCACCGAGGAGGTCGCCGCCCGCATCCTGCATGCCGGCGTCGGCGGCATCAGCGAGTCCGACGTGACGCTGGCCGAAGGCTTCAACGCCGCGATCATCGGCTTCTCGGTACGAGCCAACAAGGAAGCGGCCGCGCTCGCCAAGCGCAACGGCATCGAGATCCGTTACTACAACATCATCTACGACCTCGTGGATGACGTGAAGAAGGCGATGAGCGGTCTCCTGGCCCCCACGCTTCGGGAAACCATGCTCGGCAATGCGCAGATCCTGGAGGTGTTCAACATCTCCAAGGTCGGCAAGGTCGCCGGCTGCCGCGTCACCGACGGCACCGTGGAGCGCGGCGCCAATGTCCGCCTGATCCGCGACAACGTCGTGGTTCACGAGGGCAAGCTGTCGACCCTGAAGCGCTTCAAGGACGAAGTGAAGGAAGTGCAGGCCGGCCAGGAATGCGGCATGGCCTTCGAGAGCTACGGCGACATGCGTGTCGGCGACGTCATCGAGTGTTATCGCGTGGAGACCATCCAGCGCTCGCTGTAAGTCCGAATCCTACAGAGCGCGCTGCAATTCGAGTGAGCAGCGATTCCGTGCGCATGCGGAATCGCTGCGTCCCTTGAACTTAACGAAGCGTCGTTGAACTCAATCAGAATGATCCTCTCGCCCGTGCTCACGCCGGGCGACGATCCATTGGATTTTTGAAAAATGCCTCGCCATCACCAGAGGGGAAGCGCCGCTTCCGGCGGCTCGCAGCGTCAGTTGCGCGTGGCCGAGACCGTGCGTCACGCTGTCGCCGACATTCTCAGCCACGGTGACGTGCACGACCCGGACCTGGAGGGACACATCATTACGGTGCCCGAAGTCCGCATGTCGCCCGACCTGAAGCTCGCCACGATCTACATCATGCCGCTCGGCGGACAGGATACGGACGTCGTGCTCGCTGCGCTGGAGCGCAACAAGAAGTTCCTGCGCGGCGACATCGCGCGGCGCGTTAACCTGAAATTTGCACCTGACATCCGCTTCCGCGTCGACGAGCGATTCGACGAAGCGGAACGGATCGAGAAATTACTGCGAACACCCGCGGTGCAGAGAGACCTCAATTCGGATTCGGAAGAGAGCTGATGACCATTCCCCCCGAAACCGGCACTGTCGACGCGCCGAGCGCCGAACCGACCGCCGCCAAGACGATCCATTCTGCCGACGGACGCCCGCCGCGCGACAACAATGATCCGCGCAACAAGCAGCGCCAAGGAAACGGTCAGGGCAACCAGCCACGCCGCGATCGCCGCGACGTCCATGGCTGGGTCGTGCTCGACAAGCCGATCGGCATGACCTCGACCCAGGCCGTGGCGGTGGTGAAGCGCCTGTTCCAGGCCAAGCGCGCCGGCCATGCCGGCACGCTCGATCCGCTCGCCTCCGGCGGCCTGCCGATCGCGCTCGGCGAAGCCACCAAGACCGTCCCGTTCGTGATGGACGGCCGCAAGCGCTACCGCTTCACCGTGACCTGGGGCGAGGAGCGCGATACCGACGACACCGAAGGACGGGTCGTCGAGACCAGCCAGAGCCGGCCGGATGCCGCGGCGATCCGGGCACTGCTGCCGCAATTTACCGGCCGGATCGAGCAGACGCCGCCGCGCTATTCCGCGATCAAGGTCCAGGGCGAGCGCGCCTATGATCTCGCCCGCGACGGCGAGGTCGTCGAGCTCCAGCCGCGCCCGGTCGAGATCCATGAACTGACCCTCGTCGACCAGCCCGACCCGGACCATTCGGTGTTCGAGGCGGAATGCGGCAAGGGAACCTATGTCCGGGCGCTGGCCCGCGACATGGGCCGCCTCCTCGGCTGTTACGGCCATATCAGCGCGCTCCGGCGGACCCTGGTGGGTCCGTTTACCGAGAACGACATGATTCCGCTGGAACAGTTGGAGGCTTTGTGCAATAGAGCCGCGTCCGGTGAGGGAAGCCTCGCCGACGCACTCTTGCCCGTTGAGACCGCGCTGGACGACATCCCGGCACTGGCCGTCACTCGGGCTGATGCGGCAAGGCTCCACAGGGGTCAGGCCGTCTTGTTGCGCGGACGGGATGCGCCCAATAGTAGCGGCACAGTCTATGTCACGGTCGCAGGCCGCCTTCTGGCGCTTGCCGAAATTGGCAATGGCGAACTCATCCCCAAGCGCGTGTTCAACCTGACCGGACTGACTGCCAGCTCCGGTCGCAACGAAAGAGACTGACGATGTCGGTGACCGCAGAGCGCAAGGCGGAAATCATCAAGGCGAATGCCACCAAGGCCGGTGATACCGGTTCTCCCGAGGTGCAGGTTGCGATCCTCTCGGAACGCATCAACAACCTGACCAGCCACTTCAAGACCCATGGCAAGGACAACCACTCCCGCCGCGGCCTCCTGAAGCTGGTCTCGACCCGCCGTTCGCTGCTGGACTATCTGAAGAAGAACGACGAGGCGCGCTACAAGGCGCTGCTCGAGAAGCACAACATTCGCCGTTGAGCTTCGACTGGGAATGAGCGCGCGCGGTGTTGCGCGCGTTGATGGCATGATGCCGAGGACGCCGCTTCGATCGCGGCGTTCGCGAATCCGGGATCATGCGGTCTGGCTGGATCTGGAAAGAGGCAGATACGCCCTTCGACTGATCCTGCCCGGACCGTGCAGTACGCCTCAGCAGCAATCCGGCCGCTGGGCGTGACGGGCAAGGTGCCCGTTACTTACGAGAAGGATGGACGCCATCCGAAATAAGAAAACCATGGCAGGATCGCAGGGCGCTGATCGCAATCCAGCGCCCTGCAATCTTGCGCATGGTTTTTTTGTTTCTGCGGGGTCCGCCTTCGATCATCTCATGAAAGAAGATACCCATGTTTACCAAGCATTCCGTCGAGATCGACTGGGGCGGGCGTCCGCTCAAGCTTGAAACCGGCAAGATCGCCCGCCAGGCCGACGGCGCCGTCGTCGCCACTTATGGCGAGACCGTCGTGCTCGCCACCGTCGTCGCCGCCAAGGCGCCGCGCGAAGGCGTCGACTTCCTGCCGCTGACGGTCGACTACCAGGAAAAGACCTACGCTGCGGGGCGCATTCCCGGCGGCTATTTCAAGCGCGAGGGCCGTCCGACCGAGAAGGAGACGCTGGTCTCCCGCCTGATCGACCGCCCGATCCGCCCGCTGTTCGTCGACGCCTGGCGCAACGAGACCCAGGTCATCGTGACCGTGCTGTCGCACGACATGGAGAACGATCCGGACATCGTGGCGCTGGTCGGCGCGTCGGCCGCGCTGACCTTGTCGGGCGTGCCGTTCAAGGGCCCGATCGGCGCCGCCCGCGTCGGCTTCGCCAATGACGAATACATCCTCAATCCCACCCTCGACGAGATGGCCGACACCCAGCTCGACCTGGTCGTCGCCGGCACCTCCGACGCGGTGCTGATGGTGGAATCGGAGGCCAAGGAGCTCAACGAGGACATCATGCTCGGCGCGGTGATGTTCGGTCACCGTCACTTCCAGCCGGTGATCAATGCGATCATCGAGCTCGCCGAGAAGGCCGCCAAGGAGCCGCGCGACGTCGCGATCATCGACAACGGCGCGATCGAGAAGGAGATGCTTGGGATCGCCGAGCAGGACCTGCGCAAGGCCTATGCGATTCCCGTGAAGCAGGAGCGCTACGCCGCCGTCGGCGCCGCCAAGGAAAAGGTGATGGCGCACTTCTTCCCGGAAGGGCAGGAGCCGAAATACGACAAGCTCCGCCTCTCCGGCGTGTTCAAGGAGCTGGAAGCCAAGATCGTTCGCTGGAACATCCTGGACACCGGCAAGCGCATCGACGGCCGCGACGCCAAGACCGTGCGCAACATCGTCTGCGAAGTCGGCGTGCTGCCGCGCGCTCACGGCTCGGCGCTGTTCACCCGCGGTGAGACCCAGGCGCTGGTCGTGACCACGCTCGGCACCGGCGAGGACGAGCAGTACATCGACGCGCTGTCGGGAACGTACAAAGAGACGTTCCTGCTGCACTACAACTTCCCTCCCTACTCCGTCGGTGAGACCGGCCGTCTCGGCGGCACCAAGCGTCGCGAGATCGGCCACGGCAAGCTCGCCTGGCGCGCCATCCACCCGGTGCTGCCGCCGCACCACGAGTTCCCCTACACCACGCGCGTGGTGTCGGAGGTGACGGAGTCGAATGGCTCGTCGTCGATGGCCACCGTCTGCGGCTCGTCGCTGGCGCTGATGGATGCCGGTGTGCCGCTGAAGCGGCCTACCGCGGGCATCGCGATGGGCCTGATCCTCGAAGGCAGCCGCTATGCGGTTCTCTCCGACATCCTCGGCGACGAGGACCATCTCGGCGACATGGACTTCAAGGTCGCGGGCACCGAGAGCGGCATCACCTCGCTGCAGATGGATATCAAGATCGAGGGCATCACCGAGGAGATCATGCGGGTTGCGCTGGGCCAGGCCCGCGACGGCCGCATCCACATCCTGGGCGAGATGTCCAAGGCGCTGACCGCCGCGCGCGCCGAGCTCGGCGAATACGCGCCGCGCATCGAGACCTTCAAGATCCCGACCGACAAGATCCGCGAAGTGATCGGCACCGGCGGCAAGGTGATCCGCGAGATCGTCGAGAAGACCGGCGCCAAGGTCAACATCGAGGACGACGGCACCGTCAAGGTCGCCTCCAACGACGGCGAGGCGATGAAGGCCGCCATCAAGTGGATCAAGTCGATCGCCTCCGATCCGGAGGTCGGCCAGGTCTATGACGGCACCGTCGTCAAGGTGATGGAGTTCGGTGCCTTCGTGAACTTCTTCGGCACCCGCGACGGCCTCGTGCACATCTCGCAGCTCGCCGACAAGCGCGTGCAGAAGACCTCCGACGTCGTCAAGGAAGGCGACAAGGTCAAGGTCAAGCTGCTCGGCTTCGACGACCGCGGCAAGACCAGGCTGTCGATGAAGGCGGTCGACCAGACCACTGGCGAGGATCTCGAGGCCAAGCAGAAGGACGCGCCCGCCGAGGCGCGCGAAGCCGCCGGCGAGTAAAGCCGGCGCACCCTTCGAATGAAATACAAAGGGCGGCTTTCGGGCCGCCCTTTTTTGTTGTCCTATTGGTCGCGCACCCTCACGCGTCCCAGGTCACGGCTGCGGATGCAGAGGCCAAGCCGTCACCTCGCTTCAGGTCACCACACATGCTCCATCCTATCATCCGCCCTGCCCGCCCGGACGAATACGACGCCGTCGCCAGGCTCTGGATGGAGAGCTGGTGCTCGACCGGATTGGAGACCCCGAGCGAGAGGCTGCTCGCGCTCCTCAGGGAGCGCGTGCCGCGTGAAATTGCTGGCGGCTGGAGCCTGTATGTCGCCGACGACGGCGGCCGCCTCGCCGCGATGCTCGCGATCAACGTCCCCACGCTCTATCTCGACCAGCTGATGATCGCCCCGTCCCATCAGGGCCGCTCGCTCGGCCGCCGGCTGCTCACCTTCACCCGCGAGCTGCTGCCGGACGAAGTGTGGCTGCGCTGCGCAAAGGGCAATGACAAGGCTTGGCGCTGGTATGAGCGCGAGGGCTTCGTGCTGGAAAAGGAGGAAGCCGACCCGCTGCACGGCCGGATCATGAAATATTATCGATGGAAGCGTGACGGTCAGGCGGCGGGCTCCTGATCGCAGGGCGTGCAAGTGCAAATCTTACGCGTGGCGACCGGAAACCATTGCGTGCGCCTTCGCAGGCGAACTAAGTTCGAGTTCGCGACGACCTCGCATTCTCGAACCGTACCCATGTCCGTGCCGCTCCTGTCGATCCGCCGCCTTGCGCTCGTCGCCCTCGCCGCTGCCTTCGCAACCGGGGCTTGGGCCCAGGCTCCGTCAACAACGGCGCCCAAGGCCGCGCCCGCGGTCAAGAAACCCTCTGGAAAGACAAGGGCGATGGCGAAACCAGGCGCCATCGAAAGCGGTCCGTGCCGTCTTGGCGTCATTTCCGCACTTGGCGACCAGCTCGCCGTCAGCAAGTTCGGTCTCACCGTGTTTGAAACCGAAGAGGACGAAGTCACGTTGCCGGGATGGGGACTGGACGACCTCGCCATGGCGCGCGTGCGCGCGGCTACCGGCGGCGATCCGACCGTGCGCAGGATCGGCTATCCGAAAGGCGCGTTCGAGGTCTACTACCACCCGACATCGCGCTTCCTGCCCGATCCGAAGGAGAGCCTGACCGCGATCGTGCGCAATGTCACGACGAATGCGAGCTGCGCGCGCTATCTCGTCGTCACCAGGTTCGAGACGACCATTCCCAACACCACCCTGAGGCTCAGAGGCATCGGCGCCTACAATCAGGGGGTCGGATCGATCCTCAGGCACTCGCATCTGTTTGCGAACGTCAACATCACGCTCATCGACGGCCAGTCCTACGAGAAGATCAGCTCGTTCTCGGCCGACACCGGCGCCAGGCTTGCCGAGACCATGAGGCTCACCGAAGACCCTCTCAACAAGCTCGACAATGCCGACTTCCCCGAGCCTCTCGCGGCTGCGGCCTCCAGCACCGTCCTGCGCGAGCGGCTGCGCACCTTGGTCGCGGCGAAGCTCGATCGCGACCTGCCGAGCTATCTGAAGATCGAATGATGCGGGCGCAGACTTCGGACGACTCGAACGAACTCCCTTCGAGCTCCCTTGGCTTGATCCTTTTCCTCCCTGCGACGAGCTCTCCCATTGACCATCTCTCGCCGATTTGCTGCGCTCATCATTGCCATGCTCTGGTCCTCCACCAATGCCCTGGCGCAATCGGCCCCGGCGCCGCTGAATGCTAAGCCCGCGAAGCCAGCAGGCAGCAATGCCAAGGCCGCCAAGCCGGCGATGGCCCTCCGCGAGGGCGGACCGTGCGACATCGGGGTGATCGCCGCGCTCGGCGATGTCTTCACGGTGCAGAAGAACGGCATGACCCGCCTGGGCAACGAGTACGCCGAAGTGCCGGTGCCCTGGGGCTTCGACGACATCGTCTACGCGCGTGTGAAGGCAGCCGCGGGTGATGCCGGAATCCGCCGCATCGGCGTCCCCAAGGGCGCATTCGATCCGTTCTATCAGTCGCCCCCGATCAAGGCTGAGAACGGGAAGCTCACGCCCATCGTCCGGAAGGTGGCCGGCACGGCGGGTTGCGCTCGCTACCTCGTGATCACGCGCCGGACCGACAGCGAACCGTCGACAAACGACGAGGTTACCGGCGTCGGTGTCATCAACAGGGGCGAGGGATTTGGCCGGATCAGCCACGTCTTCATCATGCTCGATATCCAGCTCTACGACGGGGCGACGTTCGAGACGCGCGAGCCTGGCATGAGCTCGAAGTCGCTGCTCTCACGGCTGACCTCCGGCGTCGGCCCGCCGTCTCACGCCGGAGACGTCGACAACTCCGCATTCCCCGCCTCGCCGCCAGAGGCTGCGAACAACAATGTGCTGCGTGACATGGCGCGTTCGATGCTCAAGTTCCGGCTCGACCAGCGCTTGCCGGCCTATTTCGGGCGCGAATAGAACGACGAGCCAGGCGCGTCACAGCCTGATCTTCAGCACCGCGTGGCCCGACTGCTGGAGGAGACCGGACGATGTCGCGTTGATGCCGTAGCGGATGCTGAGGTCGAGCCGGTCGTTGCCGGCGGCCACAAGACCAAGGCCGGCCGAATAGATCCATGGCGACAGGCCGAGGCCGTGGGTGACGAAGCTCTCGCCGCCGCCCGAGAACGCCGCGCGGATCTGCAATGGCTGATTCAGCGCGTTGTAGCCGACGCCGATATCGCTGGTCAGACGAATCTGCCTGGTGGGCGCGTAGACAGCTTTCAGCTGCGCCGTCGTCACGAGCTCCTGATAGATCTGAGGATCGACGTTGAGGCTGAAACCGCCGGCACCGTTCTCGCCGTAGGAATTGCTGCGAACCGTGCCGTAGTCCAGGCGCAGTGCTGGAACGAGGGCGAAGCCATCTTGCAGCGGAATGCGCGTCTTGATGCCTGCGCCGGCATGGCCGCTATAGGAACGATAGCTGCCGCCGGCGGATGTACCCATGAAGCTCAGCGACCGGTTTTCGCCGTTATCGGTCGATCCGCCATCGAGCTGATAGTCGAAGGTGACATCACGGGTGATCGCGTAGGCCCCATAGAGCCCGAGCTGATAGGAGGCGAGAGCGAGACGGTTCGGCACGGCGGCGTCGCTGCCGGCGATCGTATGATGAGAATAACCGAGAACGCCGCCAATGATGGCGCGGGACGAGACTGCGACGTCGGCGCCGAACGCCAGACCGCCGCCGGAGGCGCCATAGCCGGGAACGCCATCGCGCCCCGCCTGCTGCGCGGTGCCGCCGAGAGGCTGCATCCAGACATTGCGACCAGCGGCCCAGCCGACGCTGCTGACATCGTCGAGCCTGTTGGTCATCGTCTGCCGGAACACCTGCTGGCTGACATGGGTCGCCTGCGAGGCCGCCCCGGTCAGCACCGGCAACGTCTGCTTCACGGCAGCGCTGAGAGATGGACCGCTGAGATTATCGAGCGCGGCAAAGCCCGAGACCATCGATCCAGTCCAGCCGGCCGAGGTCATCGACAGCCGGTACAACACGTCAGCCGCTTCCAGGCCGACGCGGCCGCCTGCAGACCGCAGCGTTTCCGCGTAAGGCTGGATCAGCGACATCGTCGCCAGTCCTCCAGTCAAATTCCCGGTAAGGTCGTAGGTCGACACCAGCATCTGCGCGCCCGCGGCGTTGCCGCTCGCCGTGCCATAGAGGCTGGTCAGGGTGCCGCGCGAGAGGGTGTTGAACAGTACGCTGCCCTCGGGCGTCACCGAGCCGAGCAGCGTGAAGCCCGCCGCGGCGCTGCCGGGCGGTGCGACGCCCGCACCCCAGAAATAGCCGTTCTGATAGTTGGTGATGACGAAACGGCCCGGCGCCTGCGTGCCGAACAATGTCGGACTGACGATCCGCCAAGGCGTGCCGGCGGTCCACGCCCATTGCGGCACGGAGTTGGCCGGCACCGGTGTCGACGGCGGCGGCGTGAAGGTCGCGGGATCATAGGGCAGCATGTAGGCCCAATGCGTCACCAGCAGGCTGTCGCCGGTGATCATCTGCATTTCCATGCTGGTCACGCCGTTGACGTTGCGCATATAGCCAAGTCCGACCGTCACGGTGCCGCCGCCGGTCGGCGTGAACAGCATGGTGATCTGGCCGCTGGTGGTGACGAAGCCCTGGATGGTCGAGGTGTCCGTCAGCAGCGCCAGGCCGATCCTGAGCTGCGCGACGCTGGTCCCGGTGAAGGCGCCGTTGCTCGCGGTGCCCAAGGTCCACAACGTCTGGTCACCGATCGGGACCGGATTGGAGAAGCCGGTCTTCGGCGACATGTAGGCGAGCAGTTGCGCCGTCGGCACATACCAGTTCGTGTTGGAGATCGTGGAGTCCCAGACGCTCGATTGCGCCTGCGCCGGCCCGGCGTTCCCCGCCGCAAGCACAATGCCGGTCATCGCGCAGAGAGCGATGACACGGGCCTTCGAACGCAGCATCAATCGCCCCCACGACTTGTCTTGCTGCCGGCGCGAGCGGCTGGTTGACGGCCGCGGCCGATGCACCGGTCATGATGCATCGCAGCGTCGTCGCAACAACCAACAAGAGTTGCGCCAATGCTTCCTGATTAGCCGTTCAGGAACATTGTCTTCAACTGGGAAAATTTGGGTCGATCGGGGACGGAGTCTCGCGTTCCCCTGATACCGCCGATACGCGCGGAGGTCAGTCCGCCTTGAGATCCTCGGGGCGCGGCATCGAGATCACGTTGTAGCCGGAATCGACGTAGTGGATCTCGCCGGTGACGCCACCGGACAGCTCCGACAGCAGATAGAGCGCCGAGCCGCCAAGCTCCTCCAGGGTCACGCCGCGACCGAGCGGCGAGTGCTTCTGCTGGAACGCGAACATGAAGCGGGCATCGCCGATGCCCGAGCCCGCCAGCGTGCGCACCGGTCCGGCCGAGATCGCGTTGACGCGGATGCTGCGGCGGCCGTAGTCGGCGGCGAGATAGCGCACCGAGGCTTCGAGCGCGGCCTTGGCGACACCCATCACGTTGTAGTTCGGCATCACCCGGTTGGAGCCGTCGAAGGTCAAGGTGATCATGCTACCGCCGCTCTCCGGCATCAGCTCGGCGGCGCGCTTGGCGATCTCGGTGAAGGAGAAGCAGGAGATCAGCATCGTGCGCGCAAAATTCTCGCGCGAGGTGTCGGCGTAGCGGCCCTTGAGCTCGTTCTTGTCGGAGAAGGCGACGGCGTGGACGACGAAGTCGAGCCCGCCCCAGGCCTCCCGGAGCGCCGTGAATACACTGTCGACGCTGGCGATGTCCTCGACGTCGCAGGACAGCACGTGCTTGACGCCGAGCTCGTCGGCGAGCGGACGGACGCGCTTGCCGAGCGCGTCGCCCTGATAGGTGAAGGCCATCTCGGCGCCATGCGCCGCCAGCGTCTTGGCGATGCCCCAGGCGATCGAATGGTCGTTGGCGATGCCCATGACCAGGCCGCGCTTGCCTGCCATCAGACCCTGCATGATGTCTCTCCTTCGTCATGCCGGGATCGGCCCAGCCAGGATGATCGTTCCGCCTTCGAGACGCCGATGGCCGGACATCGGTGCGAAGAATGAGCTTCGCGCTGCTGCCCGGCCATGATGCCGACGAAACCAGTGCTGTTGGAAATCTTAAGCGTCGAGCTGCTTGAACACCAGTGTCGCGTTGGTGCCGCCGAAGCCGAACGAGTTCGACAGCACGGTGCCGAGCTTGGCGTTGTCGATGCGCTTGCGGACGATCGGCATGTCGGCGAAGGCCGGGTCGAGCTCGGTGATGTTGGCGCTCTCGCAGATGAAGCCGTTCTTCATCATCAGCAGCGAATAGATCGCCTCCTGGACGCCGGTGGCGCCGAGCGAGTGGCCGGTCAGCGCCTTGGTCGCCGAGATCGGCGGACACTTCTCGCCGCGGCCGAACACTTTCCGGATCGCCTCGATCTCCGGCGGATCTCCGGCAGGTGTCGAGGTCGCATGCGGATTGATGTAGTCGATCTTGGTCTTCACGGTCGACAGCGCGAGCTGCATGCAGCGCTCGGCGCCCTCGCCGGAAGGCGCAACCATGTCGTAGCCGTCGGACGTTGCGCCGTAGCCCACGATCTCGCCGTAGATCTTGGCGCCGCGCGCTTTGGCGTGCTCGAGCTCTTCCAGCACGAGGACGCCGGCGCCGCCGGCGATCACGAAGCCGTCGCGCGTGACGTCATAGGGCCGCGACGCGGTCGCCGGCGTGTCGTTGTGCTTGGACGACATCGCGCCCATCGCGTCGAACAGCACCGACAGCGTCCAGTCGAGCTCCTCACAGCCGCCGGCGAACATCACGTCCTGCTTGCCGTACTGGATCATCTCGTAGGAATTGCCGATGCAATGATTGGAGGTCGCGCAGGCCGAGGAGATCGAGTAGTTGACGCCCTTGATCTTGAACCAGGTCGCCAGCGTCGCCGAGGCCGTCGACGACATCGCCTTCGGCACGGCGAACGGACCGACGCGCTTCGGGCCCTTGGTGCGGGTGATGTCGGCCGCTTCCACCAGCGTGCGCGTCGATGGCCCGCCTGAGCCCATGATGATGCCGGTGCGGACGTTGGAGACGTCGGTCGGCTCCAGCCCGGAATCGAGGATCGCCTGCTCCATGGCGACATGATTCCACGCCGCCCCCTCGCCGAGGAAGCGCATGGCGCGGCGGTCGACCACGTCGGCGGGATTCAGCGTCGGCGCACCTTGCACCTGCGAACGAAAACCAAGCTCGGCATATTTCTCAGCACGGGAGATGCCGGACTTCGCCTCGTACAGGCTGGCGAGCACCTCCTGGGTGTTGTTGCCGATCGATGAGACGATGCCCATGCCCGTGATGACAACCCGCCTCATGATGTCCGCCTCACTTTGCTCGTGTGTTCTGTTGCAGCCGTGCCTGCTGCACTGTCTGTGGTCGCAGCGCGCTGGTTCAAGTCGGCGCGGCGTCCTGCTTGAACAGGCCGACCTTCAGGTCCTTGGCGCGATAGATAATCTCGCCATCCATCGAAAGCCACCCGTCGGCAATACCGAGCACCAGCTTTGAGCGCATCACGCGCTTGATGTCGACATTGTACACAACCTTGCGCGCGGTCGGCAGAACCTGGCCGGAGAACTTGAGATCGCCGAGGCCCAGCGCACGGCCGCGCCCGGCGCCGCCGGTCCAGCCGAGGTAGAAGCCCACCATCTGCCACATCGCATCGAGGCCGAGACAGCCCGGCATCACCGGATCATTCTTGAAGTGGCAGCCGAAGAACCAGAGATCCGGCTTCACGTCGAGCTCGGCGCGGACGACACCCTTGCCGAACTCGCCGCCGGTCTCGGAGATCTCGACGATCCGATCGAACATCAGCATCGGCGGCAGCGGCAGTTGCGCATTGCCGGGGCCGAACAGCTCCCCGCGGCCGCAGGCCAGCAGGTCCTCGTATCCATATGCGCTGCGCCGATCCAGCATGCTTGGTGGCCTTTCTCAACGATCCCCGGTGGAATTTGTGCCGCGCGACATGGACCCTTCCCGCGCGCCGCCCCCTTCCGCGCCGCGCTGGCCGGTCATCGCGTCGGCACGAAGGCTGGGCCATCGCACCTGGCGAACATGACCGCTGTCAGCGGCGGGCCTAACGACGCCTGGATTCGCGCACATGGCCATCACGGCCGCCGGCGCTCACCATGGCAGGGCAAATCGGGTCCGGGCGCTCTCTAACATAGAGGATTGCGGCGTCAATGCGCGCATCCAGGTAAATCGACGCAGCACCGGGGCCCGCGCCCGAACCGGGCGGTAAATGCAGTTTAGGGGCGTTCTAGATACGTTAGTTGCGATAAGCTTGCATCTGAATGGGTTTCTTCCTATATCGATTATAGATGAGAGCGAATTGTGCGGTGCTTGAAGTGGATGTCAGCAACAACGCCTCGATGAGTGGTCATGATCGCGGCAACCCGGATCTCGGGAACGGCCGGCAGCCAGCCCTCAACGGCTGCCCATGGCACGACGTCAACGAGATGCTGCAGGCGGCCGGGCTGCGCCCGACCCGCCAGCGCATGGCCCTTGGCTGGCTGTTGTTCGGCAAGGGTGCGCGGCATCTGACGGCGGAAATGCTCTACGAGGAAGCGACGCTGGCCAAGGTTCCGGTCTCGCTCGCCACGGTCTACAATACGCTGAACCAGCTGACCGATGCCGGCCTGTTGCGTCAGGTCAGCGTCGACGGCACCAAGACCTATTTCGATACCAACGTCACGGCCCACCATCACTTCTATCTCGAGAACAACCACGAGCTGGTCGATATCCCTGACCAGCATCTGGCGTTGTCGAAGCTGCCGGAGGCGCCCGAAGGTTACGAGATCGCCCGGATCGATATGGTCGTCCGGCTGCGCAAGAAGCGCTGAGCCTCCGGAACATCTTCATCGAGGCATCATGCCCGCGCCCGCTGCGGGCATTTTTGTGTCGGAAGCGCGTCAGGATGGAGGTCAGCGCCTTGCACTGACCTGGGCCTTCAATTGACCTGTTCGTCGGCGTAGACGCCCCACAGCCGCTGCTGCTGGATCCAGCCTTCGAAACCATTGCCGAGCACGCGGCACCAGCCATTGCCGCATTTCTTCACCTGCGCGACGACGCCGGCCTGCAGCCGCGCCGTGACCGCGCTCGCCGCGTCGGCGCTCTCATAGATCGGGGCGAGATCGTCCTTGTTCTTCATCGTGACCACCGCCGTGCGGCGCCCCGACAGCAACGAGTGATAGACCCACCCCTCCGAGCCCTCGGAATCGCGCACGCGGCGCCAGTTCTCATATTCCGCGGTGATCTCGACCGGCAGGCCGGAGCGTGTATAGACCCAAGCCACGTCGTTGTCCTTGGTCGGACCGGCGCGAACGTTCACATGATCCGACTTCAGGCTGACATAGCGCGGCACCGGCAGGCCACTGGTGGTGAGAACGGAGTCCTTCGCCGCAACGCCCCCTCTGCCGACGGCAACGTCGAACAGACAGACCAGCAGCACCACGACTGCACCGAAACGCCACAACGTCAATTTACTCAACTCACTCTCCCTCGAAAGGACCGACGCGCGCTCCGATCAAAGCGGATTGCGTTGCGATCCTTCGCCCGATCCCCATCGAACTGCCCGGCTGCCCCCCTTCGTGCACAGAGAGGGCTTGCCGAAAGCGCCAGTCCCGACCCGCCGTTGGCTTCTTGTCTTGGCCCGGCCTTCTGCTAGACAGGACCGAACACAAGCGGCCAGGAAGCGCCTGAGAATCGCTCGCGAAGCCCTGTCAGGAACGGATCGGCCCACCTGCGAGATCCGACACGACCAGTCCAGGGAAGCGCCGCTCTCAGGCGACGACGGTAGTTTCGGCGAACCCGGTTAATGAGGTCTGAAGGATCTCATGAGAGCAGCATATGTCAGGTAGGAAAAAGCCCCTCGTCGTGGTGACACGCAAGCTGCCGGACTCGGTCGAGACCCGCATGCGCGAGCTGTTCGACGCCAGGCTCAATCTCGACGACGAGCCGTTGAGCCAGGAACAGCTCGCCGACGCCGTGCGCACCGCCGAGGTGCTGGTTCCGACCGTCACCGACCACATCAGCGCCGACATTCTCAATCAGCCCGATTGCAAGCTGCGCATGATCGCCAACTTCGGCAATGGCGTCGACAATATCGACGTTGCGGCGGCGGTGGCGCGCGGCATCACCGTCACCAACACGCCGAAGGTCCTCACCGAGGACACCGCCGACATGACCATGGCGCTGATCCTCGCGGTGCCGCGGCGGCTGATCGAGGGCGCCTCGATCCTGACCGAGGGCAAGAACTGGGCGGGCTGGTCGCCGACCTGGATGCTCGGCCACCGCATCGGCGGCAAGCGCTTGGGCATCATCGGCATGGGCCGCATCGGCCAGGCCGTGGCACGGCGCGCCCGCGCCTTCGGCCTGCAGATCCACTATCACAACCGCCGCCCGGTCGCTCCCGTGATCGCCGACGAGCTCGGCGCCACCTACTGGGAAAGCCTCGACCAGATGCTGGCGCGGATGGACATCATCTCGGTCAACTGCCCGCACACGCCGGCGACGTTCCATCTCTTATCGGCGCGTCGGCTGAAGCTGATCCGCAAGGACGCCTACATCGTCAACACCGCGCGCGGCGAGGTGATCGACGAGGAGACGCTGACGCGGCAGATCGAGGCCGGCGACATCGCCGGCGCCGGTCTCGACGTGTTCGAGCACGAGCCCGCGGTCAATCCGCGCCTGGTCCGCCTCGCCAAGGCCGGCAAGGTGACGCTGCTGCCGCACATGGGCTCGGCCACCATCGAGGGCCGCGTCGAGATGGGCGAGAAGGTCATCATCAACATCAAGACCTTCCTCGACAACCACCGCCCGCCGGACCGCGTGCTGCCGAGCATGCTGTAGGCCGATCGATCCGCCAGCCTCTTAGTCGGTGTCCCCGACGCGATCGCGCTGCACCTTGTCCACGACGGCAGCGGAGTGGGTGTCAAGCCCGGCACCTCATCACATGTGTCGTCCCCGCGAACGCGGGGACCCATACCGCGTGATATCTGAAACAGGCAGGCCGCACGTTCCGCGCATATCACCGAATGCGGTGGCTATGGGTTCCGGATCGGCGCCCGCCGACGCTCTCGCGTCGCCGGGCTTGTCCGGGACGACAACGGAGGACTTGGCGCGGTTCTCACCGCATTACGGCTTCTGATGCGCACCCAAATCCGCAATCACCGGCCCATCCCCGTTCAGCGGATTCGTCGGATCGCGGCCATAGCGCAGGGTCTCGAAGCGCATCGTCCGCGCGTCCAGCATCAGCAGCCGGCCGACCAGGCCCTCGCCGAAGCCGACGATCTCGCGGATCGCCTCCAGCGCCATCATCGACCCCAGCATGCCGGCGAGCGCCCCCATCACGCCAGCCTCGGCGCAGGCCGGGACGGTGCCGGGTGGCGGCGGCTCCGGGAACAGGCAGCGATAGGTCGGATTAAACTGGCCCTTCTCATCCCGCTCATGCGCCCGGATCGTCGTCAGCGACGCATCGAAGGTGCCGAGCGCGCCGGTGATCAGCGGCCGCGCGGCCAGGAAGCAGGCATCGGAGACGAGATAGCGGGTGTCGAAATTGTCGGAGCCGTCGAGCACGAGATCATAAGCGCCGATCAGATCGAGCGCGTTGTCGGCATTGAGCCAGGTCCGATGCGCCATGACGCTCACATGCGGATTGAGCGCGTTGATGCGCTCGGCGGCGCTCTCGACCTTGGGTCTGCCGATGTCGGGGGTCGCATGGATGACCTGGCGCTGCAAATTCGACAGCGACACCACGTCATCGTCGACGACGCCGATCGTGCCGACGCCGGCAGCGGCGAGATACATCAGCGCCGGCGCGCCGAGGCCGCCTGCGCCGACCGCCAGCACCGCGGCGCGCTTCAGCGCCGCCTGACCGGGACCGCCGACGTCGCGCAGCACGATGTGACGGGCATAGCGCTCCAGTTCTTCGTCGCTCAGCATCGTTGCACCGTCCTTCCGCTGCCGCACCGCTGTCAGCCCATTGTCGGCCCGTAGCGAAGACGGCGGATCTCCGCACTGAACCCTCGCCGGATTGTGACCGACCAAGCAGATGTGCTTATTTATGTCAGCGGCAAGAGCATCGGGATTTGTCATGAGACGGCTGGCCTCGGCAACCTTCATCTGCGCCATCGCCGCGTGCGCATCGGCGCAGGCACAGACGCCGCAGGGCGCGTTGCCGGGCGCCAAGCCCAAGCCTGTCGCGACCCAGCCGGTGCGCCCGGGCGTGCAGGCTCCCGCCGACACCGCCAATGCGATGAGCCAGGCCGAGCGGCTCGCGCTGCAATCCGATCTCGCCTGGGTCGGCCAGTACAATGGCGCGATCACCGGCGACGTCAGCGAGCGCATGGTCAACGCGATCAAGGAGTACCAGAAGCTCGCCGGCGGCAAGCCGACCGGCGTGTTGAACCCGCAGGAGCGCGCCGTGCTCGCCGACACCGCGCGCCGCAAGCAGGAGGGCGTCGGCTGGAAGCTCGTGACCGAACCGGTCAGCGGCGCGCGGCTCGGCATTCCCACCAAGCTGGTGCCGCAACAGACCAGCGACGGCACCGGCTCGAAATGGACCTCGCCCACCGGCACCGTGCAGGTGGCGCTGTCACGCCGCAAGGAAGCCAACCCGACCACCGCGACGCTCGCCGACCGCGAGAAGAAGGAGCCCGGCCGCACCGTCGATTACAGTGTGGTGAAGCCCGACTTCTTCGTGCTCTCGGGCCTGCAGAACCTGAAGAAGTTTTACATCCGCGGCACCTTTCGGGGCGACGAGGTGCGTATCCTGACCATCCTCTACGACCAGGCCACCGAGAACACGGTCGAGCCGGTCGTGATCGCGATGTCGAGCGCGTTCACCGCGTTTCCGTCGACATTGGCCGCGCAGCCCGCGCCACGGCGCAGCGTCGATTACGGCACCGGCATCATCGCGAGCCAGGACGGCGCCATCATCGCCGATCGCGAGGTCACCGACAGCTGCGTCGCGATCACCGTTCCCGGCTTCGGCCATGCCGAGCGCGTCGCCGAGGACAAGGAGCGCGGGCTCGCGCTACTGCGCATCTACGGCGCGCGCGGCCTGAAGCCGCTGGCGCTGTCGGGCGGCCGTGCGAAATCGTCGGTCGACATCGTCGGCATCGCCGATCCGCAGAGCCAGGGCGGCGGTGCCGCGATCAGCACCGTCAAGGCCCAGCTCGCCGCCAACGGCGCGGGTGACGCCTCGCTGGCGCCGGCGCCGGGCCTCGGCTTCTCCGGCGCGGCGGCGCTCGACGGCGATGGCAAGTTCGCCGGCGTCACCCTGCTCAAGCCAGGAATCATGGCCGGCACGGCGCTCATCCCGTCCACACAGGTCGTGATGGTGAGCGCCGATGCGACGCGCGCCTTTCTCGCCACGCATGGCGTCAAGCCCGACGGAACCTCGCTCGACGCCAAGGCGGCGACGGTGCGCGTGATCTGCGTGCGGAAGTAAAGCCTGCGCCAAACCGGTTCGGCATCGCGATCATGCCGCTGCGCACTGCGGCGCGGCAGCGTTTACGCAATGTTAAGCATGTCGTTTTAGAAAAAATTAAGGGCCCAACGGCGGCCGGCGGGGATCGGACGTGCAGCATCGCGACTGCATGGGATGATGCTCGGCGATGCCGATCGCTTGCCCGCGGCTCGCTGCCACTCAACTTCCTAGCACCTTGCTATCAACTCGGAACGGCTCCCGCCGTAGTCAACCGGTCTGTGCAGGCACAGGCCGAGCGTGAGATGGTTCGAACAGTTTTGTCGGCGTGCTGATTCGGACCACCGCGATCGCTCTTCATGAGTTGGATCGGGCCGGGACTGTCCTGAGCGAGAATAGCTCTGCACCGCGATCGCGATGCACTCAGCTTTGGCGTTCTCATAAGTTCCGTCAACATCCGAAGGACTGTCTCCCGATGTACACGATCGTTTTGGCCACGCAGAAGGGCGGCAGCGGCAAGAGCACGCTGGCGATTGGTCTGGCCGTGGCGGCCCAGCAGGCCGGCCACAAGGTGCGCGTGATCGAAACCGACCGTCAGGGCACGCTCACGAAATGGCAGGCGCGCCGCGCCGCGGGCGAGCCGATCGTCGAAGCCGTCTACGATGCCAAGACGATCGAGCCTCGCCTCGATGCGCTGGCCCGCGACGGCGTCACCCTCTGCGTGATCGACACCGGGGCCGGCATCACGGCATCCACGACGGCCGCGATCCGCCACTGCGATCTGTGCCTCATTCCGGCGCGGCCGAGCGTCGCCGACATCGAGGCGACGGCACCGACGCTCAGCGTCGTCAAAGCCTGGCGCAAGCCGTTCGCCTTCGTGCTCAACCAGGCCCCGATCCGCGGCGGCCACCGCGTCACCGACGCGACGACCGCGCTCGACGCCGACGCTCCACGCGACATCGCCGAGGTGCTGGCGCAACCCTTCATCATGATGCGCAACGACCACCAGGACGCGCTCGCCGCCGGTCTCGGCGTCAGCGAGTTCGACGCGGCCGGCAAGTCGGCGCAGGAGATTCGCAGCCTGTGGCGCTGGACCGCGGGCAAGCTCGCCGGCGACCACGTCATGCACGACGCGGGCGAGCTGAAGGACGCGAGCGAGCACGCCGAGGTCGAATTCCCGATCATGCTGACGCCGCAGGCCGAGGAGGCCAAGGTGCCGGTGGCGCGGGCCTATCCGACCTGGGCCGACAACGGCATCAACTGGAAGGCTGGGTTGTAGTTGGAATTTGCTCTGAGCTTTCACGGCGCGGGCGGTGCGCTCCCTCTCCCCGCAAGGCTGGGAGAGGTTCAGAAACCCGACGACCGCGCGCCCGTCTCCAGCGCCTTGATCCGCGCATCGGCGCGACGCAGGCGGCGGCACAGCTCGCGATTGATGTTTTGCATCACGATCACATAGGCCTGGATGTCGGCCTTGTAGAACGCGTAGAGATTCTGTGCCGTCAGCTCATACAAGATGGTCGGCGTCTCCGCGACCACCGTGGCCGACCTGTTCTGCATTTCGAGCAAGGTCATCTCGCCAAAGAAATCGCCGGGCGCGAGAGACGACATGCGGATCGCAATGCCCGTCTCCAAGCGCTCGCTCACCTCCAGCGTGCCGCTGTGCACGACGAACATCGAGCGGCCCGCCTCGCCTTCGGCGACGACCACGGCGCCCCTATCGAAGCGGCGCTCCACCAGCATCGAGACCAGCAGATCGAGGCTCGCGTCGGGCAGGCCGCCAAAGAACGGCGTCGCGAGCAGGAATGCTTTCAGATCGGGCGAGCTGACAGCCATGGCCGCAGTATACGCCCACCCTCGTCCGTCACAAGCGGACCCGCGCAGCCGGCCATGCCGGCGCGTCGGCTGCTACATCACTTCTGGCACTTCGGACACCAGAAGGTCGAGCGTCCGTTCTGCACGAAACGCTTCACCACGCCGCTGCAGCCATCCGTCCGGCACGGCTCGCCTTCGCGGTCATAGACCTGGAACGAATGCTGGAAATAGCCGAGCTCGCCTGATGTCTGGCGGTGATCGCGCAGCGATGAGCCGCCCGCGCGGATCGCCTCGTTGAGCACGGTGTGGATCGCTTCCACCAGACCCCTGGCGTGATCCGTGGGCTCGCCCTTCTTCGTGGCGAGCGTCGCCGCCAGCCGCCGCGGCGACAGGTGCGCGCGGAACAGCGCCTCGCAGACATAGATGTTGCCGAGCCCGGCGACGACGCGCTGGTCGAGCAGCGCCGCCTTCAGGCTGGTCTTCTTGCCGGCACAGGCGCGCGCCAGCATGCCGGCATCGAATTCGTTGCCGAGCGGCTCGGGCCCGAGATCCTTCAGATGCGGCTCGGCCTCGAGCTCGCCGCGGGCGATGATCTTCATGAAGCCGAAGCGGCGCGGATCGTTGAATACGATGTCGGCACCTGACGACATGTGAAACACGACATGGTCGTGCACGCTGTCCTTGCCGCGCGGAGTGTGAAACTCGCCCGGCGTCTCCTCGTGCTCCGGCTTGATCACCCGGAACGAGCCGGACATGCCCAGATGCATCAGCAGCACGTCGCCGGAGCCGAGGTCGGCCAGCAGATATTTGGCGCGCCGGCCGAGCCCCCTGACGGTCTGGCCCTGCAGGCGCTTCGCAAAATCGGGCTGGAACGGAAACCGCAGGTCGCCACGCCGGGCCTCGGCTTTGACGATGACCGCGCCTTCCATGACCGGCTGCAGCCCGCGCCGGACGGTCTCGACTTCGGGCAGCTCAGGCATTCCTGTTCATTTCACCTTTTGCATCCGCGACCATTCACCTTGTCCGGCTGACGTGATAGCGCCTTGGCCGCATCGGCGCTATGGTGCTGTATCGGAGTAAGGGTGATGGATCAGCCGGACCAAACCACTCATTTCGGCTTCAGGGATGTGCCTCTGGGCGAGAAGCAGACGCTGGTGAACGACGTGTTTCACAGCGTGGCCTCGCGCTATGACCTGATGAACGACCTGATGTCGGGCGGACTGCACCGCGTCTGGAAGGACATCATGATCAACACGCTCAACCCGCCGAAGAGCGATGCGCCGTTCGCGCTGCTCGACGTCGCCGGCGGCACCGGCGACATCTCCTTCCGCGCCGCCAGGAAGGCCGGCTCAGGCTTCCATGCCACCGTCTGCGACATCAATGGCGACATGCTCGAGGTCGGCCGCCAGCGCGCGCTGAAGCAGGCTCTCGAGGACAAGGTCTCGTTCGTCGAGGGCAATGCCGAAAAGCTCGCCTTCCCCGACCGCTCCTTCGACGCCTATACGATCGCGTTCGGCATCCGCAACGTGCCGCAGATCGAGTTGGCGCTCGCAGAAGCCCATCGCGTGCTCAAGCATGGCGGCCGCTTCCTGTGCCTGGAGTTCTCGACCGTCGAGGTGCCCGGGCTCGACAAGCTCTACGACCTGTTCTCCTTCAACGTGATCCCGCAGCTCGGCCGCGCCGTCACCGGCGATGCCGAGTCCTACCGCTACCTCGTCGAATCGATCCGCCAGTTTCCGCGCCCCAGCGCCTTCGCCGAGATGATCTCGGCCGCCGGCTTCTCCCGCGTGTCCTGGCAGACTCTCTCCGGCGGCATCGTCGCGCTTCATTCCGGCTGGCGTTTGTGATCTCCGCACTCACTCACATTACGCGGCTCGCCCGGGCCGCCTTCGTGTTCGCGCGCGAGGGCGTGTTCGGCGCTGTCGATCCGAGCCTGGCGCCGCCGCCGGGCCAGCTCGCGCTCAAGCTGGCGCGGCTGGTCGAGCGCCCCGGCGCCAAATCCGGACCAAGATTGTCGCGGGCGCTGGAGCGCATGGGCCCGGCCTATCTCAAGCTCGGCCAGTTCCTGGCGACGCGGCCCGACGTCGTCGGCGTCATCATGGCGCGCGACCTCGAATCGCTGCAGGACCGGCTGCCGCCATTCCCGCAGGCCGAGGCCGAGGCGGTCATCGCCACCGCCCTCGAACGTCCGATCAGCCAGCTGTTCACGCATCTCGGCCCGCCGGTCGCCGCCGCCTCGATCGCGCAGGTGCATCGCGGCGAGGTCGAACACGACGGCATTCGTCGTCCGGTCGCGGTGAAGGTGCTTCGGCCCAACGTCGCCGCGCGCTTCCGCCGCGACCTCTCCGATTTCTTCTTCGTCGCCGAAAAGGCCGAGGCGCATTCGTCGGAAGCGCGGCGGCTGCGGCTGGTCGAGGTCATCAACACGATGTCGCGCTCGGTCGCGATGGAGATGGACCTTCGCCTGGAGGCCGCCGCGCTCTCGGAGATGGCGGAAAACATCAAGGACGATCCGGACTTCCGCGTGCCCGCGGTCGACTGGGATCGCACCGCCAACACCGTGCTCACGATGGAGTGGATCGACGGCATCGCGCTGAACGATCACGCCCGACTCGCGGAGGCCAATGTCGATCTGCCCGACGTCGGCCGCAAGGTGATCCAGAGCTTTCTGCGCCACGCCCTGCGCGACGGCTTCTTTCACGCCGACATGCATCCGGGCAACCTGTTCCTGGACCAGCAGGGGCGGCTGGTCGCGGTCGATTTCGGCATCATGGGCCGGCTCGGCATGAAGGAGCGGCGCTTCCTGGCCGAAATCCTGCTCGGCTTCATCACCCGCGACTATCGCCGCGTCGCCGAGGTGCATTTCGAGGCCGGCTACGTGCCGCCGCATCATTCGGTGGAGAATTTCGCGCAAGCCATCCGCGCCATCGGCGAGCCGATCCACAACCGCACGGCCGAAGAAATCTCGATGGCCAAGCTGCTGACCCTGCTGCTCGAGGTCACCGGCCTGTTCGACATGCGCACCCGGCCCGAGCTGATCCTGCTGCAGAAGACCATGGTGGTGGTCGAGGGCGTCGCGCGCGGCTTCGATCCCAAGCTCGACATCTGGAAGGTCGCCGATCCCGTGGTGCGCGAATGGATCGAGCGTAATCTCGGCCCGCTCGGCCGCATCGAAGGCGCCGTGTCCGGCGTCGGCGACCTGGTCCGGCTCAGCGCGACCCTGCCCGTGCTCGCCGCCCGCGCCGCCGCCGTGCTGGAGCACATGGAGACCATGACCCGCGACGGCCTGCGCCTGTCGCCGGAAACCATCGCCGCCATGGGCCGCACCGAAGGCAAGAAGAGCCGCTGGCGCGCCATCGCGCTGTGGGTCATCGCGCTGACCTTCATCGGCATCCTGTTCGCGGTGCTCAGGTTGTGACGAAGATGTAGGGTGGGCAAAGGCGCAGCCGTACCGTTTCCGCGTGCGAGATCGCAGTGGCGCCGTGCCCACCGTCCTACCGATGCATGCGCATCGACGGTGGGCACGCTGCCGCCCGCGGCGGCCGCTTTGCCCACCCTGATTGCACTGCTGTCATTTTCTGCTAGCATTGCACTCACAACGACAATGCTGGGGAGGCGGTCATGGCGAGCCTGACCATCCGCAAGCTGGACGACTCTCTCAAGACTTATCTGCGACTGCGCTCGGCGCAGAACGGGCGCTCCGTCGAGGAGGAAGTCCGGGTCATCCTGCGCGCGCTGATCGAGCCTGTCGATCCGTCCGAGCCGCCAATGGCGCCGCCAGCTCCAGCCAACCCGTCTGCCCCGCTCGTCCCCCAGCCCGGCCAGGTGCGCGACCCGCGCGTTACCCTGATCATCGGCGGCGGCATCGCCGCCTACAAATCGCTCGACCTGATCCGGCGGCTGAAGGAGCGCCACATTCACGTCCGCTGCGTGCTGACCAAGGCGGCGACGCAATTCGTGACCGAGCTCGCCGCATCGGCGCTGTCGGGAGATCGTGTCTTCACCGATCTGTTCGACGCACGCAGCGAGTTCGACGTCGGCCATATCCGGCTCGCGCGCGACTGCGACCTGATCGTGGTGGCACCGGCGACCGCCGACCTGATGTCGAAGATGGCGCACGGCGCCGCCGACGACCTCGCCAGCGCCATCCTGCTCGCGGCGAGCCGGCCGATCCTGCTGGCGCCGGCGATGAACCCGATGATGTGGAGCAACCCGGCGACGCGCCGCAACGCCGCGACCCTGCAGCGCGACGGCGTACAGATGATCGGGCCGAACGCCGGCGAGATGGCGGAGAAGGGCGAGGCCGGTATCGGCCGCATGGCCGAGCCGACCGAGATTGCGGACGCCGTCGTCGCCATGCTCAAGCCGCCGACGCCGCGCCCGCTCGCCGGCCGCCGCGTGCTGATCACCGCGGGCCCCACCCACGAGCCGATCGACCCGGTGCGCTACATCGCCAACCGCTCCTCCGGCAAGCAGGGCTTTGCGATCGCCGCCGCCGCGCAGGCCGCCGGCGCCGACGTGCGGCTGATCGCAGGACCGGTGGAGCTTGCCGACCCCAAGGGCGTCAGCGTCACCCACGTCGAATCGGCGCGGCAGATGCTGGAGGCCGTCGAAGCCGAGCTGCCCGCCGACGTCGCGATCTTCGCCGCAGCGGTGGCCGACTGGCGCGTCGCCAATGAAGGCGGCCAGAAGCTGAAGAAGACCGACAAGGCGATCCCGCCGCTGACGCTGGTCGAGAACCCCGACATCCTCGCCACGATCTCGAAGCTGAAGGAGAAGCGGCCGGGACTCGTGATCGGCTTCGCCGCCGAGACGGAACATCTGATCGACAACGCCAAAGCCAAGTTCGCGCGCAAGGGCTGCGACTGGATCGTCGCCAACGACGTCTCGCCTTCGACCGGCGTGATGGGCGGCGACCGCAACACCGTGCATCTCTTGACGAGGGATGCCGATGGCGTCCATGTCGCGTCGTGGCCGATCATGACCAAGGACGAGGTCGCGACTGCGCTCGTCGCCGAGATCGCCAGAACCATGGGGCCCGTTGCGTGACACAGACGATAGCGATCGACGTGCAGATCCTGCCGCATGGCGAGGGACTGCCGCTGCCGGCCTATCAGACCGCACATGCCGCGGGGCTCGATCTGCTCGCCGCCGTTCCGCCCGATGCGCCGCTCGTCCTTGGGTCAGGCAGCCACGCGATGGTGCCGACGGGACTGTCGATCGCGCTGCCCGACGGCTACGAGGCCCAGGTGCGGCCGCGTTCGGGGCTCGCTGCGCGGCACGGCGTCACGGTGCTGAACTCACCGGGCACGGTGGACGCGGACTACCGCGGCGAGATCTGCGTGCTGCTGATCAACCACGGCAAGGAACCGTTTACGATTCGCCGCGGCGAGCGCATCGCGCAGATGGTGATCGCCTCCGTGGTGCGCGCCGAGCTCAGCCTCGCGACAACCTTGCCGACCACCGCGCGCGGCAGCGGCGGCTTCGGCTCGACGGGCCGTTGAACTACGGGCTTGCCACTGTTCCGACTCGAAAGAGTCGATCGGCGGACGCATTTTCCTCAGGCGCAACCATCGTTCACGGTCTGGACTCTTACCGCTGGAGTCCCGAAGCGGTTATGGTTGATTGATTCGTGAGACGGCGCGGGCGACGCGATCGGCGCCGCCCGAAACTTCGTGCGGTTTGGGGCAAATATGTCGGGCGTGATCGTGGTGATGCGTCAGACGCTGCTGTCGTGCACGTCACTCGCGCGCAAGGGCCTGATGGGTCTCGCTGCGACTGCGCTTGCGCCGGCGACGCCGGGCTTCGCAGGCGGTGGCGTGCCGGCGGATGCGATCACGACGCTGTTCGAGCTGAGCCGTCCTGATGTCGCCGAGGTGACGGCGATGCTGGCGCTGCTCGGCTTCTCCGTCGTCGCCGCGGTCGCGCTGGTGCGCACGCGTCTGGCGGCCGGCCGGAAGGAAGCGCGGCTGCGCGCCGACATCGCCGAGCTGCAATTGCAGGCCGATCGCTACCGCGCGCTGCTGTTTGCCGAGCCGCAGATCCTGATCGCCTGGCCGGCCGGCGGCCACCGCCCGCAGATCTCCGGCGACACCGCGATGCTGGTCCCGCAGGATCAGCCGCAGCGCATTCTCGCCTTCGGAACCTGGCTGCCGCCGGAGCCCGCGCTGCAGCTCGACCGCGCCGTCGACGCGCTGCGCGAGGCGGGCGAGGGCTTCATGCTCAATCTCACCACCTCGCACGGCCATGCCATCGAGGCGATGGGCCGCGCCATCGGCGGCCAGGCCATCGTGCGCATCCGCGAATTGTCCGGCCTGCGCCGCGAGCTCGCCGAGACGCAGCTCCGCTTCAAGGCGCTCGGCGAGGAGACGGAGTCGCTGCGCGCGCTGGCATCGGCGCTGCCGTGGCCGATCTGGGCACGGCAGGCCAATGGCGCCCTCGCTTACGTCAACGCCGCCTATGCCCGTGCCGCCGATGCCCGCGACGTGCCGGACGCGATCAGCCGCAACATCGAGCTGCTCGACTCCGCCGACCGTACCGACCTGCAGCGCGCACTCGGCGCCAACGGCCGTTTCGAGGGCCGGCTGCCGATCGTGACCGGCGGCGAGCGCCGCATGTATGACGTGCGCGCCTTCATGCTGGGCCACGGCAGCGCCGGCGTCGCCATCGACGCCAGCGAGGCGGCGGCGCTGGATGCGGCCGTGGTGCGGATGCGGGAAGCACACCGGCGCACGCTCGATCAGTTGTCCTCGGGCGTGGCCGTGTTCGACGGCCAGCGCCGGCTCGCCTTCTACAACGACTCCTATCGCCGGCTGTGGGGTCTCGATCCCGCCTTCCTGGACAGCCAGCCGGATGACTCGTCGGTGCTCGACCGTCTCCGCGCCGCGCGCAAGCTGCCCGAGCAGGCCGACTTCCGGGCCTGGAAGGCCAAGCTTCACGAGGCCTATCGCGCCGTCGAAGCCGCCAAGGACACCTGGTTCCTTCCCGACGGCCGCGCTTTATCGGTCGTCACCACGCCAAACCCGGAAGGCGGCGTCACCTATCTGTTCGACGACGTCACCGAGAGCTTCGCGCTTGCGCGCCGCTTCGACGGCCTGATCCGGGTCCAGCGCGAGACGCTCGACAGCCTCGCCGAAGGCGTCGCGGTGTTCGGCTCGAACGGCCGGGTCGAGCTGTTCAATCCGGCCTTCGCCAAGATGTGGCGGCTGTCGCCGGATCAGCTGCGCGAGCATCCGCATATCGACACCGTGGAATCCTGGTGCCATCAGCTCTATGACGACGCGGTCGCCTGGCGCACCATCCGCGAGGCCATCACCTCGATCGAGAACCGGCTCGACGTTGCGCTGAAGCTCGAGCGCAAGGACGGCAGCGTGCTCGACTGCATGAGCCGGCCGCTGCCCGACGGCGCGACCATGCTCACCTTCCAGGACATCACTGATACCGAGAATGTCGAACGGGCCCTGCGCGAGAGCAACGAGGCGCTCGAAGCCGCCGGCCAGATGAAGATCGACTTCGTCCACCACGTGTCCTACGAGCTGCGCGCGCCGCTGACGACGATCATCGGCTTCGCGCATTTCCTGTCCGATCCGTCGACCGGGCCGCTGACGCCGAAGCAGGCCGAGTATCTCGACTACGTCACCAAATCGACCAACGCGCTGCTGGCGCTGACCAACAACATTCTCGACCTCGCCACCATCGATGCCGGCGCCATGAAGCTCGAGCTCGGGCCGGTCGACGCCGCCAAGGCGATCGAGGCCGCGGCCGAAGGCGTGCAGGACCGGCTTGCCACGGATCGCATCCGATTGACGATCGCGGTGGACCCCGATGTCGGCTCCTTCGTCGGCGACGAGCGCCGCGTCGTCCAGGTCCTCTACAATCTGCTCGCCAATGCCGTCGGCTTCTCGCCGCCGGATTCGAGCGTCGCCGTCAGCGCCCGCCGCACCGATCACAGCGTCATCTTCGCGGTCACCGATTCCGGCCCCGGCATTCCGCCCGAGGTGAAGGACAAGGTATTCGAATGGTTCGAGAGCCATTCGCAGGGCTCGCGCCATCGCGGCGCCGGGCTCGGCCTGTCGCTGGTGCGCTCCTTCGTCGAGCTGCATGGCGGCAGGGTGCGGATGGATTCGGTGGTCGGCAAGGGCACCACGGTCACCTGTGACTTCCCGACCGACCACGTCGCGCAACGCAACGCCGCGGAATGACGGACCAGCTGACATTCACCACCGCGCTGGCGGACGAGACCGCCACCGCCGCCCTGATGGCCGATCTCGCGCTGCTGATCGGCCCGGGTGCACTGATCACGCTCACCGGCGATCTCGGCGCCGGCAAGACGGCGGCGGCGCGGGCGATGATCCGGTACCTCGCCGGCGACGACGAGCTGGAGGTGCCGAGTCCGACCTTCACTCTGGCGCAGAGCTACGATCTGCCGAGCTTCCCGCTGGTGCATGCCGATCTCTATCGCATCAGCGACGCATCGGAGCTCGAGGAGATCGGCCTGTCGCCGCTGCCGGAGGCGACCGTCGTGCTGATCGAATGGCCGGAGCGCGCCGGCGGCACTCTCCCGCTGGACCGCGTCGACATCGCGCTGCGCCACGATCCATCGCAGGGCGACACCGCCCGCAGCGCCGAGATCACCGGCAGCGGCAAGGCGGCCGCGGTGGTTGCACGGCTGAAAGCCTTGCGCGAATTCCTCGCCGAGGCCGGGCACGCCAGATCGCGCCGCGAGCACATGGCCGGCGACGCCTCGACCCGCTCCTATGCGCGGCTCCACAAGGGCGAGCGCGTCTACATCCTGATGAACTCGCCGAAGCGGCCCGACGGCCCGGCGAGCTACAACGGCAAGCCCTATAGCGGCGCCGTGCATCTCGCCGAGGACGTTCGCCCGTTCGTCGCGATCGCCGCCGCCTTGCGCGGACGCGGCATCTCGGCGCCGAAGATCAACGACGCCGATCTCGGCCACGGCTTTCTCGTCACCGAGGATCTCGGACGCGAGGGCGTGATCGAGGGCGACCCGCCACGGCCGGTCGTGGAGCGCTACGAGGCCGCAGTCGATGTTCTCGCGTCGCTGCATGGGCAGGACGTGCCCGCCGTGCTGCCGCTGGCGCCGCAGGTGACCTACAAGGTCCCGACCTTCGACATCGACGCGATGCTGATCGAGATCGGCCTGATGCTCGAATGGTACCTGCCCGACCGTGGCGTGGAGCTGTCGCAGGTGCTGCGCGCCGAATTCCTGGAAAAATGGCGCGAGTTGCTGGAGGCGCCGCTCGCGGCCAAGCCGACCTGGGTGATCCGCGACTATCATTCGCCGAACCTGCTGTGGCTGCCGTCGCGCGAAGGCATCGCGCGCGTGGGCGTGATCGACTTCCAGGACGCGGTGATGGGCCCGCCGGCTTACGACGTGGTCTCCCTGGCGCAGGACGCCCGGATCGACGTGTCGGCGGAGATCGAGCAGGCGCTCCGAGAGCGCTACATCGCCGCACGCCAAGCTGCGCCGACGGACTTCGACGCCGACGAATTCGGCACGCACTACGCGATCATGTCCGCCCAGCGCAACACCCGCCTGCTGGGCACCTTCGCCCGCCTCAACCGCCGTGACGGCAAGCCGCACTACCTCAAGCACCAGCCTCGCATCTGGGACTATCTCCACCGCGCGCTGGCGCACGCGGCGCTGGAGCCGCTACGCGATTGGTACGCGGCGAATGTGCCGCCACCGGCTGGCGTAGCTTGAGGCACCCTCTCACGGCACCGACGGTGCGCTCCCCTCCCCCTTGCGGGGAGGGGTCGGGGTGGGGGTCTCCGGGGGTATGAACCGGGCTGAGTCCTGACAATTCAGACCGGGTTGATTCCTGACAGGCAAGCT
>NZ_JAUHIU010000017.1:0-159939 GCF_032381555.1 Bradyrhizobium sp. SZCCHNPS1003
GATGCAGTCATGGCTCGAAATTGCACCGCGCCGAGCCCTCTCACCCCCCTAATTCGGATTCTTGCCCAGCCTCGACGACACAAGCCGTGCGGACTGCGGCAGATTGGCTCGACGGGCAATTGGCGCATGGGAGATCGCGCAATTCTGCATATCAGAAGCGGGACCACGCAGCTCAGCGCAACCGCGGGAACCGATAGCGCCCAAGGCGCGTTCTCTCCGCATCAACGTAATGCGTATGCGATATCAACCGAAGCACGACCTGCTGGCGGGCATCTTTGCATGAAGAATTTTTCCGATGCGTCCTTTTCGCCTGATGTCATCGCACTGATGACCGAAGCCCTCAACGCGTCGGTCGCCGCGCTGCCTGAGCCGGTGAGTTCGACGAACGTGAACCTGCTTGCGGAAGCCGTGCTGCGTGCCGCCAAGGCCGGCGAGCGCGACGTCACCGCGATGCAGCGGCTCGCGCTGCTCGAACTGCAGATCATGCCGCGCATGTAGAGCGGATCACAGGCTTTCCTACAGTCGTAAAGCATTCCCAATGCGCTCACTTCGGGACCTCTTGGTTCGAGATGCGCCGCACGCGGCGCTCCTCACCATGAGGACGTCGGATCGCGCCTGACGCGCCGCCGGCCTCCATCTTCTATCCCCCGGCCGCTGCGCCACGTCCCACTCGTTCGCAATTGACAAATCTATTCGTCAATGTCTAATTCCCATCACCGCCGACAGAGCGGAGCAAAACGGGGAGGATCTTCATGCGACGGCAGCTGCTCGCCTGCGCGTTCCTGGCAACGACATCATTCATCGCGACAGGCGCTTCAGCCCAGGTTTCTGACGACGTGGTGCGGATCGGCGTACTCACCGATCTCTCGAGCTGGGGACGCGACAACAGCGGGCCGGGCTCGGTCGAGGCGGCCAAGATGGCGGTCGAGGAGTTCGGCCCCAATGTGCTCGGCAAGCCGATCGAGATCATCAGCGCCGATCACCAGATGAAGACCGACGTCGGAACGACGGTCGTGCGCGACTGGTTCGACAACGGCAAGGTCGACGCCGTCGTCGACATCCCCAACTCCGGCATCGCGATTGCCGTGCACAACATGGTGCGCGAGCGCAACAAGATCGCGCTGCTGTCCGGTCCCGGCGCGAGCTCGCTGACCGACGAGCTGTGCAGCCCGAACACCGTGCATTTCACCTATGATACGTATGCGCTGTCCAAGGTGACGACCTCGGCCGTGATCGGCCAGGGCGGCAAGTCCTGGTACTTCATCACCGCGGACTACGCCTTCGGCCAGCAGTTGGAGAAGGACGCCACACGCTTCATCAAGGAGCTCGGCGGCACCATCCTCGGCGGCGTCAAGCATCCGACCAACACCGCCGACTTCTCCTCCTTCGCGCTGCAGGCGCAGAGCTCCAAGGCCGACGTCGTCGCCTTCGCCAATGCCGGCCAGGACACCGACAACGCGATCAAGCAGTCCGGCGAGTTTGGCCTGGTCAAGGGCGGCCAGAAGCTGGTCGGCCTCCTGATGTTCGACACCGACGTGCATGCGATCGGGCTCGAGGCCGCGCAGGGCACCTACATGACCACGGCGTCCTATTGGGCGATGGACGAGGCCACCCGCGCCTGGTCGAAGAAGTTCTACGCCCGCGCCAAGGTGATGCCGACCATGATCCAGACCGGCGTCTACGGCTCGGTGCTGCACTATCTCAAGGCGATCAAGGCGGCCGGCACCGATGATCCCAAGGCTGTCATGGCGAAGATGCGCGAGCTGCCGATCGAGGACGCCTTCGTTCACGGCGGTAAGTTGCGCGAGGATGGCCGGGTCATCCGCGACATGTACCTCGCCCGCGTCAAGAAGCCGTCGGAGTCGAAGGAGCCGTGGGACTATCTGGAGATCGTCAAGACCGTGAAGGGTGAGGACGCGTTCCGGCCGGTCTCCGAGTCCAAGTGCCCGCTGCTGAAGAAGTAGGAGCGCTGCCATGACCGGTGCCGACGACAAGAATGGCGACGTCTACGACTGCGACGTGCTGGTGGTCGGCTCCGGCTGCGCCGGGCTGTCGGCGGCGGTTACCGCCGCCCATGCCGGGCTGAAGGTCCTCGTCACCGAAAAGGAGCCGCGGTTCGGCGGCACCACCGCGCGCTCCGGCGGCTGGCTGTGGATCCCCGGGACCTCGCTGGCGAAGGCGTGGGGCATCGACGAGCCGCCCGAGCTGGCGCGCAGCTATCTGCGTCATGAAGCCGGCAACAGTTTCGATGCGGCGCGGGTCGATGCGTTCCTGAGCAAGGGCCCGGAGGCGGTCGACTTCTTCATCGGCAAGACGGCACTCAAGTTCGACATGCCGCTGACCTTCCCTGACTACCACGCGGAGGCGCCGGGCGGCACGCAGGGCGGCCGCTCGATGGTGACGCGGCCGTTCGACGGCCGCGAGCTGGGCGATCACGTCAACGATCTCGGCCAGCCGCTGCCCGAGCTCACCGTGTTCGGCATGATGCTCGGCTCCGGCAAGGAGATCATCCATTTCATGCGCGCGACCAAGTCGCTGGCGTCAGCGTTCTACGTCGCCAAGCGGCTGTCGAAACATGCGCTGGACGTGCTGCGCCATGGCCGCGGCATGACGCTCACCAACGGCAACGCGCTGGCGGGGCGGCTGGCGAAATCCGCGTTCGATCTCGGCATTCCCCTGTGGCTGTCGTCGCCTGTGGCGGAGCTGATCCGCGACGGCGATGCCGTGCGCGGCGCCGTGGTGACGCGGCAGGGCCGGCGCATCCGAGTGAATGCGCGGCTCGGGGTGGTGCTTGCCTGCGGCGGCTTCCCGCATGACGTCGAACGACGCAAGGCGATGTTTCCGCATGCGCCGACCGGCCAGGAGCATGTGTCGCCCGGCCCTGTCGGCAACACCGGCGACGGCTTGCGGCTGGCGGAAGCGGTCGGCGGCCGGGTCGAGGACGGCCTGCCGCATGCGGCGGCCTGGGTGCCGGTCTCCGTCACCACGCGCAAGGACGGCAGCAAGGGCGTGATGCCGCATTTCATCGATCGCGCCAAGCCGGGCGTGATCGCGGTGACCGCGGACGGCGTGCGCTTCGCCAATGAAGGCAATTCCTACCACGACTTCGTGCAGGCGATGGTCAAGGCGGCCAAGCCCGGCCGCGAGATCGCGGCCTGGCTGATCACCGATCACCGCTCGTTGCGCCGCTACGGCCTCGGCTGCGTGCCGCCGTTCCCGATGCCGCTCGGCCACCATCTCAGCACCGGCTATCTCAAGCGCGGCGCAACGCTCGCCGAGCTCGCGCGCGTGGCCGGCATCGACGCGATGGCGCTGGAAGCAACCGTCGCCGCCTTCAACGCCGATGCGGCGCTGGGCCAGGATCCGACCTTCGGCAAGGGCTCGCGCGCCTACAATCGCTACCAGGGCGATGCGCTGCACGGGCCGAACCCGTGCGTGGCGCCGATCAAGGACGGGCCGTTCTACGCGATCAAGATGGTGATCGGCGATCTCGGCACCTATGCCGGCATCCGCACCGACGAGCATGCCCGCGCGCTCGATGCGCAGGGCCAGCCGATCGAGGGGCTGTATGCCGCCGGCAACGACATGGCGAGCATCATGGGCGGCAACTATCCCGGCGCCGGTATCACGCTGGGCCCGGCGCTGACCTTCGGCTACATTGCCGGCCGGCATCTCGCCGAACGCGCCAGGCAAAGGAGCGCCGCATGAGCGACAGTCAGATGTTGGCCGGCAAGCTCGCGCTGGTGACGGGCGCGGCGCACGGCAATGGCCGCGCGATTGCGCTGGGGCTCGCCGGCCGCGGCGCCGATGTTGTCATCACGGACATCGACTTGAACGGCGCCGAGCGCTGCGCCGCCGAGATCCGCGGTCACGGCCGCAAGGCGTGGGCACATCGGCTCGACGTCACCGACGCCGCGAGCTGCACCGCATTGGCGGCGCAGTTGCGCACCGAGGTCGGCGCCATCTCCATCCTCGTCAACAACGCCGGCATCATCATTCGCGAGGGCATCGACTCAGCCCGCGCGCCACAGAACTGGCAGCGCGTGCTCGACGTCAATCTCAACGGCGTGTTCAACGTCACCTACGCGTTTCTCGCCGCCTTGCGCGCGACGCGCGGCACCATCGTCAACATCGCCTCCGTCGCCTCGTTCATCGGCATCAGCAACACGCTCGGCTACTCGCCCTCCAAGGGCGGCGTGAAGTCGCTGACCCAGGCGCTGGCGCGCGAGCTCGCCGCCGACGGCATCCGCGTCAACGCGATCGCGCCCGGCGTGATCGCCACCGCGATGACGGAGTCGACCCGCAACGATCCCGAGCGGCTCGCCGGCTTCATGAGCCGCACGCCGCTCGGCCGCGTCGGCCAGCCCGAGGAGCTCGCGGGCCCCGTGGCGTTCCTGGTCTCGGACATGGCGTCCTACGTCAACGGCGTGACCTTGCCGGTCGACGGCGGCTTCCTGGCGGTGTAGGCACGGCGCCGGACCAGGGGGCACAACGAGACATGGGACGAGAAAGCCGCGGCATCCAGTCGATCGAGGTCGGCGGCACCCTGCTGCAGGCACTGGCGCGCAGCGGCGAGCCGATGATGCTGCGCGACCTCGCGCGCGAGGCCGGGCTGCCGCCGGCCAAGGCGCATCCCTATCTCGTCAGCTTCTCGCGCATCGGTTTGATCGAACAGGACGAAACCACCGGACGCTACGAGATCGGCCCGCTCGCGCTCGAGCTCGGCCTGATCAGCCTGCGGCGGTTGTCGGCGGTCCGGATCGCGACGCCGAAGATCGCCGCGCTCGCCGGGGCCATCGATCACGCGGTGTCGCTCGCCGTGTGGGGCACCAACGGCCCGACCGTGGTGCGGCTGGAGGAGCCGAGCCATCCGGTGCACATCGTGATGCGCGTCGGCTCGATCATGGCGCTCTTGGAGACCGCGACGGGCCGCGCGTTCGCGGCGTTCCTGCCGCCCAAGACCGTGAAGGCCGCGCTCGACACCGGCCTCGATCGTCTCGGTGTCGGCTACAATCCCAAGCGCTCACCGAAGAGTCCGAAGGTCGCCGAGATGCTGGCCGAGGTGCGCGCGCAGGGGCTGGCGCGCGCCGTCGGCGATCCGCTGCCCGGCGTCAACGCCTTCGCCGCGCCGGTGTTCGATCACGCCGGCCACGTCGCACTGGTCATCACCGCGATGGGCCCGGCCGGCACCTTCGACGCCGGCTGGCAGTCACCGCTGGCGACGCGGCTGCGCGCCTGCGCGGCCGAGATCTCCAAGCAGCTCGGCCACGGCATCGCGCAGCCGTGAGCCTCAGGCCGCGACGGAGCGCTTCTCCGGCCACGGCTCGGCCCACGCCGGCAGCCGCATCAGGCCATCGAGCCAGCGCACGATGTTCGGAAACGACTCCATCGGCATCTCGGCCTCGCGCCAGTCGGTCGCCATCGAGGCCGCCGCGAAATCGGCGATGGTGAGCCGGTCGCAGGCGATGTGGCTGCGCGCCCGCAGATGCGCATCGAGCACGGCTGCGAAGGTCTTCAGGTTGGCGACCTTGCCGGCCAGCGCGGCACGGTCAGGCACACCGAGGCCGAACGTCTTTCGGACGATGTGCTCGAAATAGAACGGTCCGACCGCCGGCGCCCAATGGCAGTCGTTCCACGCCAGCCAGCGCAGCACCTCGATCTGCTCCTGCGGATCGCGCGCCGGCCACATGTCGCAGCTCTCGCGAATGCAGAGGTGCGCCATGATGGCGGTGGACTCCCACAGCACGGTGTCGCCATCGACCAGCACGGGCGCCTTCATGTTGGGGTTGAGCGCGGCGAACTCCGGCGTCTTCAGGCCGCGGCTGATGTCGATGAACTCGGCGGGAACGCCGAGATGCTTCACCAGCGCCAGCACGCGGCGCGGCGCCTGGGCCTTGATCCAGTAGATCTTCATGACGGGTCTCCATCTCCTGTGCCTTGAAGACGAACGTAGCAGCACCGGATCGACAGCGACGGAGCAAAAATTCAGCGACGGTTCCGTCGACTCGTACGGTTCCCGTAGCGTCACATTGCGCGCACCGCCGCCCGTGCGGTGAGAATGCAACCCGGCAGGAACGTCCCCTCCAGCGAACGCTTGCCCGACGCGCCGCCGCCGCCGAAGCCGGCCGCTTCGCCGACCGCATAGAGGCCGCCGATCGGCGCACCCGTGGTGTCGAGCACCCGGCTCTGCAGATCGGTCTTGAGGCCGCCGAGGCTCTTGCGGGTGATGAGTTGCATGTGAATGGCGATGTAAGGCCCGGCGCCCGGCGCCTGCAGCGGCGCAGGCTTGCAGGTGCGGAGCTTGTCGGGCCCCCATTGCCGCGCGTGCAGGATGCGGCGCAACTGGTCGTCGTTGTGGAGCTTGTCGCCATTCCCAAAGTTCGCGTCGAAGGCGTCGGCGGTGGCCTGCAGCACCTCCGGCTTCACGTCGCCGGTGCCGGTCAGCGCATTCATCTTGGCGGCGAGACCGGCCAGCGTCTCGTCGACCAGGAAATGCCGGCTCTCGCGCTGCATCTGCCTGACCAGGCGATGATTGCCGAACAGGGTCTCCTTGAGGAACATCGGCATCTGCCGGTCGCGGATGCGCGGATTGTGCTCGGCCCCGGAGATGGCGAACTCCTTGGCGGCGATGCGCCAGTTCAACAGATGCCACGTATACGGCTTCTCCTGCGCCGCGACGCGCTGGCACAGATCATGGGTGTCGAAGCCGGTCACCAGCGGCTCGGGCCCGATGCGCTCGCCCCTGTGATTGAGCCACAGTGCCGATTTGCACGGCACCAGCGACAGGCCATGGCCGTCGAAATGCGGAAACGGATGCGGGATGCCGGCGGCGTAGTTCCACATCTCGCCGGCATGCGTGATCTCGGCGCCGAGCGCCTCGGCCGCGTGGTGATGCAATTTGCCATCAGAGAACGGATGCGCGCCATTGAGCATCGCCTGCGGCAGCGGCCGGCTCTTCAGCCAATTGGCGCGGGCCTCCTCGTGGCTGCCATTGAGACCGCCCATCGCCAGCACCGTCAGCGGCGCGGCGATGCGGATTTCGGCGCCCGTCTCCTCGTTGACGGCAACCACGCCCGATACGGCGCCGGCAGCGCGATCGAGGCTGACGACGCGGTGACGGTGCAGCACCGTCAGCCGGCCGCCGCTATCGGCCACACGCATCGCTTCGATCATCACGCGCGTGAGCCGCTGCGAGGTGCCCCAGACGATGTGATAGCGCGGCAGCGCATTGCCGTCGCCGTGCCGGCCGCGCTCGACCCAGTTCACCGCCGGCATGAAGGTCAGGCCGTGCGACAGCAGCCAGTCGTAGACCTCGCTGCGCGAATGCGCGACGTAGTAGCGCGCCCATTGCAGCGGCCAGTGCTCGGCGGCATCGAGCTCGCCAAACCTGATCCAGTCGCGCAACGCGATCTCGGGCGTATCCGGGATCTTCATGCGCGCCTGCAACGGCGTGCCGACCAGCGCCATGCCCCCGAACGCCCACAGCGCCAGCCCGCCGAACCGCTCGGGCGTGTCCCGGTCCACGATCGTCACCGACTTGCCGGCGCGCAGTGCCTCCAGCGCGGTGACGATGCCGGCGAGACCGCCGCCGGCGATGACGACATCGGATTGCAGCGTCGCGCTCATGTCACGGCGCGATCTTGCGCTTGAGCATCCGCGCCACCGGCAGCGGAACGCGGTCGAGCGATCCCAAGAGGTGCGGCAAAAGCTTCAGCTTGAGGCCGGTCAGCGCCGGCGGCACCATGGCCTCGATCAGATGCGGCCCCGGCCGCGCCAGCGCCCCCTGCAACGCGCTGATGAATTCGTCCGGCGTGCTGACGCGGGTCGCGCGTACGCCCATGCCGTCGGCGATCTGCGCGAGCTTGAGGACCGGTCCGTGAAGGTCGAGCTGCGCCCGCGCCTTCGGTCCGATCTCCTCGGCGCCGACCCGCTCCAGCTCGACGTTGAGCACCGAGTAGGACGCATTGTTGAAGATCACGGCGGTGACGTTGAGCCGCTCGCGCGCGATCGTCCACAGCGACTGGATCGTGTACATCGAGCTGCCGTCGCCGATCAGCGCGATCACCGGCCGGTCCGGACAGGCGATCGCCGCCCCGATCGCATTCGGCAGCCCCTGCCCGATGGCGCCGCCGGTCAAGGTGATCAGATCGTGGCGCGGCGCGCCCGCGGTGAATTTCGACAGCATCAGGCCGGAGCTGATCGCCTCGTCGACGATGATGGCGTTCTCGGGCAGGAGATGACCCACGGCCTTGCAGACCTTTTCCGCGGTCAGCTTCTTGCCGCGCGGACGTCCGGGCCGCGAGGCCGGTGACAACGCCGGCGTGGCGCGCCCGGCCTCCAGG
This sequence comes from Bradyrhizobium sp. SZCCHNPS1003, assembly GCF_032381555.1. Lineage (NCBI taxonomy): Bacteria > Pseudomonadati > Pseudomonadota > Alphaproteobacteria > Hyphomicrobiales > Nitrobacteraceae > Bradyrhizobium > Bradyrhizobium sp. SZCCHNPS1003. Next base: position 8,343 of record NZ_JAUHIU010000017.1, read on the forward strand.
GCGGCGGCAAGCCTGGTCAGGCTGCACGCGGCGTGCTGCGCCGGCGTCGACAAGGTCAGCACCTTGCAGCCGTCATGCGGCAGATAGCTCTTCTTGCCGGGATAGGCGAAGAACGACACCGGCGCCTTGGCGTCGACCAGGATCAGCGTGTCGATCTCCTTGAGCTGGATCTGCGCCATCTCGGCGAGATAGGCGATCCGCTCGACGGCCGGCAGGCCGGCTCCACGCTGCATGCGCGTCGGAAAGGTTTCGGCGTAGACCTTCACACCGCAGGCCGCGGCGATGCGCGCGGCCGCCAGCAGCGATTCCTCGTGCAGCGCCGTACCACCGAGCAGAAGCGCGCTGCGGCCGCCCGCCTTGATCGCCGCGGCGACGGCCTGCACGGCGGAATCGTCGGCGGCCGCCGGCGGCTCGATCACCGGCGCCGGCTCGGCGACGCCGCCCTCACCCCAGGACACGTCGGCCGGCAGGATCAGCGTCGCGACCTGCCCGGGCCAGGAGCACGCCGCCTTCACGGCCGCCACCGCGTCGCGGCACAGCTCCGACGTCACCTGTGAGGTCCAGACGAATTCCGGCGAGACGTTGCGCGCGACGGTCTCGATATCGGACTGGAGCTGCGCGTCATAAGGGACATGATAGGTGGCGTGGTCGCCGACGATGTTGACGACGGGCACCTTGCCCTTGCGCGCATTGTGCAGATTGGCGAGGCCGTTGCCGAGGCCGCAACCGAGATGCAGCAGCGTTGCCGCGGGCGTGCCGGTCATCCGGGCGTAGCCGTCCGCAGCACCGGTCGCCACCCCTTCGAACAGGCACAGCACGGCGCGCATCTCCGGCGCGGAGTCCAGCGCGGCGACGAAATGCATCTCGGAGGTGCCGGGATTGGTGAAGCAGACCCGGATGCCGGAATTGACCAGGGTCCGTATCAGAGCTTGTGCGCCGTTGGGCATGAGAAAGCCTGTTGCGGGGAAACTGCCGCAGCTCGGGGCGACTTGGCCGGCCCCGCCATGGCATTTCCCCTGTTTATATTTGCGCCATTTTGGAATTGACGGTCTCAGAAATCCAATGAATTGTTATGGCTTGATCAATGATTTCGGTGCATCGATGTACACCCCCACCCTGCGCCAGCTGCAGCAGTTGGTCTACCTCGCGGAAGAGCGGCATTTCGCCCGGGCGGCCCAGCGCGCCCACGTCACGCAGTCGGCGCTGAGCCGCAGCTTGCAGACCCTGGAGGACGCCGCCGGGATGCGGCTGTTCGACCGCAGCTCGCGCTCGGTGGAGATCACACCGGTCGGCGAGCGACTGGTGGCGCGGGCCCGCTCGCTCCTGTCGAGCGCAGACGACCTCGGCCGCGAGATGCGCCTGCTGCGCTCGGGAGATGCCGGCGAGGTGACGGTGGGCGTCGGCGCGTTCACCGGGCTGACGCTTCTGCCGGATGCCATGGCGCGGCTGTATTCGGAGCACCCGTCCGTGCGCATCATCGTGGTGCAGGACAATTGGCGCGCCCTGATGGAGGTGCTGCAGCAAGGAAAGCTCGATTTCTTCCTCGCGCACATCACCGACATCCGCGCCGACGACAGCCTCGACATCGAGCCGCTCGGCGGCCTTCCAGGACACTTTTACTGTCGGGCGACTCATCCGTTGGCGCGCCGACGGGAGCTTTCGGCACGCGAGCTCGCCGGCCAGCACTTCGCTTCCGTTGCGCTGCCACCGGAATTCAGCAGGCGCCTGGAAGCGCTCATCGCTGCGCCGGAGGGCCGCGGCTTCGACGTCGCGCTCGAATCCGAGAACGCGAGCCTGCTGATTCAAATGGCCATTCGCTCCGACATCGTGCTCGTCGCCGGCGATGCCGTGCTCACCCACGAGCTGGCGTCCGGGCAGTTGGTCCGCCTCAACGTGGCCGAACTGAAAGAGCCTCGCGCGTCGGACCTGCTGATGGCGCAGTTCGGCATCCTGCGGCTGAAGGGACGGACTCTATCGCCCGCAGCGATGATGCTGATGGACCTGGTGCGCGCGCAAGCTGCGCGAACGCTGACCGGACCACGCCGGCCGCCAGCTCCCCGCGCCGCACGTGACACGCATCGGTCTCGACCCGTCCCACGCAAGAAGCCGAGCACAACCGGACGTAGCCAATCGCGTCATCCCACCAGGGGCAAAGCCTGACTCGGTCGCCGGCCTTGCGCAATCATCTGCTGGCCGCGCTGCGGGACAGCTCCTGCAGAAGCCGTATCGCCTGCTCTCCCCGCGCTTCCGGGACGAACAGGTGATCATGATGAAAGGCCGAGACAGCATTGACGCTGATGCCCGCCCCTGCGAGGCAGGTCGTGACCGCGGCGAGGAAGCCGACCGCATCGAGCGCTGATAGCACCGACAGCGTGATCAGGCGCGCGACGAACTGATACGGCAGCCCGACCTGCTCGGCGTCCTCGCACCGGACGATCAGCGTGATCCCTTCGCGCTCTCGAAACAGCATCAATGGCGTCAGCTCGACCGGGATGTCGTGATGCGTATCGACAGTGCAGAACACGAATACGCCGTCCTGCAGCTCCGGAGCCATCGTGCGCAGCAGCGTATCGAGGTTGGGTTCGCCCGCCATGGATCCTCGTCAGTTCGCCGCGAGGCGCTCGCGCCCATGCGGCACGGTGAAATCCTGCAGCGGCCCGACCGGGACGATGCCGGTCGGGTTGATGGTGCGATGGCTCTCGTAGTAGTGCCGCTTGATGTGCTCAAAATTCACTGTCGCGGCAATCCCCGGCCATTGGTAAAAATCGCGCGTGTAGGCTGAAAGATGCTGATAGTCGGCGATGCGGCGGATGTTGCACTTGAAGTGGCCGACATAGACGGAATCGAAGCGGATCAGGGTCGTGAACAGCCGGATGTCGGCCTCGGTCATGGTGTCGCCGAGCAGGAAGCGGCGGGTCGACAGCCGCTCCTCCAGCCAGTCGAGCGTGGCGAACAGCGGCCCGATCGCCTCCTCATAGGCTCCCTGCGTGGTCGCGAAGCCGCATTTGTAGACGCCGTTGTTCAGCGTGTCGTAGACGCGCACATTGATGGCGTCGATCTCATCGCGCTGGGCTTGCGGATAATAGTCACCTTGCCTGGCGCCGACGCCGTCGAACGCCGAGTTCAGCATGCGGATGATCTCGGATGACTCGTTGTTGACGATGGTGCGGTTTTGCTTGTCCCAGAGCACGGGCACGGTGACGCGGCCGGAATAATGCGATTCCGCGGCGGTGTAGACCTGATGCAGAAGGCCGGCGTGATTGACGCTGTCGGCCACGACGCCCGGCCCCTCGGCAAACGTCCAGCCCTGCTCGCGCATCAGCCAGTGCACGACCGATACCGAAATCATGTCATCGAGCCCCTTCAGCGCGCGCATGATCAGGGTGCGGTGAGCCCACGGGCAGGCCAGGCTGACATAAAGATGGTAGCGGCCCGCTTCGGCCTCGAAGCCGCCGGTGCCGGATGGGCCCGGACGGCCGTCAGCCGTGACGAAGCTACGGAACGCCGAATCCTTGCGGATGAAACGGCCGCCGGACGCCGCCGTGTCGTACCAGACGTCGTGCCATTGGCCGTCGACCAGGACTCCCATGACGCTCTCCTCCCACAGCGTGGCCTGGGCGGAGGGCCGCAATGTGCCGCCCTTTTGCCTTGGCCCCTCGCATGACAGGAGTACACATCGCTCCGCCGCTGCGCCAGCGGAGAGCCCGCGCTTCAAGGCACGGCTCCGCCGAAACACGCGGTCACGACTGGAACGGGATGGTGCGGCCCGGCTGCGCCGCCTGTTCCCGCGTATAGGAGACGCCGTGCACCTTCACGCCCGCGGCATTCAACAGGGTGATGATTCCGCCGCGGTTCGACAGCGCGACCGGCGCGACGATGGGCACCACCAAGGTGGCGCCGCGCGCGATCGTGCCGCTCAGTTGCATGGCGTTCTTCTGCCTGTCCTTGATCTGCCAGCCAGTGAGATCGACGTCGACATCGGCGGTGTTCAGCAGCGTGACCGTCTCCTGCTCCGGCGTGCGCACGTCGTTGACATAGGCCGCGATGATCCGCACCAGCCCATCGGGCACGTCGAGCGGCGGAATGTGGTCACGGTCGGGAGGCGTATGCGGCGCGTTCGGGTGATCGGGATCGGGCGGAAGGATGACCCCTCCGCTGGCATCGTCCGAATGCCAGGCCTGGGTCTGGAATTTCAGGAAGACGGCGACCCATTGCTGCTGGTCGGGAAACTCGAAGAGCAGTCCGCCATCCTGCCAGGGACCGTTGTCCTTGGCGTATTTGCCGGGCGGATTGCCCTGGTTGAAATGGATGTCGTGGATGCCGCGGCCTGGCTTGAAGCCGAAATAGCGGTCGGCCTTGTCCTCCGGTCCCCATGCGACGCCGAAGGCGTAGATGAGAGCCGTCTCGTCCGACATGGCGCGCTGAACGTAGGCGTCGATCTTCTCGTTGAGATCGTTGTCGGGGCCCGCGGCCGACAGCGGCAGCGGCTTCAGCTCCCACGGCTGCATCAGATTGCCCCGGATGAAGTCGAGCGCCACGCCGCCGGGCTTGCTCTCCAATGGATGCAGCCCTTCCGAAAACGCCTTCAGGCCATCGACGATCGGATGTTCGAAGCGCGAGCGGACCAGGAATTCGACCTCGCTGCCATCCTGGGAGCGGACATTGATGGCGATGCGATAGAGCTCACCGTCGGCGGAGACCTGCACCTGATAGTGCGGACTGCTTCCCGTCGCCAGACGATTGTTGATGGGCCGACCCTTGAGAAGCGAATAGTCGTTCAATGGCATGGTCGTCTCCAACTCTGTCCGTAACGATATCTAGGACGAGAACAGCAATCGATCGCGTTCGGCCTGCGACCCCTCGACATAGAAGCGCTCGAACCAGGCCGGCTTGCCGGACAATGCGGTCGGCTTGCGCAGCGTGATCGCGGCAGGCGCGGATGCAGCGCGCTGCCGCTCGGACTTGCCGTGGAACGCGTCGCGCATCCGGTTGCGAAACTGCAGGTGATCGAACACGCGGGTGGCCTCGATCGCATAGGACGTGGCGATCTTTCGGTCCTCGATCATGATGAGATGGTCGCCGTTGCCCTTCTCGCCGCTCGGCGAGAAGTTGCTCGATCCGGTGAACACTTTCGCGGTCGGCAGGCTGAAATCGGTCACCAGGAACTTGTGATGGATGTTACGGCCCTTGCCGCCGGACCATTCGCTGCGGAACGGCTCCGGCGCCTTGCTCGCGAGATAGGCGAAATCGACGAGACCGATCGAGCCGTCGGGCTTGCGCAGCTCCAGGGCGCCGCGCTTGTCGACGGTACCGTAGCTGAAGATCGGCCGCTCCATCACGCGGTCGAACGCCTCCTTGGTCGGACCGTCACCGAGCTGGCTCAGAAATGCGACCGAGTAGAACACCGACGAGGTGGCCTGATCGATCGCGGCCCGGATCGGATTGAGCGAGAGATCAGTGGCCTGATGCGGTGAGAAGCAGAGCTGTACGGTCGGCTTTCCCTCGGTGTGGACGGCGTGCCACTTCTTGGAAAAATCATTCGTCCGGAAGGCCGAGGGGTCCTCGAAGGCGATGTCGAACATCTCGCCGAACAGCCCGGCGACATCAGGCGAATGAAAAACCAGCATGTTGTTGGCCTGAATATAGAGGCCGCGGAAGGTGAAATTGGTCGAGCCGCACAGCACCTTCTCGGGCTTGCCGTTGCGGCGCGTGATCAGGACCTTGTTGTGCTGGAGATTGCTGAAATGCGTGCGCAGCACGGCAGCACCCGCCTGCTTGAAGCGCTTGGCGCTGCGCGATTCCGCGCTGCCGGGCAGCTTGTGGCTGTTATCCTTGGCGTTGGAGTCGTCGATGATCGCGCGCAGCCGCGGGCCGAACTGCTCCAGCAGACCGATCACGTCGGGCTCATTGAGGTCATAGGCCATCACGTCGAGCGTGAGCCCGGGATCCGCCAGGGCTTCTTTCAAGAAGCCGAACAGGAGGTCGTAGGCCTCGAACCCCAGCCACTCGTAGACGCTGTCGCCGGCCTCGTTGGCGAGGTCGAGCTTCTCGAAGCTCGGCCCGTCGCGGCTCTCGACGGGGATGATCTCGGCATTGTTGCCGAACTGATCGCGATAGGCCTGAGACGAGGCGAAGTTGCGGGTGAAACCGATGTCGATGAGGCCATCATAGGTCACGGCGCTCTGCGTGATGTCGAGCGAGAGGCTGGTCCCTGCCACGAGCGTGCCGTCGTTGCGCATGTGCTGCTTGGCGACGCGATACGTATAGACTCCGTCCTTGGGCCGGTAAGGAAAATGGATCCAGCGGAATTTCTGGAACGGCGCCTCGGTCGACGGGAAATTCCGGTTGCCGTCGACCTCCGCGCCGGCCCCGGCCGGATAGGAAAACGCGATCCTGTTGCGCAACTGGGAAAAATCCCGCGCGCCCGGCGACTTCACCTCGATCGAGAATCCGACCAGATCGGGTTCGGGCTCGGCGACGTCGAAGCCGATCATCGTCATGCGCTCTCCACGCCACAGCTTGGACGTGAACCCGTTGCTGGATTTGCTGTTCTCGAAATCGCTCATGATCGAAATGCCCCACGGTGATGAAAAAAGGCGCGCACGAAACGCATCTCGCCGAAGGACTACAATCTTCGCCATGAGCCGCGGACGACGCAACCTCAAAATGATGCGAAACTTGTCATCAACCAGGATTGTTGCATGATCCTACGTCGGTCATGTGAAGGCGGATGTGAATGACGTCACAGTCGGAGACGGTATCCGGATCAGCTTTGCCGTGATGCCGGCGCGTGTGTCGTCAGTCTCGACGTTGGCGAACAAGCGCGAGGGCACATGACGACGAGCGTTGAAAACCGAGCCCTATCGCGGGGCGGGCCTAGCCCGCGTCACGGCGTTGATGAAGCCCTCGCGGGCGTCGGAATGCCCCTGCCCGCGCGGCTCCAACACGTGACGCAGCAGGAACAGGCCGGTCAGCCGGAAACCGTCGAGAAGATCCTGCTGCGACCAGCCATGGCCCTGCTCGCTCTCGCGCAGGAAGGGCGGCAACGGCAGCAGCCGGTCGGCCCATGGCGCGCCGGCCGTGCGCGACACCGCGCCGCCCGACTTCGGGGATACGTAGATCAGGTCCGAGGTCTCACCGGTCGCAGCGCAGGAGTCGAGATCGAGCCCGAAGCCGAGTTCGGCGAGGATCGCCAGCTCGAAGCGTACGATGTGGACGGCGGCGCCGCCCGCATCCTCGAAATCATCGAGCGCATGTTCGAGCCGCAGATACATCTCCTCGTGCGGATCGCGCTCCGGCAACAGCCGGGCCAGCGAGGCAAGATGCGTCACGCCGTAGGCGCCGTGTTGCGCGGAGATCAGCCCCGCCGCCCGCAAGGTCAGCGCGTCGATGGCGTACATGCCGAGATGCTCGTCGAGCCGCGCGCGCCAGATCGCGCGCACCGTGTTGCCCGGTTGCAGCACCGGGCGCATGCGCTTGCCGCTGGCCCCGCGCACGAGACCGAGATGCCGGCCATGCTCGCGGGTCAGCAACTCGACGACGGCCGAGGATTCGCCGTGCCGCCGCACGCCCAGCACGATGCCATCGTCGGTCCATTCCATGAAGCGAGCGGTCCCTCGGCAAACACCGTGATTGCGAGCGAAGCGAAAGCATCCAGCACAGCGCAAGACGTCCGGATCGCGTCACGCGCGAGGCGTCGCGCGCGGTCGCAAATTCCGCATGATCGGCGACATCAGCCCAGCCGTGTCACGCGTTGAACCAGCCGCGCGCATCGCCCGTGAACGAGTAGTACAATCCCATCGTCGTCAGCGCGCAGGAGATGACCTCGATGCCGGCATCGAGCGTCATGCCCTTCTGACCAATCACCTGCACCAGGGAGATGTCGGACAGCACCAGCGCCGCCAGCAGCACCCAGCGCGGCCAGTTCTTGCGGCGCTGCGCCGCCAGATAGACGAAATAGAACAGCAGCAGGATGACCACCCCGTTGAGCACGGTCTGCGCGGTGATCATGTCCTCGGTCATGTCGAAGGTCGGCGTCCGATCCGAGACGGCAACAGACAACGCATCCAGCATCAGCGAGATGTAGAGCAGCACTTCGAACCACAACACGTTGCGCGGCACGCTCATTGTCATTCCCTGGGGAACTCGAGCCCCATTTCCCGGTAGCGGTCGGGATCGTCGCCCCAGTTCTCGCGGACCTTCACGAACAGGAACAGGTGCACCGGCACACCGGTGATCTCTGAGATTTCCTTGCGCGACTGCGCGCCGATCGACTTGATCGTCGCGCCGCCCTTGCCGAGCACGATCTTGCGCTGGCTGTCCCGCTCCACGAAGATCGTCTGCTCGATCCGGATCGAACCGTCCTTGCGCTCGGTCCAGCTGTCGGTCTCGACGGTGGACTGATACGGCAGCTCCTGATGCAGATGCGAATAGATCTTCTCGCGGGTGATCTCGGCCGCGAGGTGCCGCATCGGCGCGTCCGACATCTGGTCCTCGGGATAGTGGAACGGACCGGGAGGCACCATCTCCGCCAAGGCCCGCCTGAGATCGTCGACTCCGTCGCCCGAGATCGCCGAGATCATGAAGGTGCGCGCGAAGGACAGCTTCTCGTTGGCAGCCGCGACCAGCGCCAGCAGCTTCTCGCGCGGCACCAGGTCGACCTTGTTGACCACCAGGATCTTCTCGTGCGCGACCGCGGCCGCCTTGTCGATGATGGACCGCGCCTCGTCGTCGATGCCCTTCTTGGCATCGAGCAGCACGCAGACGACATCGGCATCATGCGCCCCGCTCCAGGCCGTCGTGACCATGGCGCGGTCCAGCCTGCGCTTCGGCGCGAAAATTCCGGGGGTGTCGACCAGAATGATCTGAGACGCGCCTTCGATGACGATGCCGCGGATCAGCGCTCGCGTCGTCTGCACCTTGCGCGAGACGATCGTGACCTTGGAGCCGACCAGCGCGTTGACGAGCGTCGATTTGCCGACGTTGGGCGCGCCGATCAGCGCAACGAAACCGCAGCGGGTCTGGACAGCCGGCACTGATTGCTGTTCAGCCGTCATTGCTGCCGCCGCTGACGCCTTCGCGCTCGATCATGACCGATGCCGCCACCTTTTCTGCCGCCCGCTTGGAGCCACCGACGCCTTCAGCGGGCTCCAGGCCCGGCAGATCGACGGCGACGCGGAACTGCGGATCGTGATGCGGGCCGGTGCGCTCGACCTCCCGGTACACCGGGGTCGGCAGGCCCTTGCCCTGGGCCCATTCCTGCAGCACCGTCTTCGGATCGCGCAGCGGGCGCCGCGGCTTGTGCATGCGCTCGGTCCAGTTGCGCTCGACGAATCCAGCGGCGGCCGCGTAGCCACCGTCGAGGAAGATCGCGCCGATCACCGCCTCGCAGACGTCGCCCAGCACCGACTTGCGCAACCGCGCCCCGGCGCCGGCGCCGACCGCGCCGAGCTTGATGTCGTCGAGCAGGCCGAGCGACTTGGCAACGTCGGCGCAGCTCTCCTTGCGCACGAGATCGGCCAGCCGCTTCGACAATTCGCCCTCGTCGGCGCTCGGAAACGAGCGGTACAGCATGTCGGACACGATCAGGCCGAGCACGTGGTCGCCGAGGAATTCGAGCCGCTGATAGCTGTCGCCACGCTTCTTGGACGACTTCAGCGCCGAGACGTGGGTGAAGGCGGTGCTGAGCAGTGACGGATCGGCGAAGTGATGACCGATGCGCGCCTCGATCGCGGCATTGGCGGCCTTGTCCGCGGCCTTGGCGCCCTTGGCCGCGCCGGTTCCCGCGCTTTTGGTGCGGCGACTGCCCTTCGCCTTGCTGCGCGGCTTGCCGTCGGGATCGGTCTCGGCAACAAGCTGGGCCGTGTCCGCCGCGTCCGGGCTCGCGATCGCCGATTCGGACTCGACGGTCTTCGTATCCGCCTTGAAGCTCGGCTTCGGATCGGTCTTGGAATCGGTCTTCGACTCGATCTTGGGCTCGCTCTTCTGCTCAGGCTTGATCTCGGACTTCGGCCGGGACGCGGCCTTGGGCGTCGCCTCCAGCGCACCCGTGCCGGGTTGCGGGCTCGATGCGGCAGCCTGCGTCGTCTGGATTTCGGGTGAGTCGTCGATCATCGGACGAATTTGAAGATTCGATTCCAGCGCACCGATACCGGCCAGCGCCAGAACGCCCAGGCATGCTCGCCTTCGGCAATGGAAAAGAAGATCAGCTGCGCGCGGCCGACGATGTTCTCGAACGGCACGTAGCCGACCTGGCTGAGGAAGCGGCTGTCGGTCGAGTTGTCGCGGTTGTCGCCCATCATGAAGAAGTTGCCGGCCGGCACGGTATACACCGCGGTGTTGTCGACATAGCCGTTGTCGACGCAGTCGAGCGTCTCGTAGCTGACGCCGTTCGGCAGGGTCTCCTTCCAGCGCTTGACGCGCGCGGTCGAGTCGGGCTGCCCGCAGGGATCCTCGCCGATGAAATCGGAGAGCCGCTCGCGCTGCACCGGCTTGTCGTTGACGTAGAGCAGCCCTTCGCGCACCTGGATGCGGTCGCCAGGCAGGCCGATCACGCGCTTGATGTAGTCGGTGGTGTCGTCCTTGGGCAGACGAAACACGACGATGTCGCCGCGGCTCGGCTCCGAGCCGAACATGCGGCCCGAGAACAGCGGCGGCGACAGCGGAATCGAGTAGTGGCTATAGCCGTACGAATATTTCGATACGAACAGATAGTCGCCGACCAGCAGGGTCGCCTTCATCGATCCGGAGGGGATGTTGAACGGCTGGAATAGGAAGGTGCGGATCACCAGCGCAATCAGTAGCGCATGAACGACGACGCGAACGGTTTCACCGAGGCCGCTCTCAGTCTTGGTTCCGGAGGTCACGCTCATCGCTCTTTCAATGTCCCTTGGCGAATGGTCCGACGATTCGCCAGCCGTTGCCGAACACCCCTCCGCCCGCGAACACCATACCGTTCCGCGGCTTAAGGGAGTCTGTCCTGATTCTGGTGGTTAAGGCCAACTCCGGTTTGACCCAGAATCCGCCCGTGATGCAGCCGGTTCAATCCGGCGGGTTTTAGACGACTGCGCGGGGCCGCGCAATCAATCGCCGTATCAAAACTATATAACTCACTGGAATCAATCGCATTTTTGTTTTTCCTGCGGGGCGGCCGCCCATCAGGATGTCTCGCGGCGCACCGCCGAAATTATGACGAAGGCTTGCGCCAGCGGCCAGTCGTCGGTGATCGACAGGTCGATGCGGGCCTCGTGGCCCTCAGGCGTCAGCGCCTTGAGCCGTTCGGCCGCGCCACCCGTAAGCTGCATGGTCGGCCTGCCCCCGGGCAGATTCACCACCCCCATGTCACGCCACCACACCCCGTGACGGATTCCGGTGCCGAGCGCCTTGGCGCAGGCCTCCTTGGCGGCGAATCGCTTGGCGTAGGTGGCGATCACCATCTTCTCGTTCTTGGCCCGCCGCTCGGCCTTGGCGCGCTCGGCCGCGGTGAAGATGCGGTTCAGGAAGCGCTCGCCATGGCGCCCGATGACCTCGCCGACCCGGCGGATGTCGATCAGGTCGGAGCCGATGCCGATGATCATGCTGATGTCCCCAGCCGCGCGCGGCCGCGATCCATCGCCGCGCGCATGGTCCGCACCGACTGGGGCAAACCCACGAACAGCGCCTCGCCCATCATGAAGTAGCCGATGTTGAGCTCGACGATCTCCGGCAGGGTCGCGATCCGCTCGGCGGTGGCATAGTCGAGCCCGTGTCCGGCATGGACCTCGAGCCCGGCCGCATAGGCCAGCCGGGCGCCGGTCACGATCCGCTCCCACTCGGCAGCCGCCTTGTCATCATGGCCGTCGGTGATGGCATCGCACCAGCCGCCGGTGTGGATCTCGATCACGGGCGCGCGCAACCGGGCCGCCATCTCGATCTGCGCCGGGTCGGCGGCGATGAACAGCGAGACCCGGATGCCGGCATCGCTCAGCCGGGCGATCGCCGGTGCCAGCGCCTTGTGCTGGCCGACCACGTCGAGGCCGCCCTCCGTGGTCAGCTCCTCGCGCCGCTCCGGCACCAGACAGCAGGCGTGCGGCCGCGTCGCGAGCGCGATCCGCACCATCTCCTCGGTGGCCGCCATCTCGAAATTCAGCGGCTTGGAGATCTCGGCCTTCAGCCGCGCCATGTCGTCGTCGCGGATGTGCCGGCGGTCCTCGCGCAGATGCGCCGTGATGCCGTCGGCCCCGGCCTCGATCGCGAGCAGCGCGGCGCGCACCGGATCGGGGCTACGGCCGCCGCGGGCATTTCGCAAGGTGGCGATGTGATCGACGTTGACGCCGAGGCGCAGCTTCGGAGGATGTGACTTAGACGGATCGGACATGGGCCGGCTCGCAGGACTTTCGAGTAGACTACGGCTTGTTTAGCGCATCCCGGAGCAGAACGCCGCTGCCATCCCCGCAGATTAGCCATTCACCCGGTCGACCCGCGCCACGATGGTCTTGGCGCGCAACTGGTTGATGATCGCCGAGAGATGCTTGAGGTCATAGACCTCGAGATCGATCGTGAGTTCGGTGAAATCAGGCGAGCGGCGGCTCATGCTGATGTTGTCGATGTTGCCGTCGTGCTCGGCGATCACGGTCGCGACCTGGGCGAGGCTGCCGGGCTCGTTGACGTTCTCGACGCGAATGCGCGCCGGGAAGCGCTGCGGGGAGGTCTCGTCGACATCCCAGCGCACGTCGAGCCAGCGCTCCGGCTCCTCCTCGAAATCCTTCAGCGCCGGCGACTGGATCGGATAGATCGTGATCCCCTCGCCCGGCGTCACGATGCCGACGATGCGGTCGCCCGGCACGGCGCCACCGTTCGGCGCGAACTTCACCGGCAGGCCGGAATTGAGCCCGCTGATCGGGATCGCAAACGGGCCGCGGTGGGGCTCGGCCGCAGGCGCAGCAGCCTTGGCTGCCGGCGCGGCGGCCGTCTTCTTGGCGCCGTAGCGCACGACGCGCTCTTCCTTGTAGTCCGGATACATCGCACGCGCGACGTCGGAGGCCTTGATCTCGCCACGTCCGACCGCCGCCATCACGTCGTCGATCGAGGCGCGGGCCAGGCGCGGCAACGCCCCTTTCAGCTTGTCGTCGGCATATTCGAGCTTGGTGCGCTCGAACAGACGCTCGACGATGCGGCGGCCGAGCCCGGCATATTGATCGCGCACGGCGGTGCGGGTGGCGCGCCGGATCGCCGCGCGGGCCTTGCCGGTGACGGCGAGCGTCTCCCAGGCCGAGGGCGGCGCCGACTGCGCGTCCGAGGTCAGGACCTCGACCTCGTCGCCGTTCTGCAGCTCCGACGACAGCGCGGCGAACTTGCCGTTGATCTTGCAGCCGACCGCGCTGTTGCCGACGTCGGTATGCACGGCATAGGCGAAGTCGATCACGTTTGCGTGGCGCGGCAGCGCGATCAGCTTTCCCTTCGGCGTGAAGCAGAACACCTGATCGTGAAACAGCTCCAGCTTGGTGTGCTCGAGGAACTCCTCCGGATTTGCGCTCTCCGAGAGGATGCCGATGGTGTGGCGCAGCCACGCGAATGCGTTCGATTCGCGTTTGAGCCGTTCGGTCGGCGAGCCGATGTCGTCCTTGTAGAAGGCATGGGCGGCGATGCCGAGCTCGGCGATCTGATCCATGTCCTCGGTGCGGATCTGCAGCTCGACGCGCTGCTTGCCCGGGCCGATCACGGTTGTGTGTATCGAGCGATAGTCGTTCTGCTTCGGCGTCGAGATGTAGTCCTTGAAACGGCCCGGCACGACCGGCCAGGTCGTATGCACGATACCGAGCGCACGATAGCAGGATTCGAGATCCGGCATGATCACGCGGAAGCCGAAGATGTCGGAGAGCTGCTCGAACCCGATCGATTTGCGCTCCATCTTGGTCCAGATCGAGAACGGCCGTTTGCGGCGGCCAAACACCCGGGCCGTCAGGCCATGGTCGCGAAACTTGCGCGCCAGCTGGCTCTCGATTTCGCCGATCAGATTGCGGTTGCGCTCCGCCAGCGCATCGAGCCGCTGCATCACCACGCTGTAGGCCTGCGGGTCGAGCGTCCGGAACGAGAGATCCTCGAGTTCCTCGCGCATCTCCTGCATGCCCATCCGGCCCGCCAGCGGCGCATAGATGTCGAGCGTTTCCTCGGCGATGCGCCGGCGCGACGTCTCGGGCACGAATTCGAGCGTACGCATGTTGTGCAAGCGATCCGCGAGCTTGACCAGCAGGACACGCACGTCGTCGGCGATGGCGAGCAGCAGCTTGCGCAGGTTCTCGGCCTGCTTGGCCTCGCGCGAGACCAATTCGAGCCGCTTCAGCTTGGTCAGTCCCTCGACCAGAGCGCCGATCTCGGGCCCGAAGAAGCGGTCGATCTCGGCGCGGGTCGCCTCGGTGTCCTCGATCGTGTCGTGCAGCAGCGCCGCGACGATGGTCGCGTCATCCAGCTTCAGGTCGGTCAAAATGGCCGCGACCTCGAGCGGATGCGTAAAATACGGGTCGCCGGACGCGCGGGTCTGCGACCCATGCGCCTTCATGGCGTACACATAGGCGCGGTTGAGGAGATCCTCGTTCGTATCCGGATTGTAGGAGCGGACCCGTTCCACCAGATCGTACTGCCGCATCATGCGGGAGCGCGGCTTCTGCGGCCGCGGCCGCTCAGCCGGCGGCGGAGGCGCCAACGCGGCCGATTCGGCCGCCGCCTGCATCTGCTGAGGAATGTGGCCCGAAACCACCATGGAAAATGACTAAACCTTTATCTTCGTGACCAAATCTGCCGGACGGCAGGCGCTGGCCGCAGCCCTATGGTAATCACGGAATCACGTTCAAATGCAAAGGCCCGGACGCGGTCCGGGCCTTCACAATCTCACAAGTGAACTGGAGCGCGCGCTGACGGCGACGAGGCCGTCACTCGTCCTCTTCGGGCTGCTCTTCCGGCGGAGCGAGGCCCTCGAGGCCCTTCAGCAGTTCTTCCTCGGTCATGCGCTCGACGGCGACCTCGGTGTCGTCGGCATCGACGCTGGCACCGGCCGAGCCGATCAGCGGCACCGTGTCCGGCTCCGGCTCGTCGACCTCGACGAACTTCTGCAGCGAATGAACCAGTTCTTCCTTCAGATCCTCGGGAGAAATGGTCGAATCCGCAATTTCGCGGAGTGCGACGACGGGATTCTTGTCATTATCTCTATCGATTGTAAGTTGTGATCCCGACGAGATCATGCGCGCGCGATGCGCGGCCAGAAGGACCAGGTCGAACCGGTTGTCGACTTTATCGATACAATCTTCCACAGTGACGCGCGCCATTGTCGCTCCGGTCCTTTGTGTGCTTAATATGCTGATTATGCTGGGCTAGTTATAGAGGCTGGCCGGTTTTCGCAAGGCTAAACTGGCGTCAGGTTTCGGTAAGGGGCAAGGTGTACCGAATTCGGCAACCTTGACTGGCGCTCCGTCCAGACCCGCGGAATTCGGGCGTTGGACAAGAAAACGCTTCATTACGTCGTCACAAGTGCGCCTTTGTTGCCCCGATCACTCCCGTTTGCGGTAACCTCACACCAGATGGACCGCCGACGCCTTGGCAGTATCTTGAAATGGAATGCGCGACCGACTGGAGTCGCGCCAAAAATAGAATCTAACTGAACGCGAGACACTGAATGTCATCTTCGACCAACAAGATTGCGCTCTTCATTGACGGCGCCAACCTATACGCCACGGCCAAGACGCTCGGCTTCGACATCGACTACAAGCGCCTGCTCAAGGAATTTCAGAGCCGCGGCACGCTGCTCCGCGCGTTCTATTACACCGCGATCATCGAGGATCAGGAGTATTCGTCGATTCGACCCTTGATCGACTGGCTCGACTACAACGGCTATACGGTCGTCACCAAGGCGACCAAGGAATTCATCGACGCCAGCGGCCGCCGCAAGGTCAAGGGCAACATGGACATCGAGCTCGCCGTGGATGCGATGGAACTCGCCGAGCATATCGACCAGATGGTGCTGTTCTCGGGCGACGGCGACTTCCGCTCGCTGGTCGAAGCGATGCAGCGTCGCGGCGTTCGCGTCACCGTGATCTCGACCATCTCCAGCCAGCCGCCGATGATCGCCGATGAGCTGCGCCGCCAGGCCGACGTCTTCACCGACCTCATGGAGTTGCAGTCCAAGCTCGGCCGCGACCCGTCGGAGCGCCCCGCCCCGCGCGAGCCGCGCCACCATTCCCCGCAATTCCTCCAGCGCAGCACGACCGCACCGGCCGCACGCACCACCACGACCACCCCCACCACCGATGACGATTTCGACGACTAGGCGGCGGACGGACGCCACATCTGCGCCATCCACCCCGTCCTCGACCAATCCCGATCGAGACTGTCCGCTGTGCCCTCGCCTCGTGGAGTTCCGCGAGGCGCAGCGCGCGCGTGAGCCGTCGTGGTTCAACGCGCCGGTGCCGTCGTTCGGTGATCCCGATGCGCGGCTCCTGATCGTCGGGCTCGCGCCGGGGCTGCAAGGCGCCAATCGGACCGGGCGTCCCTTCACGGGCGACTACGCCGGCGAGCTGCTCTATGGGACGCTGCTGCATTACGGATTTGCGAAAGGCCGGTTCGAAGCCCGCCCCGACGACGGGCTGACGCTGGTGGACTGTCGAATCAGCAACGCGGTGCGCTGCGTGCCGCCGCAGAACAAGCCGCTGCCGGCCGAGATCAACCAGTGCCGGAGCTTCCTCGGCGCCACCATCGCCGCGATGCCGCGGCTGCGCAGCATCGTCGCGCTCGGCCGCATCTCCCACGACACGCTGCTGAAGCTGCTGGGCTTGCGCGCGGTCGCGGCGCCCTTCGGCCATGGCGCCGTGCACCAGGCCGGCAGGATCAGGCTGTACGACAGCTATCACTGCTCACGCTACAACACGAACACCGGCGTGCTCACGACCGAGATGTTCCACGCCGTGTTCGCGCGCGTAAAGGCGGAGCTGGATTAGTTCGGCGCACCCCACCCTCACGCGGCAGATGCGCGGTTGTCCTTCAGCCACGCCAGCACGTCGCCCGCGTTCCTGTCCGGCGGAAACACCGGGTAGAACACATGGGTGATGCGCGCGGCGTCCACGATCATGGCAAGCCGCTTGATCATGGTCAGCCCGGCGATCTCCATGGTCGGCAACCGCAGCGCATTGGTGAGCTCGAGCTTCTCGTCCGACAGCACCGGAAACGGCAGGTGCAGGCGCGAGGCCATCTCGGTCTGATAGGCATTGCTCTGCGTCGACAGACCGAACACATGCACGGCGCCCGCTGATTTCAACTCGCCGAACAGGTCGCGGAAGCTGCAGGTCTGCGGCGTGCAGCCGCGCGCGCCCGGGATCATATCCCAGTCCTCGACCAGTGACACCTTGCCGGGTTCGCCGGTCCGTGGATAGGCGAACACCACGGTCCGTCCCGGCAGATCCGACAGCGTGACCAGCGTGTCGTCGGTGGCACGCAGCCCGATCGCGGGAATGATCGTCCCAACCAGATGATCGGCTGCGCCGTCGTCGGTCGGAGCCGGAATCCGGCTCCAGTCGACATCCAAGAGGTTCTTCTGATTCATCGGATGCTTTCCCAAGGCTCGGGCGTGGAGGAGCGCACGGCAAAGGTCTCGTTAGCCGCGGGCCCGCAGCAGCCTCCCCTTCTCGCGGCCCCAGTCGCGCTTCTTCTCGCTCTCGCGCTTGTCGTGCAGCTTCTTGCCCTTGGCGACGGCGAGCAGCAGCTTGGCGCGGCCGCGCTCGTTGAAATAGAGCTTCAGCGGGATCAGCGTCATGCCTTCGCGCTCGACCGCACCCATCAGCTTGTTGATCTGCTTGCGATGCAGCAGCAGCTTGCGCGGCCGCTTCGGCTCGTGATTGAAGCGGTTGGCCTGCAGATATTCGGGAATGTTGGCGTTGATCAGCCAGATCTCGCCGTTACGCGAATCCGCATAGGATTCCGCGATCGTCGACTTGCCGCCGCGGACCGACTTCACCTCGGTGCCGGTCAGCGCGATGCCGGCCTCGATGGTGTCCTCGATCGCGTAGTTGAACCGCGCCTTGCGATTCTCGGCGGCGACCGTGATCTTGGGTTCGTTCTTTTCAGCCATCAGGACTTTTTCAGGAGATCACGGATCTCGGTCAACAGCTCGACCTCGGCCGAAGGCTTCGCCGGCGCCGCGGGGGCTGCCGCTTCGTTCCGCTTCAACCTGTTTATCACACGGATGATCATGAACAGCACGAAAGCGATGATGAAGAAGTTCAGGGTCAAGGTCAGGAACTGTCCATAGGCCAGCACGGCACCCTGCTTCTTCGCGTCCGCAAGGTTGCCCGCATTGACCGTCTTGGACAGCGGGATGAAGTAGTTCGAAAAATCGAGGCCGCCGGTGATGGCGCCGATGATCGGCATGATGACATCGGCGACGAGCGAGGTGACGATGGCGCCGAAGGCCGCGCCGATGATGACGCCGACGGCGAGGTCGACGACGTTGCCCTTCATCGCGAATTCACGGAATTCCTTCAACATGCTCGCGTCCCCCTCAAACTTGCGAGAAATCCTCGCGACCTTCGCCGATCCCGAGCTCCCTCGGAACCTAGTTGATCAATCCGGCATGAACCATCGCCTCGCGCACCGCGACCCGGGTCGGCTCCGACACCGGCACCATCGGCAGCCGCAGCTTCTCCTCGATCTTGCCGAGCAGCGACAGCGCGTATTTCACCGGCGCCGGGTTGGACTCGATGAACAGATTGGTATGCAGCGGCATCAGCTTATCGTGGATCTTCAGCGCCGTTGCGACATCGCCCTTCTGCCAGGCCTGGTGGAATTCCGAGCACAGCCGCGGCGCGACGTTCGACGTGACGGAGATGCAGCCATGGCCGCCATGCGCCATGTAGCCGATGATCGTCGCATCCTCGCCCGAGAGCTGGTTGAACTCCTCGCCCATCGCGGCGCGCTGCTGCGACACCCGCACCATGCTCGCGGTAGCATCCTTCACGCCGGCGATGTTCTTCAGCTCGAACAGGCGCTTCATGGTGTCGACGGACATGTCGATCACCGAGCGCGGAGGAATATTGTAGATGATGATCGGAATGCCGATCGCATCGTTGATCGCCTTGAAGTGCTGATACAGGCCTTCCTGCGTCGGCTTGTTGTAATAGGGCGTCACCACCAGCACTGCGTCAGCCCCCGCCTTCTCGGCGTGCTGGGCGAGCTCGACCGCCTCCTTGGTCGAATTGGAGCCGGCGCCAGCGACGACGGGCACGCGTCCCCGGGCCTCGGCGATGCACCACTCGACCACCTGCTTATGCTCGTCATGGCTGAGCGTCGGGCTCTCGCCGGTCGTGCCGACCGGCACGAGGCCGTTGGTGCCCTCGTCGATCTGCCAGTTCACCAGGCTGCGAAAAGCGGCCTCGTCCACGGACCCGTTCTTGAAAGGAGTGACCAAGGCGGTGAAAGAACCCCGGAAATTCGTCTTGGCTGCCATGAAACTCCCTCCCAAACGCCGTTTGGCCCCTGTACGAGCCACTTCATACCGGGTCTGCCGACGAGGCGGAAGGCCCGCCCGCGGTTGGGCTGCCTTCTCAACAGGCACACGGATCGCTCGAATCGCATTGCCGAGGCCCGTGATCACCCTTCGCTGAAGCCCCACGGCCCGCACGCCGCCCTTCGGTCGTGATTTCGCCGCGGTGTTGGCGCAGGTTGCAATCCTTCCCGGTATATTTAGGATTTGTTCACCTTTTCGATAGACCCATGTTGGTCTGGGGATCGAAGTCATCCGCCGCAAAAGGAACGCCGTGCCCTTTTCTGCCCGCGCCACTGCATTGCGATCGACCGCCCTGTCGGTGTCACTCTCGGTGTCCTTGGCCGCCGGCCTGACACTCGGATGGGCTCTCGCCGGACATAGCGCTCTCGCCAAGGACCAGGCTGCTGGGTCCAAGGTTTCGGGATCCAAGGCTCCCGCGGCCAAGGTTCCGGTGCCGAAGGCGCGTCCGATCGCGCGCAGCGCGGTTCCGAAGACGAATACCCACGAGGCCGCCGGGACCAAGAGCGAGGTCGACGCGCGGGCCGAAGCGAAGGCCGAGGTCAAGAGCAGCCCCAAAGGCGCCGGCGAGACGGCGCGCGCGGCACCGAAGGACATCACCCCCGGCGCGGCGGCTGCGAGCCTGCCGGCCCGCCAGCATGCCGCCCTGCCCGTCTCCCGCAAGCCTGTGGTGCCGGCTGCGATCGCCGCGACGTCCTCGACCTCGCAATCCGACAAGGAGGCGCTCGAAAACGTGATCGAGCTCGTCCGCAAGCGCAAGCCCAGCGATGCCACCGAGGTCGTGCAGGCGATCTCGGATCCCGTGGCGCGCAAGCTCGCGGAGTGGGTGATCCTGCGCAGCGACAACAACAATGCCAGCGTGGAGCGCTACCGCGCGTTCATCGCCGCCAACCCGTCCTGGCCGTCGCAGACCTTCCTGCGGCGCCGGCTCGAGGCCGCGTTGTGGGACGACAAGCGCGACGATGCCGTGGTGTGGTCCTGGTTCGAGAACGAATCGCCGCTGTCGGCCAAGGGCAAGTTCGCGCTGGCCCGGGTGATGCTCAATCGCGGCGACCGCGCCAATGCCGAGCGCCTGGTGCGCGATGCCTGGCGCAACGACGCGATGTCCGAGGAGACCGAGAACAACATCCTGGACCAGTACGGTGCCCTGCTGTCCGGCGGCGATCACAAGGCGCGGATGGACACGCTGCTGTATGGCAGCGAGCACGAGGCCGCCATGCGCGCTGCCCGGCGGCTTGGCTCGGGCCACGTGGCGCTGGCAAAAGCGCGAATCGCGACCTACCGCAAAGCCTCCAATAGCCAGAGCCTGCTCGAAGCCGTGCCGCGCGAACTCCACGGCGATGCAGGCTATATCTTCAGCCGCATCCAACTGCTGCGGCGCGACGAAAAATTCGCCGAGGCGGCGCAGCTGATGCTGAACGCGCCCAAGGATCCCGGCCGCCTGCACAATCTGGACGAATGGTGGATCGAGCGCCGACTGCTGGCGCGAAAGATGATCGACACCGGCGAATATCGCAGCGCCTATCTGATCGCGCGGGATGCGGCGCTGCCGAACCGCGACATCTACAAGACCGAGCAGGAATTCACCGCCGGCTGGATCGCACTGCGTTTCCTCAACGATCCGGCCACCGCGACCCAGCACTTTGCGCGCATCGGCGTCGGCAGCGTCAATCCGACCACCCTGGCGCGGGCCGGCTATTGGCAGGGCCGCGCGGCAGAAGCGATGGGGCGCATGCAGGAGGCGCGCGCGGCCTATACGTCGGCCGCCGAGCAGTCCACGAGCTATTACGGACAGCTGGCGCGCGCGAAGCTCGGCCTGCCGCAGCTCGGCCTCAATGCGGCGCCGAGCGGCCGTGGACGCGGCGTCGAGCGGCTCGAGGTGGTGCGCGCGGTGCAGCTGCTCTACGAGCTCGACGAGGGCGAGGTCGCGATCCCGATCTTCGCTGACATGGGCGACAATGGCGACCCCGACGTGCTGGTCGGACTCGCGGAAATCGCCGCGCGAAACAGCGATGCGCGAGCGATGCTGCTGGTCGGCAAGGCCGCACTCAATCGCGGGCTGCCGTTCGACCATTACGCCTATCCGGTCACGGGCATTCCTGCGTTCCGCTCGCTGGGACCGGAGGTCGAGCCGAGCGTGGTCTTCTCGATCGCGCGCCAGGAGAGCGCCTTCAACCAGGCCGTGGTCTCGCCGGCACAGGCCTATGGGCTGATGCAGGTCACGCCGGATGCGGGTCGCTACGTCTGCAAGCGCGCGGGCGTCAGCTTCGATCTGAACCGGATGAAGACCGACCCGGTCTACAACGCGCAGCTCGGCGCCGCCGAGCTCGGCGGCCTGCTCGAGGACTATCGCGGATCGTACATCATGACCTTCGCGGCCTACAATGCCGGCCGCGGCAGCGTCAGAAAATGGGTCGAGCGCTATGGCGATCCGCGCGATCCCAAGGTCGATGCCGTCGACTGGGTCGAACTGATCCCCTTCTCGGAGACCCGCAACTACGTGCAGCGGGTGATGGAGAACCTGCAGGTCTATCGCGCCCGCTTCGGCGGCGGCTCGCGGCTGCAGATCGAGGCCGATCTGCGCCGCGGCGCGGTGGTGGAGTAGCGAGTAGCGAGTAGCGAGTAGCGAGTAGCGAGTAGCGAGTAGCGAGTAGCGAGTAGCGAGTAGCGAGTAGCGAAGCCTGGGCTCCGCTACGTCGTCAACCGCTATTCTCTACTCCCTATTCGCCATTCGCCCGCACTTACCAGTTGCGCTGGGCAC
The DNA here is from genome assembly GCF_032381555.1 of Bradyrhizobium sp. SZCCHNPS1003. Lineage (NCBI taxonomy): Bacteria > Pseudomonadati > Pseudomonadota > Alphaproteobacteria > Hyphomicrobiales > Nitrobacteraceae > Bradyrhizobium > Bradyrhizobium sp. SZCCHNPS1003. The sequence goes on from NZ_JAUHIU010000017.1 coordinate 30,626, forward strand.
GCACCAGCAGCGAGACCGAGTCCTGGTCCTTCAACTGGTAGGTCGTGGCCGGCTTGGCAACGGCCGCGACCGCCGGTGCGTTCACCACGCCGGTGAACTTCTGGTCCAGCCTGGTCCAAGCGACGTCAGCAGAGAAGGTCAGATTCTTGACCGGCGTCCAGCGCGTGATCACACCCACCGTCGAGATGTTGAAGTCGGGGTTGCAATTCGCAGGCGTGATGCCGAGAGCGACCATGCCTGCACCGTTGCAGATCAGTCCCTTCGCGGTGTTGTTGTATCTGACGCCGCTCCAGGAGCCGTAGACCGCCGTATTCCAGAACGGATCCCAGTTGTGGGTGAAGGCCCCGCGGAAGCCGTAGGTGGTGGTCAACTGCTGCTGCGTATTCGCCCCGAACACCGAATCCGACACGCCCGCGAAGCCCAGGCTCTGGAAAGCGCCGGCCATGTTGCTGCCGCCATACATCGCGTAGTTGATCGGCGCGAGGCTCTGGAAGTTGTAGCGGCTGGCGCCGTTGGTGTAGACGCCCTGCAGATTGATGGTGTCGCCGGCGCCGGTCGGGATGTTCTTGATCGACAGGGCGAGCTGACCCGCATAGCCCCATTTGTCGGCCGGGTGGCCGGTCGTCTCGTTGGCACCGAAGAAGGCGGCGTGATTGTCATGCGCCGCGAACGACGCCTGGAACAGACCCCAGGCCTGATCGACGCGCACCATGCCGACGATGTCGGGCGCGACGTTGCCGCCGAAATTCGACGTGCCATAGCTGCCGGTGAGCACGCCGGCGGCCGTCTGTCCCGCCGTATTCCAGATCTGCGACTGCGAATACTGCGTCGCATCCTGGGCCGAGATCGCGGCCGTGATGCCCGAGCCGAAGTCCGCGGTGTAGGTGAACTGGTTGACGCCGGTGATGGTGCCGCCGCCGCCGGTCAAACCGTCGAAATTGTTGCCGGGATAGTTGGCCCAGGGCGCGTCGAACTGCGACACGGCCTTACCCATGGTGAAGCCGGCAAACTGGATGAAGGCGTAGAAGACACCGAGCCCGCCTTGCGCGATGTTGCCGTCGGCCTGCGCTCCAGGCGCGCCCGCCGTCGAATAGGCAGTCGCGCCCGTGGGGGAGCCGGTCCCCGCGTAGCTGCCCCCGGTCCACTGGAAGACACCATCGAAGAAGGTGCGCACGACGCCATATTCGGTCGCGGTGCGGGTGTCGATGTTGAGGTCGGCACGCGAACGCGTCGTGTAGTAGTTGCTGAGACGATTTCGCCCGCCGGCGACGCCGTTCACGGCATTCTGGAAGATCGTATTCGTACCGAAGCCTGCTTCGGCACGCAGAAAGCCGCCCAGCTTGATGCAGGTGTCGGTGCCCGGAATGTAGAAGAATCCCGCTCCGTACATGGAGCAGACCCTCACATACTCGACCGCTTTGGCCTTGATCGGAAGGTCGGCGGCCTGAGCCCCACCCATGGCGAGCAACGCCGCCCCTGAGCCCAGAACAAGGCTCCTCACAGTCTTCATACTAACCTCCAAATTGCTCAGTTCAGACCGGCCCGGCTCGACATCGAACGACCGCCCCCACGGTCAGCCCGTCTCCAGCTGCACCACAGTGCTCGCGCATAGCGTTGCAGTCGGAACGATCGAGAGGCGGACTTGGTGCTTTATCGGACCATTCTCGTGACCGGCCGGATCACGCATGTGGCGCGGCCGCGGCACGGCACACGGCTGCCAAATCTCCAAGAGTAATGTGTCGGGGAAGACTTTCGCCGCCGAATGCATGTCGCGGTCGTGGCGGGAATGCAGCAGGACGGGCGCCGAGAAGGGCGGCGAGCGCGAGTCTCCCACTTCTCCGGCCTGACCATCGCGGCACCCGCCCTCGTCTGCCCGAGGTCACGCAGGCCAAGCTTGGCTCAAACGTGCGGTCGAACCGAACGAACCCGGCGACCGCCTCTCACGGATGTTTGAGCCGGATGGCCACGAGTCGGTCGCGAAATTCCATCCAGATCGCATTGCGTCGCGTGGCCGCGCGGTGTGGTTCTCGGGCGGGTCTGCAGCATGTTTGTCAGCGACAGAGCGGAGCGGCGAGGAATGCGGGTCTCGGCGCTGGAGCACGCGCTGGCCAGGCAAAGAAAAACCCCCGGCAGTTGCCTGCCGGGGGCTGGTCAAACCGTCATGAAACGGTCTGGATCACCAGTTGCGCTGAGCGCGGAGCAGCAGCACAGCCGACTGCTGATCCTTGATCTCGTACACTGCGGCCGGCTTCGCGACGGCAGCAACCGCCGGCGAGGTCACCGAACCAGAGTGCTTCTGGTCGAGCCAGGAGTAGGCGAAGTCGGCCGAGAAGGTCAGGTTCTTGACCGGGGTCCAGCGCGTGATCAGGCCGATGGTGGCCAGATCGAAGTCCGGATTACAGGTCGAACCCGCGTTGAAGGCCGCGACAACGCCGGGGCTGGTGCAGATCAGGCCCTTGGCAGTGCCGTTGTAGCGGACGGCAGCCCAAGACCCGTAGATCGCAGTGTTCCAGGCCGGGTTCCAGTTGTGCGTATAAGCACCACGGATACCGTAGGTCGTGGTCAGCTGCTGCTCACCGCCGGTCGTGAAGACCGAGTCGCCCACGCCCGCAAAGCCGATGCTCTGATAGGCGCCAGCCAGACCCGTGCTGCCGTACATCGAGTAGTTGTTCGGCATCAGGCTCTGGATGTTGTAGCGGCTCGCACCATTGGTGTAGACGCCCTGCACGTTGATCGTGTCACCAGGTCCGGTCGGGATGTTCTTGATCGACAGGGCCAGCTGAGCCGCCCAACCCCACTTGTCGGCCGGGTGGCCGGAGGTCTCGGACGCGCCGTAGTAAGCGACATGGTTGTCATGCGCCGCGAACGACGCCTGGAACAGACCCCAGGCCTGGTCGACGCGGACCATACCGACGAAGTCCGGAGCAACGTTGCCGCCGTAGGCGCTGGTGCCGTAAGCACCACCGATCACGCCAGCCGCCGTCGAACCAGCCACGTTCCAGAGGTTGTTCTGGTAGTAGGCAGTCGCATCCTGGGCCGAAACCGTGGCCGTGATGCCGGAGCCGAAGTCAGCGGTGTAGCTCAGCTGATTGACGCCGGTAACCGTGCCGCCGCCGCCGGCGAGACCGTCGAAGTTGTTGCCCGGATAGTTGGTCCAGGGCGTGTCGAACTGCGACACGGCCTTACCCATCGTGAAGCCGGCGAACTGGATGAAGGCATAGTACACGCCGAGCGAGCCCTGCGCGATGTTGCCGTCGGCCTGAGCGCCAGGCGCACCCGCCGTCGAGTAGGCGGTCGCACCGGTGGCCGAACCCGTGCCGGCATAGCCGCCCGAGGTCCAGCTGAAGGTCAGGTCGGCGAAGGTGCGGACCACGCCGTATTCGGTCGCCGTGCGGGTGTCGATGTTCAGATCTTCACGAGCACGAGAGGTGTAGTAGTTGCTGAGGCGGTTGTGTGCGCCGCCCTGGCCGTTGAACGTTCCGTTGAAGATGCTGTTGCTGCCGGCGACCACTTCGGCGCGCAGATAGCCACCCAGCTTGATACAGGTGTCGGTGCCGGGGATGTAGTAGAAGCCCGCACCATACAGGGAGCAAACCTTCACATACTCGACCGCTTTGGCCTTGATCGGAAGGTCGGCCGCCTGAGCCGCGGACATGGCGAGCAGAGCTGCCGCCGAGCCGAGGACAAGGCTCTTAACCGTCTTCATTTAAACCTCCAAGTTGCTCTTTTGAGAAAGAACCGGACCAAGATCCCCCAGGACGATCCGCTTCCTCCGCTCCCGAAAAACCGCTTCAGCCGCTTCGCGCCATCGGACACACCCGCATCACGCGAGGGACTTAAGCGAACCACCTGTCACGGGACGATCGAGTAACCCCCCACCGTCGCCAGGAACTATGCCTTCGCTCATTCGGTAAGCAAAATAGTTTATGCAGTCAGGTAATTGAATGAAGCCGAAATGTGTCTTGGGGGCAACACAATGGCAGCTTGTTGTGCAGCGCACGGGGGACGACGGATGTCCTCCTAGATAAGTGATTTTGTTGCGGATTTTTTTTCTTTAGGGTCAAGCTTCGTACCGGAACTCCTGAGCAATGGCGCCCTTGAAGAACATGTCTGCCGCACCTGTGGAAGCGGACGCGCAACCGAAGACTGCCGAACATCTGCCGAAGAATCGCGACGCCATTCTTCGCTTCGCCAGGGAGATCTCCACGATCAACGTCCATCTGGAGGAGCTGAGGTACTTCTGGGCCAAGAGAATCGGCATCAGTGGCCCCCAATGGATGATCCTGATGGCGATCTCCGAACTGGATCAAGGCGAGGGAGTTGCCGTGAATGCGGCGGCCAAGCGGCTGCACGTCGACCCCTCCTTCGTCACGACGCAGTCGAAGCTGCTCGAGAAGAAGGGCTTCATGGAACGCAAGCCCGCCCCCAACGATGCGCGCGTGGTCCGGATGTCGCTCACCGCCAAGACATCGGAGCAGTTCGCCGAGCTGGAAGCTCAGCAAGCGCAGATCTTCGGCTTCATCTTCGAGGAATTCGACGCTCGTGAGCTCGCGACCTTCACGGACAAGCTGGCTGGCCTCAAGGACCGTTTCGAAAAGGCCAGCGCGCGACTCACGATGGGGCTCTGAGGCCCCCGAGGCGGTCACGGCCCGACCGCCTCTTACAGGCAGCGAGCGCAGACATAGGGTCGCGTCAGCCTGGAGGCCGCGGAGACCCCGCCAGACGCTTGGCGATCCAGTCGAAGACGAAGGCATCGGCTTCGAGCCAATCGGCGCCCGCGCTGGAGACGATCTTCAGGGTGATGTCCGGGTGCTCGCGCTTGATCTGCGCGATCAGCCGGGTTGCGATGTCGGCTCGAAGCCAGCCACCCTCCGGCACCGTCACCAGCAGCGGACACATGATCTGCCGCGCCGCCAGCCCATCGGTCGCGATCGACAGCCTGCCCCGCTCGCCCGCACCGGGTCGGCGCGACAGGAAGACGCGCTCGTGAATGTCCCACAAGCCGGCGTCGCAGACCGCCGCAGCATAACGCGGATCGAGTGCGATGCCGCGCGCGACGAAGGACGAGCTCCAGTCGTCGGCCAGGATCGCGATCCGGCCTTCGTCCACGTCATCACGGGACGTCACGTAGTCCGTCACGCTCGCGATGGCTGATTCGAGATCGCGACGGCCGACGATCTCCTCGAAACGGCAGTCCGGTCCGCTGCCCAGCAAATCGACCACCAGCAACGCCAAGCCGCGCTGCTCCGCATGGGCTGCAAGCTTGAACAGGGAGGTTTCCTTGCGACGGCCGGGCTCACCGATGCAGATGACGGTGGGCGCCCTGCCTGCCCCGCAGCGCGCCGGCAGGAAATAGGCTTCGAGCGAATAGTCCGCGCGCCAGGGAATCGTGACGACCTCTCCTGGCGGATCGGCGCAGCGCAGGAATTCGCGCGCACATTCGCGCATGCGGGACAGCACGACGGCCTGGCGGGAGCGTGAGCTGCTGAACGGACAGGCCGCAGCCTCATAACAATCGACCGCGCGCGACCATTTGCGCAACGCCAGCTCGGGACGGCCGCTGCTCACAGCGTCGGCGGCGGCAGCCTTCATCGCATCCGCGCATTGCATCCACTCGCGATACCAGGACTCGTCGTCGCTGGCGTCGATCCGCTGCGCAACCGCCAGACATTCCGCAAGCTCGGCCCGGCCCTCCGGCCGCGCCTCCAGCAACCGCGTGATGGCGCCCGCCAGATCGTCTTGCTCGGACCACGGACGCAGCACTCCCACAGAGCCTTCCGAACTCATCTTGGACTGATTCCTCGCTGGCGTGACGGTGTGGCCCCGTCATCTGGCGGTCATCGTGACCACCCGGGATTTCCCGGTCAAGCCGATGCGCAAGGAATTTTGCTCCGACCTTTGGTCTACGATGGATGCTTTGCGCTGACGCGCAGCGGTTGCACCGGTACGTTGCAACCGAAAGCCAACCTCAGGAACCGGGCGACGAGGAGATCCTGAAATGAAGAAACCTCCGGCGGGGCATCGCCAGAGGTTTCGTGGAGTCTAACATCATATGATCGTCGAACTTGGATCGGCAGTGTCCTCTTGAGGAGGGATCGCTATCAGCGCGTGACAAAATTAGCTTATCAACTCATCTGTTTTCAACACCAATTTAAAAAAAATACCGACAGACTGTCAAGTTACTGAAAAGAAAGTGATTTTCGATCAACGAGGCGTTCGGAATCCTCCTCATTACCTCAGCCGTCGATTTTGATTTGTCTCAGTTGCCGATCTTGCATCGATCTTCGAGCGAGCCTGACTCGGGTGCTGGGCCGGAATGCGCTGTCACAAACAGCAAAAACCCCCGGCAGTTTCCTGCCGGGGGCTCTTGAACCCGATCAGACGATCAGGATCAGAAGTTGCGCTGAGCGCGGAGCAGCAAGGACACCGAGTTCTGGTCCTTGAGCTGGTAGGTCGCCGCCGGCTTGGAAACCGTGGCCGAACCCGGGTACGCGATGTTGCCCGAGTACTTCTGGTCCAGGTTGGTCCAGGCCACGTCGGCCGAGAAGGTCAGGTTCTTGACCGGGGTCCAACGGGTGATCAAGCCGAGCGAGGAGATGTTGAAGTCGGGGTTGCAGGTGAAGCCTGCGCCCGCGATCGCACCCATCGCCGCGCTGCCGCAGATCAGGCCCTTGGCAGTGTTGTTGTAGCTCACGGCAGCCCACGAACCGTAGATCGCCGAGTTCCAGGTCGGGCTCCAGTTGTGGGTGTAAGCACCACGGAAGCCGTAGGTCGTGGTCAGCTGCTGCTCACCGCCGGTCACGAAGACCGAGTCGCTGACGCCAGCGAAGCCGAGCGTGCCGTAGACACCAGCCGTGCTGCTGCCGCCGTACATCGCGTAGGTGGTCGGCACCAGGCTCTGAGCGTTGTAACGGCTCGCACCGTTGGTGTAGACGCCCTGGATGTTGATGGTGTCGCCGGGGCCGGTCGGGATGTTCTTGATCGACAAGGCCAGCTGAGCCGCCCAGCCCCACTTGTCAGCCGGGTGACCGGTGAGCTCGGTGGCGCCGTAGTAGCCGGTGTGGTTGTCATGCGCCGCGAACGACGCCTGGAACAGACCCCAGGCCTGGTCGACGCGGACCATGCCGACGATATCCGGAGCAACGTTGCCGCCGAACGAGTTGGTGCCGTAGGAGCCGCCAACGATGCTGGCTGCAGTGATGCCCGACACGTTCCACAGGTTCGTCGTGTAGTACTGGGTCGCGTCCTGCGCCGAGATCGCAGCCGTGATGCCCGAGCCGAAGTCGGCGGTGTAGGTGAACTGGTTGACACCGGTCACGGTGCCGCCGCCGCCCCACAGGCCGTCGAAGTTGTTGCCGGGGTAGTTGGTCCAGGGCGCGTCGAACTGCGACACGGCCTTACCCATCGTGAAGCCAGCGAACTGGATGAAGGCGTAGTACACGCCCAGGCCACCCTGCGCGATGTTGCCGTCGGCCTGTGCGCCAGGAGCGCCAGCCGTCGAGTAGGCGGTTGCGCCGGTCGCCGAACCCGAGCCGGCGTAGGTGCCGCTGGTCCAGGTGAACGTCAGATCGGCATAGGTACGAACCACGCCGTACTCGGTCGCGGTGCGCGTGTCGATGTTGAGGTCCTGACGAGCACGGCTGTAGTAGTAGTTGCTGTGGCGGTTCATGCCGCCGGCAACGCCGTTGACGGCGTTGTTGTACTGGCCGTTGCTGGCGAACGACGTTTCAGCACGCAGGTAGCCGCCCAGCTTGATGCAGGTGTCGGTGCCGGGGATGTAGTAGAAACCGGCGCCGTAAAGCGAGCAGACCTTCACATATTCGACCGCCTTGGCCTTGATCGGAAGGTCAGCTGCCTGAGCCCCGGACATGGCGACGAGAGCGGCCGCCGAGCCCAGGACAAGGCTCTTGATCGTGTTCATAATGTTAAACCTCCAAGTTGCTCAGTCAGGGAAGGTTCCGCCTCCGCTGGGTGAGAGACACCCTTGGGGTTGGTACCGTTATCCCTCTTCGACCCGTCGCTCAGCCGCTTCGCGCTATGGGACACACCCGCATGAACGCGAGGGACTTGAGCGAACGACCTAAACGGGACGACGTCGGGATGCCCCCCTTCGTCGTGTGAGCAGAATTACCGAAGGCCTTTGCACACGCAACAAAGGAACCATCATTGCGGCGCCCAGGCGGCGCCTTTTCGGACTGGTGTTGCACAAAAGGCACGCGACCGTGGTTCTGCGGGAACACCTAACTTGCTGTTTATGTTATCGTTTTGTCACAACGCAATTTTGGGTGTTCAGGGCTGCGAGCACTCGCCCGCCAGGAACCCGCCCCAAGTCAGGCACGGGGCCACGAATCCAGCCAAGGCGCTGAACGAGAATCGGACCGGAGGACAATGCCCTCTGCGCCCCCTGCCACCGGCCCGTCGTTCCAGGCGACCCTCTATATTGGTGACGCTCTATATCAGGGACCATCGAGAGGGCCTGCGCCGCCCGTCGACTTCCATGCCGTGCCGCGTCCGATCAAACGGCAGGCTCAGCTCGGATCGATCGCCAACGGTGGAGATCACCGTCCGGGGCCGATCCGGCGAAGACGCAGCCCTGTGAGGATTTCGAAACCGCATGCAATCTGCCGCTTGCGGCTCAGCGCGGCGTCGGGCATACCGACCCTCGCTGGAGACGTGGCCGAGTGGCTGAAGGCGGCGGTTTGCTAAACCGTTATAGGGTTGTAAAGCCCTATCGAGGGTTCGAATCCCTCCGTCTCCGCCAGCCGCCCGTCGGCGCGGCCAGCAGCCCCCTCCCCCTGATCATCCGCATCAAAGCCGAGCCGTTCACGCACCTGCCGGATCGCAACGGACCGTGGCCGCCGTGATCACGGTTGCCGCGCGATCACGCGCGGGCTCAATCGAACAGGCCACGGCTGATATTGATCACGAAGGCGGCGGGCACGCCGATGACGGTGCCGACGAAGCCATAGCCCAGCGCAGCCCACCATGACGCCGCGCCTCCTGCTCCCATCACGGCACCGTAGATGGCGCCGAGGCCCGCACAGAGCACGGTCACCACGACGAGGCGGCGGTCGTTGTGGGCCTCGACCCGCAAACGCTTCAACTCACGCCGGCTCTGCACCGCAGGCCCGGCCGGCTCGGTCGATCCGCAATGCGGGCACGCCACCGCGCTGAAGGAGACGCCGCTGCCGCAGTCATGGCAGTCGATCAGCTCTTGCCGCCGCGCCTGTCGCCGTGCCTGGCCCATGCCATCAATCCCACCTGCCTGCGTCACATCGGACGACAGATAGGAGATTCATAGGCGCGCGACGAGGCCCGCTTCCCACGAGAATGAACGATCGGGCGCGGGTCACCCCAGCGCTCCCGGTTCGCGGCCGGCGAACTGGCTCGTGCGGCATGGCTCGCACCGAAAGCGAGATCCGCCAAGTCGCGGCCGAGTTCGCTCAGTGCGCGGTCATCCAGGCGCGCGCCTCACGCTGCGCGGTCGCGATCTCGGCATCCGACATCTGCTCGGCGACCTCGCGGCGCATTGCCACGGCGTCGACGCGCCCCCTGAGGGCGGCGAGATTGAACCATTTGTGCGCGGCGATCAGATCGACCGCACCGTCGCGACCGCTCGCATAGAGCATGCCGAGCTCGAACAGGACATCGCCGCTGGCGCCCTGCTCCGCAGTGGTCACATCATCAAAATTGAGTTGTCCCTGAAACATCGTCGCTCTCCTTCGCCCGAGGAGGCGGCCGGTCACCCGAGCACGCCCCCGTCCAACTGTTCAACGCCTGGTTATCCCCATGCCGTCTCGCGGCTTATGCGCGAAGGATGACCGATCAAGTTTGAAAGGCAGTTTAAACATCGTGCTGAACGAGCCCTGAACGCGGAACCCCGCATTTTCCCGGGACGGCTTCAATGCATTGATTCGAAATGGATTCTTCAACTCGGCAAAGAGCGGTTTACCGTTCTGTTTGGCAAACCCCTAACCATCCGCGAAAGCGCTTCACCGCTCCGGGGCGGAGCGCACCACGCAGGCGGTCAACAGCCGCACTGGGACCGGACACGTCTTGACACAGGGTGCGGGAGATTGCGTAGCGCACTGCGGCACGAGTACGCCGAGCTGCTAATAAGGTCGTTCGTCTATGGGAGACTGGGAGGCACGCAGTCGCCGGAGGCGCGGTGCTCAGGGATCGAGGGCGTCGGCGAACACGTCAGGATCAGATCCCACTCTGGCTGATAGCCGCTCGTGAGATTGCAGACCGGAAACGCGATCTGCACCGAACGAAGAAATCCTGTTTCTTCTGCCGGACCGCACCGCGAGCGAAGCCGCTCTCGAGTTCGATCCGACCGTTGACCTGATGTCTCGCCGACACCCTCTATCGTCTGTTGGAGCTTCAGGAGATCTGCCCGGCTCGCGAGGAGCTATGCCGACCTGCGTTCCAACGACGTGCCGGCATCAGCTGCCGGACTCATCTCGCAAGGACTGCGAGAGTTACTTCTTCTTGGCGACCTTCTTGGTCTTCTTGGCAGTCTTCTTCGCCGCGGTCTTCGCGACCTTCTTCACTGCCTTCTTCGCCTTCTTCGCTTTCTTGGCCATGTTGCCCTCCGATGTGAGATGGCTTAGTCGATGCGTGCACTCGGGAATCGAGCTGCACTCCTCATCGATACACCAACGAGTGAAAAAAAACAGCTTCCGGCTTAAGGAAGTGTTGACAGGCGCGCGCGCACGCGGCTGACGCAACGCGCGAAGCAGTGCGAGGTTCGACATCGCAAACGCGCACGCGGCTGCGCGCGACGCCAAGCGCGCTACTGATAGACATTGCAGAAAAAGCCTACGCTGCAAGCATTTTCTGAACTGCTACATGACAGCGCGAAAGTGGCGGCGTGCACATCGCAAGGCGCGGACTCGCACGATGAAGGCGGCGCGCGGACTCTGAGTCGTAAATTTTGGCAACGAAAAAATTTTCATTGCACACGCCCTCGTGTGCGTTCGAACGCTCGGCAATGGTGGCTTTTTTGCGAATCGCGCGCAGCGATTCGCGAAGTCGTCGGGTCAAACAAAACGGCGCGCACCGTGTGCGCGCCGCTGGAACGAAGACGAGCGATCGCCGTTTCAGATGCCGAGCTTGCTCTTCAGGATGTCGTTGACCGCCTGCGGATTGGCCTTGCCGCCCGACGACTTCATCACCTGACCGACGAACCAGCCGGCCAGCTGCGGCTTCGCTTTCGCCTGCGCCACCTTGTCCGGATTGGCGGCGATGATCTCGTCGACCACCTTCTCGATCGCGCCGAGGTCGGTCACCTGCTTCATGCCGCGGCTCTCGACCAGCTCGCGCGGCTCGCCGCCCTCGCTCCAAACGATCTCGAACAGGTCCTTGGCGATCTTGCCGGAGATGGTGCCCTCGCCGATCAGCGCGACGATCGCGGCGAGCTGAGAAGCCGACACCGGCGAGGACGCGATGTCGCGGCCCTCCTTGTTGAGCCGGCCGAACAGCTCATTGATCACCCAGTTGGCGGCGAGCTTGCCGTCGCGCGCCCGGTCGGACAGCGCCTCCAGCACGCTCTCATAGAACGCCGCGCTCTCGCGCTCGGCCACCAGCACCGAGGCGTCATAGGGCGAGAGGCCGACATCGGCAATGAAGCGCGCCTTCTTCTGGTCCGGGAGCTCCGGCAGGCCCGCCTTCAGCTCGTCGACGAAGGCCTGGCTGAACTCCAGCGGCAACAGGTCCGGGTCCGGGAAGTAACGGTAGTCGTGCGCCTCCTCCTTGGACCGCATCGAGCGCGTCTCGCCCTTGTCGGGATCGAACCTCCGGGTTTCCTGCTCGATCGCGCCGCCGTCCTCGATGATCTCGATCTGGCGCCGCGCCTCGGCCTCGACCGCCTGGCCGATGAAATTGATCGAGTTGATGTTCTTGATCTCGCAGCGGGTGCCGAGCGGGCCGCCCGGCTTGCGCACGGAGACGTTGACGTCGGCGCGCAGGCTTCCCTTCTCCATGTCGCCGTCGCAGGTGCCCAGATAGCGCAGGATCGAGCGCAGCTTGGTCACATAGGCCTTGGCCTGCTCGGCATCGCGGATGTCCGGCTTGGAGACGATCTCCATCAGCGCCACGCCGCAGCGGTTGAAGTCGATATAGGACAGCGACGGCGACTGGTCGTGCAGCATCTTCCCGGGATCCTGCTCGAGGTGCAGGCGCTCGATGCCGATCGTGGCGGTCTTGCCGCCGTCGAGCTCGACCGCGACCTCGCCCTCGCCCACGATCGGATCCTTGTACTGGCTGATCTGATAGCCCTGCGGCAGGTCGGGGTAGAAATAGTTCTTACGGTCGAACACCGAGCGCAGGTTGATCTTGGCGTTCAGCCCGAGCCCGGTGCGCACGGCCTGCCGCACGCACTCCTCGTTGATGACCGGCAGCATGCCCGGCATCGCCACGTCGACCAGCGAGACGTGGCTGTTGGGATCGCCGCCGAACGCGGTCGAGGCGCCCGAGAACAGCTTCGACTTCGAGGTGACCTGGGCATGGATCTCCATGCCGATCACGACCTCCCAGTCGCCGGTGGCGCCCTTCATCAGCTTGCCGCTGGTTGCCGTCATGGCCCTCAACTCCCCATCAGCGCGGAGACGATCCGCTCAAATTCAATATCCAATGCATCCTTGGCGACGGGCTGCCCGGCCTGCCGATACCAGTAGGCGGCATTGCCGAGATCGCCTTCGACGCGATGCAGATGCGCGTGCACCCAGGCCGCGTCGCGGCCGGTCTCGTCCTGAATGATCTTGTGCGAGCGGTCCCAGTCGCCCTTCGCCAGCCACCACAGGCCGGTCAGCACGGGCGACAGTCCGGCCGCGGGCGCGTCGCCCGCGAGGCTCGTCTTGAAATCGGCGACGCTTACCACCACCGGACCGGCGTGAAGCGTCCCGCCGCCTGCTCGATGACCTCGCCGAGCGAGAACAGCGTCTCCTCGTCGAACGGACGGCCGATCAGTTGCAGCCCGAGCGGCAGCCCCTGACTGTCCTTGCCGGCGGGCACGGCGATGCCTGGCAGTCCCGCCATGTTCACGGTCACCGTGAAGATGTCGTTGAGATACATCTCGATCGGGTCGGCGCCGCCCTGCTCGCCGATGCCGAAGGCGGCCGACGGTGTCGCCGGGGTCAGGATGGCGTTGACGCCCTTGGCGAAGCAGTCCTCGAAATCCTTCTTGATGAGGGTGCGGACCTTCTGCGCGCGCAGATAATAGGCGTCGTAATAGCCGGCCGACAGCACATAGGTTCCGATCATGACGCGGCGGCGGACCTCGGCGCCAAACCCTTCGGCCCTGGTGTTCTCGTACATCTCGCCGATGGACTTCCCCGGCACGCGCAGGCCATAGCGGACGCCGTCGTAGCGGGCGAGGTTCGAGGACGCCTCGGCCGGCGCCACGATGTAATAGGCCGGCAGCGCGTATTTGGTGTGCGGCAGCGACACCTCGACCAGCTCGGCGCCGGCCGCCTTCAGCCACGCCGCACCCTCACTCCAGAGCTTCTCGATCTCGGCCGGCATGCCGTCCAGCCGGTACTCCTTGGGAATGCCGATCTTCATGCCCTTCACCGACCTGCCGATCGCCGCCTCGTAGTCCGGCACGGGGATGTCGACCGAGGTCGTATCCTTCGGATCGTGGCCGGCCATCGAGCGCAGCAGGATCGCCGCATCCCGGGTCGTCCGCGCGATCGGCCCGGCCTGGTCGAGCGACGAGGCGAAGGCGACGATGCCCCAGCGCGAGCAGCGGCCATAGGTCGGCTTGATGCCGACAGTGGCGGTGAACGCCGCCGGCTGGCGGATCGAGCCGCCGGTGTCGGTTGCGGTCGCGCCCATGCAGAGCAGCGCGGCCACCGCCGAAGCCGAGCCGCCGGACGAGCCGCCCGGCACCAAGGTGGTGTTGGAGCCCTCGCGGCGCCACGGGTTGCCGACCGGGCCGAAGCACGAGGTCTCGTTCGACGAGCCCATGGCGAACTCGTCATTGTTGAGCTTGCCGAGCATGACCGCGCCGTCGCGCCAGAGCTGCGAGGTCACGGTCGACTCGTAAGGCGGCACGAAATTGCCGAGGATCTTCGAGCACGCCGTGGTGCGGACGTCCTTGGTGGCGAACAGATCCTTGATCCCCAGCGGAATGCCGGCCAGCGGCCCGCCTTCGCCCTTGTTGATCCTGGCGTCGGCGTCGCGCGCCATGGCGCGCGCCTGATCCGGCGTCTCCATCACGAAGGCGTTGAGGGCGCGCGCGTCCTCGATGGCCTTGAGATGAGCGTCGGTCAGCTCGAGCGACGTGAAGGTCTTGCTCGCGAGGCCCTTGCGGGCCTCGGCGAGCGTCAGCGAAGTCAAATCGGTCATCTGTTGATCGGGCTGCAGAAGAAAGGAGAAAGCGTCTTGTCGTCGGCCGGGTCGTCCGCGAAGAACTTGTTCTTCGCAGGGGAGGCTTTCTTGATATTGGCGGCCGCTTCGAGCTGGTCGAGAATCTCGTTCACGGCCTTGTCCGGATCGGCGGCCTTGCCCTGCCGCTCCATCGCGTCGAGATAGTCCATATAGGCCTTGTAGGCCGCTTCATCGTCGCAGAGCAGGCACATGGCGTTGGCTCGCTTGTCGGTTACGGCTCGGGTCGATCGCGCCGGAGCAGCGACCAATCCAACCCCTTGGCTATTCCACGACCTTCGGCACGAGGAAGAAGTGGTTCTCGGTCGCCGGCGCGTTCTTGACGATGTCGTCGGCGATCTCGCCGTCATTGACGACGTCCTGACGCTTCTTCATCGCCATCGGCGTCACCGAGGTCATTGGCTCGACGCCCTCGACATTGACCTCCGACAGCTGCTCGACGAAATCCAGCATCGCATTGAGTTCGCCCTGCAGATGCGGGACCTCGGCGTCAGTGACAGCGATCCGCGCCAATTGCGCGATCCGGCGGACGGTGGCGGCATCGACCGACATTATATAGGGCCTCACGGGACAAGGTGAACCCGCCCTATAGCAGAGCCCGCTTTCGCGCCGCAACCGGCAGCCGTTGGACTTTCCTGGGGCAACATCCCGCCCGAGGTGTCAGCCCGCCATGCTCCGCAGCCGCGCCAGAGCCTGTTCGGCCAGGCTCCGCGTCAGTTCGGCCGCCGGCATCTCGCGCCCAAGCGGGAGCGCCTGCCCGGCCCAGAGATTGGTGAAATCGACCCGGCCCTGCTTCTCGGCTGCGGCTTTCAGCGGTCCGAGCGCCGTCGCCGCATGCGGAAAGGCCGGTGCATCCGGCGAGATCGGCCCGACCTCGCGCATCACCCGGTTGGCGACGCCGCGGGCGAGCCGACCGGTCATCACGTTGGTGATGACGGTCGATTCGTCGCTGGCGGCGGCCAGCACCGCGCGCGCCGGCACGCTGACCTTGGATTCGGGACTGCGCAGAAAAGCGCTGCCGATCTGCACGCCGGAGGCGCCGAGTGCGAACGCAGCGGCAATGCCGCGCGCATCGGCGATGCCGCCGGCCGCGATCACCGGCAACTTCACGGCGTCCACGATCTGCGGCACGAGAGCAAACGTGCCGACCTGCTCGGCGAGCTTGTCTGTCAAGAACATGCCGCGATGGCCGCCCGCCTCGGCACCTTGCGCAATGATGATGTCGGCGCCGTTCCGCTCCAGCCAGACCGCCTCGCGCACGACGGTCGCCGACGTCAGCACGACCGCGCCGGTCGCCTTCACGCGCGCGAGCAGCCCGGGCTCAGGCAGGCCGAAATGGAAGCTGACGATCTCCGGCTTCAGCTCCTCGACGGCAAGGCACATCGCTTCATCGAACGGCGCGCGATTGGCCGCCTGGACCTCCGCATCGGGATCGATGCCGTACTCGCGGTAGTAGGAGGCCAGCCGCCGCCTCCAGCCGGCCTCGCTGATCGCATCGGCCTCGACCGCGGTGTGGCAGAAGAAATTCACATTGATCGGCGCGGCAATGCGCTGGCGGAAGATGTTGACCTGCTCGCGCATCTTGTCGGCAGAGATCATCGCACACGCCAGCGACCCCAACCCGCCGCCTTCGGCCACAGCGATCGCAAGCTCGGCGTCGGCCACGCCCGCCATCGGGGCGAGCACGATCGGATGGTCGGTCTTGACGAGATCAGCGAAACGGCGATCGGGCCACATGGTCTGCTCCTATTGCTCGGCTGAGACGGCGGATGAATTGCGCCGTCCCTGAAGAATGTGCTCGGCCTCGCTGACGATGCGCGCGACGATCTCGCCGGCCGGTGGGATATCATGGATCAGACCGACCGCCTCGCCGGCGATGACCGCTGCAATGTCGAAATTGCCGTTGGCGCGTGCCTTCATATAGTCGGCCGAGACGGTCTCGACCTGCTGCAGCAGATCGACCTCGCGTCCCATCCAGCGGCGCGCATGATCGTTGACCAGGCAGCGGCCGGTGAACGGCGCTGGCCAGACATTGTTGCGCGACAGATCAAAGATGATGCCGCGCACGGTCTCGCCGGATTTTGCCGCGCAGATCCGCCGCTTGGCCTCGTCGGCGCCGGCAGCCTCCCGGCTGGCATAAAAGCGCGTGCCGAGCAGCACGCCCTCCGCCCCCAGCATCAGCATCGCCGCAAGGCCGCGGCCATCGGCGAGACCGCCCGCAGCCACCACAGGCAAGCGGCCGGCCGCGAGGTCGACGATCGCCGGCACGAGATCGAGCGTGGTCCGCGACGCGCCATGACCACCCGCCTCGGTTCCTTGCGCGATCAGGATGTCAGCCCCGGCCGCAATCGCCTGCTCCGCCATCACCTCACTCTGCACCTGGCAGATCAGCAGCGCACCGGCACACTTGATATCAGGCGCAAAGCGCGCGGGATCGCCGAACGACAGCATGATCGCCGCAGGCCGCGCGGCGAGCGCGATGTCGAGCAGATCGGGCTGCTTGGCCAGCGACCAGGTGATGAAGCCGATGCCGAACGGCGCGCGCAGGCCTTCGAGCTCCGCAATTTCATGCGCGAGCCACGTCCGATTGCCGTAGCCGCCGCCCAGAATGCCAAAGCCGCCGGCGCCGCTGACCGAGCGCACCAGCCGCGCATCGGCAATCCCATCCATCGGCGCCAGCAGGATCGGATGGCTGATGCCGAGCCCTTCTGTCAGCGCCGTCCGTAGCGGCATCACAGTCTCCTCATCTCTGGACGGCGAGTTTAGGCGCGGCTAACATTCTCTCAAAATGAATACTTGAGAACTCTGCCATCGCAGATTCAAAACGGAGATTGGCCGTGGAGCTGAGCGACCTCCAGACTTTCGCGGCTGTTGCGCGCACCGGCGGTATCACGCGCGCGGCGGAAGCCCTCAACACGGTGCAGTCCAACGTGACCCAGCGGATCAAGGCGCTGGAGGCCGAGGTCGGCACCGCATTGTTCGAGCGGCACAGCCGCGGCATGACCCTGACCAATGCCGGACTGCGCCTGCTGCCTTATGCCGACCGGATCGCGGCGCTGTCGCGCGAAGCGCTGCTCGCGGCGCGCGACGACGGCGATCCCAAGGGACCGCTGATGATCGGCTCGATGGAAACGACCGCCGCCGTGCGGCTGCCGACGCTGCTCGCGGATTTTCATCGACGCTTCCCGGCGGTCGCCCTCGGCCTGCGCACGGCGCCAACTGCCGAGCTGGTGGCCGCAGTGCTCGACGGGACGCTCGAGGGTGCCTTCGTGGCCGGCCCGATCGACCATCCCGATCTCTCGGGCATCATCGCCTTCGAGGAAGAGCTGGTGCTGGTGACGGCCCGGCGCTTCGAAAGCCTGCCGGCTCTGCGTGCGGCGACAACGGCGTCCGGTCCGACGGCGCTGGTGTTCAGGGCCGGCTGCACCTACCGGCAGCGGCTGGAGCAGGTCTTCAACGATTTCGGCTGGCCCGCGGCAGCGCGCATCGAGCTCGGCACGCTCGACGGCATGATCGGCTGCGTCACCGCCGGCATGGGCGTCGCGCTGTTGCCACGCGCCGTATTGACGCGCAACGAGATGATCGGCAGCGTCAGCCTGCACACGCTCGATGCAGTTCATGCAAAGGTCGAAACACTGTTCATCCATCGCCGCGCGGCGCATCGCAGCAGCGCGCTCTCGGCCTTCATGGCCGGCCTCGCCGGCCGGGATCACGACATCGCGGCTTGAGCGGATTCACCCGGAGATTGTACTGAACGTTGCCGGCGAGCGTCACATTCCATTGCGCGAAATGACGTTCTCGACCATGAAACGCGGCCATTTCGACCGATGCGACTTTCGGGCGCTGTGCAGCGCACGCGCGCGAAAATAATTTTGTCGCGCCATCCTCTACTACGTTAGGATGTGGCGCTGGCCAGCGCGAAACACAACAAACGTCAACATGTCGGAGGAAATGCGATGCGCAACGCGTTCGTGTTGTGCTGCTCGATTGCCATGATGGGTGCGATCGGGACGGCCAATGCCCAGGACAAGACCCCGGATTGGACGAAATCGAAATGGGGCCCACAGGACGAGATCGGCGCGGCCAACTACATCACGCCGGAGCTCGTGGTCAAAGCCGCCTCGCTGGTGAAGACCGGCAAGACCTACCCACTCGGCATGATCGTCGATTCCAAGACGCCGGCCTATCCGCCGCGTTCGTTCAAGATCACCGTGGTGCAGCCGGGCCAGGCCGGAATTCCCGGCCTCGGCCCGAACAAGGCGACCTACAATGACGACATCGTCGAAGGCTGGGTCGGCGTCGGCAGCCAGATCGACGGGCTCGGCCATCTCGGCATCGAGCACGTCTATTACAACGGCAACAAGCTGCTCGACTTCGCCGATCCGACCGGCCTGAAGAAGCTCGGCATCGAGAAGGTGCCGCCATTGGTGGCGCGCGGCGTGCTGCTCGACATGGCCGCCTATTACAACACCGACGTGGTCAAGGAAGGCACGGCGTTCAACGTCAAGGAGATCGAGGAAGCTGCCAAGAAGCAGGGCGTCGAGATCCGCCAGGGCGACATCGTGATCTTCCACACCGGCTGGCTTGGTTTGATCGGCAAGGACGACAAGCGTTACGGCGCCGGCGAACCCGGTCTCGGCGTCGAAGGCGCCAAATACCTGACCTCGAAGGGTGTGGTCGCAGTCGGCGCCGACAACTGGGCGGTGGAGGCGATCCCGTTCGAGTCGTCGAACCTGTTCGAGGTGCACCAGATCCTGCTCGCCATGAACGGGACCTACATCCTGGAGAACATGGACACGGCGGAACTGGCCAAGGACAAGGGCTACGAGTTCCTGTTTGTGCTCGGCCAGCCACGCTGGCGCGGCGGCGTCCAGGGCATGATCAACCCGATCGCGATCCGTTAAGCTCCGCCGATCTCCTCGTGAGGGCATCCCGGGAGCGCCGCGTCCTCACGAGGAGTCGGGAATCGTCCTGCGAAAGCAAACCTTGGACAAGGAGCCCGCCGCAGGCGCGCCTGAAGCTGGCCGACAGAGACCCGGGATCGGCGGGTCAGTCGATCAAGCCGCCCCTATCGGACGTCAATTTAGGTAGCCGAGCAACAAGGCGCTCGCCATGTCTCGCGCACGCGGGGCGAGCGCCGCATCCGACAATTCGCCCGCAGTCCAGAAGGACAACACGCCGCGGAAACTGAAGGCGAGTTGCTCTGGAAGGCAGCGCAGGGCTTGTTCTCGCCGGCCGGCCCTCAGTCCCTCTCCCTTCCCCAAGGCCAGTGCCCAGAAGGCAGTGGATCGGGACAGCGTCTGACCGGGCGAAGCCTGGGCGGCACCCAGCCATCCCATCACGGTCCGGTTCACGTCTGGATTCTCCAACATCACTGCCACCGCCGTATCAATAGCCAATAGCACGCGGGCATTTGCATCTCTCGATGGTGGCGCGGCGGCGTACCGCACCTCCATGGTGTCGATCCGACGTATGGAGAGAGCCTGCATGATCGCGGCCTTGTTGCCGAACTGATTGAACGGCGTCGCGAAGCTGACCCCCGCCTCAGCGGCAAGGTCCCGCATCGAGAAATCGGCCCTGCCCTGACGGAGAAGCCGCTCTGCGGCATCGAGGACGTGCCGACGAAGCGGCTCGCCTCTCATGCCACTGGATGAATGTTCGGTCTTGCCACGTGCCATGCAGTATCTATATCATGATATAGATAACCTTGTCATGCGGAGTTGTACGATGGCGGCTGCCGATTCGAAGATTTTCCTCATCACTGGCGTCAGCTCGGGCTTGGGCCGAGCGTTCGCAAAGGGCGCGCTGGCCGCCGGCCATCGGGTGATCGGGACCGTGCGAAGGGTCGGCGATGCCGAGGCTTTTGCCGCGCTTGCAGCGGGCAAGGCTCATCCTCTCGTGATCGACGTTACGGATTTCGATGCAATCCCGGCTGCTGTGGCAGAGGCCGAGAAGCAGATTGGCGCGATCGACGTACTGGTGAACAATGCCGGCTACGGTCACGAGGGCACGCTGGAGGAGTCCTCGCTCGACGATCTGCAGCGGCAGTTCGCCGCCAACGTGTTCGGCCCTGTCGCGATGATGAAGGCCGTGTTGCCGGGGATGCGCGCGAGGCGGCGCGGCCATATCGTCAATGTGACCTCCATGGGCGGCTTCATCACCATGCCCGGGATCAGCTTCTATTGCGGCAGCAAGTTCGCGCTGGAGGGCATCTCGGAGTCGCTCGGCAAGGAAGTGGCCGCCTTCGGCATTCGCGTCATTGCGCTTGCGCCCGGTCAGTTTCGGACCGATTGGGCGGGACGGTCCATGGATCGCACGCCACGCAGCATTTCCGACTACGACGCCGTCATGGATCCGATTCGCGCCGCCCGATTGGCCAAGAGCGGAAACCAACCCGGCGATCCCGCGAAGGCCGCACAGGCATTGCTTGCCCTCGTGGAAGCCGAAAAACCGCCTGTACGGCTGTTCCTCGGTGAGGACGCGCTGGCCCTGGTCGAGCAGAAGATCGAGGGCATGAAAGCCGAAGTGAGTGCCTGGAACAAGCTCTCGCGCTCCACCAGCTTCGCTTGATGATCCGAAGCCGGCGCATCCGGGAAAGACTGCAACGCTCGACATCTGGGCCGGTCGACTCGCGTGCGCGAGCTTCATCGGGGCGGCGAAGCGATGCACGCCCTCACCTGCTGGCTCGCCACGCGCCTGCGTGTTAAGCGCATTGCCATGCCCGCCCCCATTCTCCCCCTTGTCGAAGCCGCCGGCCGCTGGCCCGAGCGCGGCGCGCTCGTCGGCCTCGATCTCGGCACCAAGACCATCGGCGTCGCCGTGTCCGATCCCGATCGCCGGCTCGCCACCGGCGTCGAGACGATCCAGCGCAAGGCCTTCAAGGCCGATGCCATCAGGCTGCTTGCCATTTGCGCCGAGCGCAAGGTGGTCGGCTTCGTGCTCGGCCTGCCCATCAACATGGATGGCAGCGAGGGGCCGCGGGCGCAATCGACCCGGGCGTTCGCGCGCAATCTCTCCGGCCTTACCGACCTGCCGATCGGCCTGTGGGACGAGCGGCTGTCGACGGCGGCGGTCGAGCGCGAGTTGATCGGCATGGATGTCAGCCGCGCCAAACGCGCCGAGGTGATCGATACGCATGCGGCGATCTTCATCCTGCAGGGTGCGCTCGACCGGCTGACGACGCTGCGCCGCTCGGGTCAGTAGTCGCATGGGCCCCGTCATCGCGGCGCTGGCGCCGGTGTTCCTGCTGATCGTGGTCGGCTTTGGCCTGCGGCGCAGCCTGATGCGGCTCGATACCCAGTGGCACGGGCTGGAGCGGTTGACCTACTACGTGCTGTTCCCCGCCCTGCTGCTGCAGAGCCTCGTCAAGGCGGATCTCAGCAAGGTGCCGGTGGCCGGCATCGGCGGTGCGCTGTTCCTGGCGATGCTGGCGATGTCCGCGCTCTGCCTCGCCCTGCGGCCGCTGCTCGCGCGCGCCGGCGTCGACGGACCGGCCTTCACCTCGATCTTCCAGGGCGCGACGCGCTGGCAGACCTACGTCGCGCTCAGCGTATCGGCCAGCCTGTTCGGCCCCACCGGCCTTGCGGTGGCGTCGGTCGGGATGATCGCGATCATCCCGATGGTCAACGTGTTCAGCGTCGCGGTGCTCGCCCATTATGCCTCGCCGAACCGCCGCTCGCTCCGCGAGATCCTCGCCACCATCGTGCGCAATCCACTGATCTGGGCCTGCGTCCTCGGCCTCGCGCTCAACGTCGCGCGGGTGCCACTGCCTAAACTCTGGCATGATGCCGCCGACGCGCTCGGCCAGGCGTCGCTGCCGATCGGCCTCCTGGTGACCGGCGCCGGCCTGCACTTCGAAGGTTTGCGCCGCGCCGGCCCGGCCGCCGCGCTCGGCGTCGTGCTCAAGCTGGTCTTGATGCCTCTCCTCGCGATCGGGCTCGCCGGATGGTTCGGCGTCACCGGCCCGAGCCTCATCGTGGTCGCGATCTGCGCGGCGGTGCCGACCTCGCCGAGCGCCTATGTGCTGGCCAAGCAGATGGGCGGCGACGCGCCGCTGCTGGCGCAGATCATCTCACTGCAAACCGTGCTGGCGGCGCTGACCATGCCGCTCGCGATCGCCTGGGCCGGCTGAACACCGCCGCTCAGGAGTGGCCGCTGGCGAGCCACATGGTCTGCACGGTGGCGGCGAGGTTGTTGAGGCCATGCAGCACGACGGTCAGCCAGGTCGAATGGCTGACCGAGCGCAGATAGCCGAACCACAGGCCGAGCGCGAGCACCTCGAGGAAGAAGTACCAGTCGTACTGCAGATGCATCGCGGTCCAGACCAGCGACGACAGGACGATCGCGCCCGGCACCCGCAGAAACGAATCCGACCAGCCGCGATAGAGGAAGCCGCGCGCGAACAATTCCTCGGACAGCGGCGCCGCAACGCAGAAGGCGAGCACCATCAGCCAGACCGTGCCGTCGCCCTTGGCCGTCTTCAGGACGTCCAACATGAAGCCCGGCGAGACCTCGCGCCCCGTCGCTCGTGACATCAGGTCCCAGGCGACGACGATCACCACCATGCCCACGATGCCGATGCCGACATACTTCCACGACGTCCAGCGCAGGCCGAGATATTCGGCGAAGGGCGTGCGGGTGTGACGGACGGCGAAATAGACCGCCAGCAGCACGGCCGGCAGGCCCATGATCACCGACAGCGACAAGGTCAGCCCGCGGCTGGCGATGTGGACCAGCGCAGCGGCATCGGTCGGCCCGTCCCGCATCAGCAGAAAATAGCCGACCACCGCAGCCTGGCCGGCGAACAGCGCGATGAAGATCACGAAGCCCCACAGCGCGGTCCACCAGAAGCCGAGCGTGCGCGGCTGGTGTTTCGCAGGCGCGACCTGTTGTGGTGGATTGGCCGGATCGAGCGAGTCTGCGACGGCGGCTTCAGGAGAATCGGTCAAGGCAGGGCGCGCTCCAGCAAGGCACGGATATCGGCGGGATCGAGATCGACCGCGCCATACATGCTCGGATGCACGGCGGCGAGCCGCGTGGCGGCGAACAGTTCGGCATGGCGAGGCATGACCACGTTGAGCGCGGCGCAGGCGGCGAGCAGCGCCAGTTTCTCCACCGCAAGCCGGGCAACGCGCTCGGAATCCGGCCGGCGGAAGCCGGTCTCGATGAAAGCGAGCGCCTCCGCCGCGCCGGGAAGCCCGCTGGTCGCTGCCTTCAGTTGCATCAGCACGTGCGCGGCCGCCTCCGCCTCGCGCGCCAGCGCCCGCAGCACGTCGAGGCACATCACGTTGCCCGAGCCCTCCCAGATCGCATTGACCGGCGACTCCCGGAAATGGCGCGCGAGAATGCCGTCCTCGACATAGCCGTTGCCGCCGAGGCATTCCATCGCCTCATACAGGAACGGCGGCGCGCTCTTGCACACCCAGTATTTGATCGCGGGCGTCAGCAGCCGCACGTAGTTCGCCTCCCGCGGCGACAGAGGCGCACGATCGAACGCCTGACACAGCCGCATCACCAGCGCCACCGTCGCCTCGACATGGAGAGCCATGTCGGCGAGCACCGCCTGCATCAGCGGCTGGTCGGCGAGATGCTTCTGGAACACGCTGCGGTGGCGCGCGTGATGCAGCCCGTGCGCCAGCCCCGAGCGCATCAGGCCGGCCGACGAGATCGCGCAATCCTGCCGCGTCAATTGCACCATCTGGATGATGGTGCTGATGCCCCTGCCCTCGTCGCCGACCCGCTCCGCATAGGCGCCGACGAACTCCACCTCCGACGAGGCATTGGAGCGGTTGCCGAGCTTGTCCTTCAAGCGTTGAAACTGGATCGCGTTCACCGAGCCATCCGGCTTGAAGCGCGGCATGAAGAAACAGGTCAGGCCACCTTCGGCCTGCGCCAGCACCAGGAAGGCGTCGCACATCGGCGCCGACATGAACCATTTGTGCCCCGTGATGCGATAGCCATCGGTCGTGCGCTCAGCGCGCGTCATGTTGGCGCGCACGTCGGTCCCGCCCTGCTTCTCGGTCATGCCCATGCCGAGCGTCATGCCGCGCTTCTGCCACCACGGCGCAAACGCCGGATCGTAGTCATCAGTCGCGATGACCGGCATCGCTCTTGCCAGCAGATCCGGCTGGGCGGCCAGCGCCGCCACCGAGGCCCGCGTCATCGTGATCGGACACAGATGCCCGCTCTCGACCTGCGAGGCGATGTAGAACTTCGCGGCGCGCACCACCTCCGAGCAGCCGCCGACGGGCTGGCCTTCTGCCGTCCATGTCGAATTGTGCAGGCCGGCCGCGGCCGAGCGCGACATCATCGCATGGTAGGCCGGATGGAATTCGACGACGTCTCGCCGAAAGCCCTTGGCGTCGAAGCTGCGCAGCTTCGGCGTGTTCTCGTTGGCGAGCCGGCCCTGCTCGGCCATCTCGGCCGAGCCCCACAGCGCACCGAACGCAGACAGCTCCTGCTCGGCGCCAGCACCGCCATTGGCCTTCACCGCGTCGACCAGCGGCTGGTCTGCCGTGAACAGGTTGACGTCCTCGAATGGCGGCGACTGGTTGAAGACCTCATGGGTCGCGAAGGAAGACTGCGTCATGGCCGTGCCCTGCTACAGATCGATCATCGGCGCGGCCGAATGGGAAAAACATAAGTGGTCGCGCCAGCGCCCGGCAGCGAAAAGTGCCACCACTCCTTGGCATAGTTCACAAAACCTTGCCGCGCCATGGCCGAGAGCAGCTCATCGCGCCAGCGCCGCTGCTCGGGCGTCAATCCTTGCGCGGCGGTATGCGCCTTGGGATCTAGACAGTCGTAGCCGGTTCCCATGTCGACGCTGCCCTCGGGCGCGCGTAGCGCTGCGGGCGCGGTGCAGTCCGCGTAGTCCTTGGCCGGGTCGAACACCGCCGAATTATCCGCCGCGAGCTCGACCAGCGTGAGATCGAGCGCCGCACCCGTCGAATGGCTCGAACGCACGGCGATGTAGCCGAGACGGAACAGGTCCTGCTTGGCAATGCGCGGAGTGTAACGGCGACCGGCCGTGGTCTCGACGCCGTCCTGCGACCAGGCCAGCATCTCCGCCACGGCACGCACCGGCCGGTAGCAGTCGAGCATCTTCAGCGACAGGCCGCGCGGCCGCAGCTCGGCTTGGATGGCCTGCAGCCGCCGCGCCATGTCACGCGTCACGACGCATTCGGCCGCCTCGTAGCCCGGCAAAGGGCGGCCGACGAAATTGTTGCTGCCGGCATAACGGATGTCCTGAAGGATCGTCGGGTCGATGTCGCGGAGATAGACGAAATCGAACGGCAACGCGCCCGCACAAGCCGGCACGATCGCCGCCAGCAGGATCAGGGCATATCGGAGCGGACCTCGTCCGGCGATGGCCCGCCAGCCCATGGTTTGGAGCCCCCTGAGAGGCTCGAAAGACGGAACGGGGGATAACTCGGAACCCCGGCTTTCGGCCTTGCCCCCCATGGAAACCGCGCCTATAGCTCTGGCTTTAATGGCAACCTCTCCGAAATCGACTTTCGTCCTCGGGCACCGGCATTTGCTGGGAATCGAGGGCCTTTCCGCCCACGACATCACCGGTCTCCTCGATCTGTCCGAGGAGTATGTCGAACTGAATCGTCAGGTCGACAAGAAGCGCACCGTGCTGCGCGGCCGGACCCAGGTCAACCTGTTCTTCGAGGCGTCGACGCGGACCCAGTCCTCGTTCGAGATCGCGGGCAAGCGGCTTGGCGCCGACGTCATGAACATGTCGGTGTCGTCCTCGTCCATGCGCAAGGGCGAGACCCTGATGGACACAGCGGTCACGCTCAACGCGATGCATCCGGACATCCTGGTGGTCCGTCACCACGCCTCCGGCGCGGTGGAGCTCTTGGCTCGCAAGGTCGATGGCTCCGTGATCAATGCCGGCGACGGCGCGCATGAGCATCCGACCCAGGCGCTGCTCGATGCGCTGACGATCCGCCGCAACAAGGGCCGCATCGAGGGGCTGGTGATCGCGATCTGCGGCGACGTGCTGCATTCGCGCGTCGCGCGCTCCAACATCCTGCTGCTGAATACGATGGGCGCCCGCGTCCGCATCGTCGCGCCCTCCACGCTGCTGCCGCCCGGCATCGAGCGGATGGGCGTCGAGGTCGCGCGCGACATGCGCGAGGGCCTCAACGGCGCCGACATCGTCATGATGCTGCGGCTGCAGCGCGAGCGCATGAACGGCTCGTTCGTGCCGTCGTCGTCGGAATATTTCCAGTATTTCGGGCTCGATCAGAAGAAGCTCGCTTACGCCAAGCCAGACGCGCTGGTCATGCATCCGGGACCGATGAACCGCGGCGTCGAGATCGAGTCCATCGTTGCCGATGGCGCACAATCGCTGATCCGGGAACAGGTCGAAATGGGGGTTGCCGTGCGCATGGCCGTGCTCGAAGCACTGGCCCGCAACCTGCCCAACGCGTGATACAGAAGTCGGGACAAAACGCCATGCTGACCGACCGCCGTCCGATCCTGCTCGCCAATGCGCGCGTGATCGACCCCTCCCGCGACTTCGACGGCCCCGGCGACGTGCTGATCGCCGACGGCGTCATCCGCGACCTCAAGCGCGGCATCGGCGCCGCCGGCGTGCCCGAGGGCACCGACGTCGTCAACTGCGCCGGCAAGATCGTGGCCCCCGGCCTGATCGACATGTGCGCCTTCGTCGGCGAGCCGGGTCTGGGCCATCGCGAGACCTTCGCCAGCGCCAGCCAGGCCGCCGCGACCGGCGGCATCACCACCATCATCTGCCAGCCCGGCACCGAGCCGGTCATCGACAACTCGGCGACCGTCGACTTCGTGCTGCGCCGCGCGCGCGACACCGCCATCGTCAACATCCAGCCGATGGCGGCATTGACCAAGGGCCTGCGCGGCGAGGAGATGACCGAGATCGGGCTGCTGCGCGCTGCCGGCGCGGTCGCCTTCTCCAATGGCCATACCAGCGTGATGAACGCGCAGGTGATGCGCCGCACGCTGACCTACGCGCGGGATTTCGACGCCCTGATCGTGCATCACACCGAGGATCCCAATCTCGTCGGCGAAGGCGTCATGAACGAAGGCGAGTTTGCCTCTCGGCTCGGCCTCTACGGCATTCCGCCCGCAGCGGAAGCCGTCGTGCTCGAACGCGACATGCGCCTGGTGGCGCTCAGCAAGGGACGCTATCACGCGGCAGCGCTGAGCTCGATCGACTCGCTCGACATCCTCAGGCGGGCCCGCGAGGCAGGCCTCACGGTGAGCGCGTCGGTCTCGATCAACCACGTCACCCTGAACGAGAACGACATCGGCCCCTACCGCACCTTCCTGAAACTGACGCCGCCGCTGCGCACCGAGGTCGACCGCCGCGCGCTGGTCGAGGCGCTGGCCTCGGGCCTGATCGACGTCATCATGTCGGACCACACGCCGCAGGACGTCGAGGTCAAGCGGCTGCCGTTCGCGGAGGCTGCGAGCGGCGCGGTCGGCCTTGAGACCATGCTGCCGGCGGCGCTGCGGCTCGTACACAATGGCGAGCTGAGCTGGACGACCCTGATCCGCGCGATGTCGACCCGGCCCGCCGAGCTGCTCGGCCTGCCCGGCGGCACCTTGCGGGCGGGCGCGCCGGCCGACGTCATCGTGATCGATCCCGACGTGCCCTGGATCCTCGATCCGGCCGACCTCAAATCGCTGTGCAAGAACACGCCGTTCGACGAAGCCCGCTTCACCGGCCGCGTGGTCCGCACCATCGTCGGCGGCCGCACCGTGTTCGAACATGTCTGACGCAAGGCCAAGCTCGGAAGGAGTGGTGTGATGGGTTCCGAAGCCTTCCTGCCCCTCGCTCTCATCATCGGCTATCTCCTGGGGTCCATCCCGTTCGGCCTGATCCTGACCAGGCTGGCCGGCACGCAGGATCTGCGCAGCATCGGCTCCGGCAATATCGGCGCCACCAACGTGCTGCGCACCGGACGCAAGGGGCTCGCGGCAGCAACCCTGCTCGGCGACGCGCTGAAGGGCACGGCCGCAGTCATCATCTCCGGCTATCTCGGCGGCCCGAATGCCGCGATGATCGCGGGCCTCGGCGCCTTCCTCGGCCACTTGTTCCCGGTGTGGCTGAAGTTCCGCGGCGGCAAGGGCGTGGCGGTCTACATCGGTATTCTGATTGGCCTGTTCTGGCCCGGCGCCATCTTCTTCTGCCTGGTGTGGCTCACCACCGCGTTCGCGCTCCGCTACTCATCGCTCGCGGCACTCGTCGCCAGCGTGCTGACGCCGATCGTGCTGTGGGCTTTCGGTCACACCGCGCTGGCCGCCTTGTTCACCTTGCTCACACTGTTGCTCGTTTACATGCATCGCGAAAACATCAAGCGATTGCAGTCGGGCACCGAGAGCAAGATCGGGGCGAAGAAGTAATCACTCCGGACAAATACGGAAAACCTGTGTTGCGCCCTGATTTCACAGCGGCTGCGCAGCAACACCGGCGATTCATCAGCTAATAAGTTAACGCGGGACTCTGGCGTGAATCATGATTGCCTGTCATGATTCCTGCATGTGGTTACGCAAGACCAATTCCAGCGGTTCGTCGGCCACGCACGATGACCGTACTGATCAGGCTCCGGCGCAGCAGAAGGCGGCCCCGGCCCGATCGAACGCCAGCCTGCTGCTCTCGGCCGCCGAGATCTGGTCGACCGGCATCACGGCCGCTACAGACCCGGCGCCCACGCCTGAGGCGATCGCGCCCGCTGCGCCGATCATGCCGAACGTGGCACCATCCACCGAAGCATCCGAACCGCACCCTGCGCCGGAACGAGCCGATGTCGCGCCGGCCGTTACCGAGATGATCATGACGGCCACGAGCGCGCCCGTGATCAGCGACACCAAAGCTGCAGAGACGCCCGAGCGAACGCTTGCGGAGACGATCGCAACGGTCACGCTGCCGCCACCACCCCGGACGTGGCCGCCGCGCAAGCTGTCGCTGGCCCTGCAGGGCGGCGGAACGTTCTCGGCCTTCACCTGGGGCGTGCTGGATCGCCTGCTCGAGGAGCCCGGTTGCGATTTCGACACCATCAGCGGCGCCAGCGCCGGCGCGGTCAACGCCGCGCTGCTCGCGAGCGGGCTCGCCAAGGGCGGCCGCGACGAAGCCCGCAACCGGCTCGCTTTGTTCTGGACCCGGCTGATGGAGGAGGCGTCGTTCCGATCGCTGTTGGTGATCGGCGCGTACTCGCCGGCGAGCAGCTCGGTGTCGTTCGGTGCGGGGCTGCGCGGCGGACGCGCCGACCCGCTCGATCTCGACCCGCTCCGCGACATCCTCCTTGAGACGATCGATTTCGACGCCGTGCAGGGCCCGGCCGCGCCCCGCCTGCTGATCGCGGCGACCCGGGCCCGTGACGGCCTGCCGCAGATCTTCCGCAATGCCGGCATCACGCCGGATGCGCTGCTCGCCTCCACCTGTCCCGCGCAACTGCACGCCGCTGTCGACATCGAGGGCGAGGCGTATTGGGACGGCAGTTACCTCACCAATCCGCCGCTGATCCAGATCGCGCATGAGTCCAGCGCCGCCGACCTGCTGGTCGTTCAGGTCACGCCCGCGCGCGACGGCAATGTCCCGATGACCTCGGCCGCGATCGATCGCCGTCTCGACCAGATCGCCGGCAATGCGGTCCTGAACGCCGAGCTCGCGGCGCTCGAATGGGCACGCAGCGACGGCCTGCATCCGCCGCGCGTTCATCGGCTTGCCGCCGAGGACGAGATCGAGGCCCTGGCTCAGCGCGATGCGACCGATCTCGGCAGCAGCTTCATCGAGTTGCTGTACCAGCGCGGACGCGACGCCGCCGAGCGCTGGCTGCGCGAGGCTCCGGTCGGCACCACGCCGGCCATCCAGGGCGATCAGCCGGCGCTGTCGTCTCCGATGTCCGCGTCCGAGAATGTACGCGACGTCGCGCCGGCGTAGCGCGCCCTCTTCCCTGCGTCCTCGGGTTGCTCCATTCTAGTCCCCGGTAAAAGGGGGCTTTGCGTGGATGCCATCAACACGACGATCGAGCTGAGCGACACCGAGCGGCGCGACCGGCTGCGCCTGATCCGGTCCGACAATGTCGGCCCGCGCACCTTCCGCTCGCTGCTCGACCATTTCGGCACCGCGCGCGTAGCGCTCGACCGGCTGCCCGATCTGGCACGCCGCGGCGGCGCGGCCGGAGCCGGCCGGATCTGCACGGTCGGCGAAGCCGAGGCCGAACTCGAAGCCTGCAAACGGCAAGGCGTCGAACTGCGGGCGCCGGACGAGGACGGCTATCCGCCCCGCCTCGCCGCCTGCGAGGATGCGCCTCCGCTGCTCGCGGTGCGCGGCGCCCGCGAGACGTTGATGCGCCCGATGATCGCCATCGTCGGCTCGCGCAACGCTTCCGCCGCCGGACTCAAATTCGCCGGCCAGATCACCCATGAGCTCGGTCAGGCCGGCTTCGTCATCATCTCCGGCCTCGCCCGTGGCATCGATCAGGCCGCCCATCGCGCGAGCCTCGGCAGCGGCACGGTCGCGGTGCTCGCCGGCGGCCACGACCGGATCTATCCGCCGGAGCACGTCGACCTGCTCGGCGCCATCATCAGTGGCAGCGGCGCCGCAATCTCCGAGATGCCGCTCGGACACGAGCCGCGCGCCCGCGACTTTCCCCGCCGCAACCGGCTGATCTCCGGCGCCTCGCTCGGCGTCGTCGTCGTCGAGGCCGCGCATCGCTCGGGCTCGCTGATCACGGCGCGCATGGCCGGCGAACAGGGCCGCGAGGTCTTCGCCGTCCCGGGCTCGCCGCTCGATCCCCGCTGCGCGGGCACCAACGATCTCATCAAGCAGGGCGCCGCGCTCGTCACCGAAGCCGCCGACATCATCCAGGCCGTCGGCCCGATCATGGAGCGGCCGCTGCCCTTTTCGCTGCGCGAGCCGGACGAGGAGTTGTTCGCCCCCGATCCCGAAAGCCACGACCGCGCGCAGATCACAGCCCTGCTCGGCCCGACGCCCGTCTCGATCGACGACCTGATCCGGATCAGCGGTCTGTCACCCGCCGTGCTGCGCATGGTGCTGCTCGAGCTGGAGCTGGCCGGCCGCCTGGAGCGCCACGGCGGCGGGATGGTGTCACTCACCTAGCGCTCAGTCGGCATCCTTGCGTGCGTCGAAGTGCGTTCGTGCCCGCTCGATCTGCTCCTGGTGCTGGATGGCCCAGTGCCCGAGCGCCTGCACGGGCTGCGACAGGCCGCGGCCGAGATCGGTCAATTCATAGTCGACCCGCGGCGGGATGGTCGGAAACACCGTGCGCGTCACCAGCCCGTCGCGTTCGAGGCCGCGCAGCGTCAGGGTCAGCATGCGCTGGGAAATGCCGCCCACGAGGCGCTTGAGCTCGTTGAAGCGCTTCGGCCCGTCCTGCAGCATCATGATGACGAACACGCTCCATTTGTCGCCGACGCGCGCCAGGATCGAGGCGACGCCCCGGCAATCATTGTGCTCCGGCTCCGCCGGCAGGTCAGGATCAGGGCTGTTCGCAGGTGTCATGGCTGTGCCCGAGTTTCAAAAATGTGCGTTCTTGTGGAGTTACAGCACAGTCACTCATAGTGCGCCAGTTACAAACCAATACCAAGGTGACTGACCGATGACCCAACTCCTTCATGTCGACTCCAGCGTGCTCGGCCCCCACTCCGTCAGCCGTCAGGTGTCCGCCGCAATCGTCGCGCGGCTCCGCCAGCTGACGCCGGGCCTCGAGGTCACCTATCGGGATGTCGCCGCAGAACCGCTGTTGCATCTGTCTGGCGCGCATGTCGCGACCATGCGCGGAGGAGCGGCAGCGGATCCAGCCATCGAGGCGGACATCACGTCCGGTCAGGCGGTCCTTGAGGAGTTTCTCCGCGCCGATACCGTCGTGATCGGGGCTCCGATGTACAATTTCTCCATCCCGAGCCAGCTCAAGGCATGGATCGACCGCATCGCGGTCGCGGGCAAGACCTTCAAATATGGCCCGAACGGCCCGGAAGGGCTCGCCGGCGACAAGCGCGTGATCATCGCAATCTCGCGCGGCGGCCGTTATGGCGCGGATACGCCGATGGCCGCCTTCGAACATCTGGAGACCTATTTGCGCGGGGTCTTCAGCTTCATCGGCGTCAAGGATCTCACATTCATCGCGGCCGATGGTGTCCAGATCGGGCCGGAGCAGCGCGAGCAGGCGCTCGCGACGGCGCTTCAGACGGCCGGCGATCTCGCTGCCTGATCGAGACGGTGGCTGCCGCCGGCAGCCACCGTCTCTCACCGTGACGAGACCTCGCCACATGCTGCTCTCTGGCGCCTACCCCCGATAGATCGGCGCACCGGCCGGCGAGCTCGTGGCGCCGCCATCGACGAACAGCTCCTGCCCCTGGATGTGCGCGGCATCGTCCGACGCCAGGAACAGCACGGTGCTGGCGATATTCTCCGGCTCGCCGATATGGCCGAGCGGCGTGGTCGCCGCGATCCTTGCCTCGAACATCTTCTCAGCCTCGGGCGTCGCGACCGCGGCGCCCCAGATCGGCGTCCGGATCGCGCCCGGCGCAACCACGTTGACGCGGATGCCGCGCGGCGACAGCTCCGACGCCAGCACCCGCGCCATCGCGCGCACCCCGGCCTTGCTCGCGGCGTAGGCCGAATAGCCGGGATTGCCCAGCACCGAGATCACGGAGCCATTGAGGATGATCGAGGCGCCGTCCTTGAGATGAGGCAGCGCCGCCTGAACGGTGAAGAACACGCCCGTCAGATTGGTGCGGATCACCTGCTCGAACACCTCGGGCCTGGTTGCTCCGGCCGGGGTCGCGCCGGGGATGCCGGCATTGGCGAACAGGATGTCGAGCTTGCCGAAGCGCTCTGCGGCGCGGGCGGCCGCGGCCTCGGTCGCGGCGATGTCGGTGGCATCGGCCACCAGCGCCAGCGCGTTCGGCCCGAGCTCGCGCGCCGCAGCCTCCAGCCGCCCGGCATCGCGCCCAGTAATCGCGATCCTGGCGCCTTCCGCGACGAAGCGCCGGGCGGTCGCAAGCCCGATGCCGCTACTGCCGCCGGTAATCAGTGCCGTCTTGTTTGCAAGCCTCACGCCCGCCTCCAAATAGTTGCATAATTAAACCGATAGACGACATAGGCCAGTCGGTTTTATAATGCAACCACACAAGGGCGTGACCTGACGCGGGTGCGCCGGAGTACCGGCCGCGCCCCGCGGGCGACAGGACAAGGATGACGTGATGGTCAAGCGCACGAGCCTGGAAGGCGACGCCTGCCCGATCGCGCGGTCGCTAGATGCGATCGGCGACTGGTGGTCGCTGCTGATCATCCGCGATGCCTTTCTCGGCGTGCGCCGCTTCAGCGCATTTCAGCGCAGCCTCGGCATGGCGAAGAACATCCTTACGGTGCGACTGCGGGCGCTGGTCGATCGTGGCATCCTGACCACCGAGCCGGCCGCGGATGGCAGCTCCTATCGCGACTACGTGCTGACGCCGAAAGGCCGCGGCCTGTTTCCGATCCTGGTCGCACTGCGACAGTGGAGCGAGGAATTCGACGAGCACCCGGACGAGATCGCCACCGCGCTCGTCGACCGCGCGAACCGCAGGCCGGTTCGCAAGCTGCTGCTGACTGCGGAGGACGGCCGGACGCTGGCGCCGGAGGAAACCGCTCTCGCCCCGCGCTGAGCGCGGCCGGCCGTCAGCAGAGCCTGTGGCGGCTGCGCAGCCTGAGATGCTCCTCGGCCTCCAGGTTCGCCATGCGCAGCAGGTAGTCGAGCATGTCGAGGTGATGACGCTGCGCCAGATGCGACAGGCTGGCCGTCACCTCGGCGATCAGCGCCGCCGCGGCGTCGGGATCCTCCACCGTCACCTCGACGTCCGGGTCGCTTTTGTCCACTGCCTTGGCCAACAACCGTCACCCAGCATAAGGAATTTGACGAAAAACAACCTCAAAAGAGCACGATTCTCATCGTGCTCCGTACAACCTGATAGGTACTTCGCCGGTCGAACGCAATCGCCTTTCAACATCCCTCGATTTGACAGGAACCCCCTCACCACCCATGTTCGGGTCAACGCAGCCGGCGCGAATCCCGCGAAGCCAGCTTCAATCCTTCCACTAAGCCATTGGAAATACATGAATATCGTCATCGTGGAGTCGCCTGCCAAGGCCAAGACGATCAATAAGTATCTGGGCTCCTCCTACGAGGTTCTGGCCTCTTTCGGTCATGTCCGCGACCTTCCGGCCAAGAACGGTTCCGTCGATCCGGACGAGAATTTCCGCATGATCTGGGAGATCGATCCCAAGGCGGCCGGCCGACTCAACGATATCGCCAAATCGCTGAAGGGCGCTGACCGGCTGATTCTCGCCACCGACCCTGATCGCGAGGGCGAAGCGATTTCCTGGCATGTGCTGGAGGTGTTGAAGGAGAAGCGTGCGCTCAAGGATCAGAAGATCGAGCGCGTCGTCTTCAACGCCATCACCAAGCAGGCCGTCTCGGAGGCGATGAAGCATCCGCGCCAGATCGACGGCGCGCTGGTCGACGCCTACATGGCGCGCCGCGCACTCGATTACCTCGTGGGCTTCACTCTCTCTCCCGTGCTGTGGCGCAAGCTGCCGGGCGCCCGCTCGGCCGGGCGCGTGCAGTCGGTCGCGCTGCGCCTCGTCTGCGATCGCGAGCTCGAGATCGAGAAGTTCGTCCCGCGCGAATACTGGTCGCTGATCGCGACCTTGGCGACGCCGCGCGGTGACACCTTCGAGGCGCGCCTCGTCGGCGCCGACGGCAAGAAGATCCAGCGGCTCGACATCGGCACCGGCGCCGAAGCCGAGGATTTCAAGACCGCGCTCAACGCGGCGAGCTACACGGTCGCGACCGTCGACGCCAAGCCCGCGCGGCGCAACCCGCAGGCCCCCTTCACCACCTCGACCCTGCAGCAGGAGGCGAGCCGCAAGCTCGGCTTCGCGCCGGCGCACACGATGCGCATCGCGCAGCGTCTCTATGAGGGCATCGACATCGGCGGCGAGACCACCGGTCTCATCACCTATATGCGAACCGACGGCGTGCAGATCGACGGTTCGGCGATCACCCAGGCCCGCAAGGTGATCGGCGAGATCTACGGCAACAAATATGTGCCGGAGAGCCCGCGCCAGTACCAGGCCAAGGCCAAGAACGCCCAGGAAGCGCATGAAGCGATCCGCCCGACCGACCTGTCGCGCAAGCCGGCCGATCTACGCAAGCGGCTCGATGACGACCAGGCCAAGCTCTATGAGCTGATCTGGACCCGTACGATCGCGAGCCAGATGGAATCCGCCGAGCTGGAGCGCACCACCGTCGACATCATCGCCAAGGCGGGCGCCCGCACCCTGGAGCTGCGCGCGACGGGCCAGGTCATCAAGTTCGACGGCTTCCTCGCCCTCTATCAGGAAGGCCGCGACGACGAGGAGGACGAGGACGGCCGCCGCCTGCCGCAGATGAGCCCGAACGAGCCGCTCAAGCGACAGAATCTCGCGGTCACCCAGCATTTCACCGAGCCGCCGCCGCGCTTCTCCGAGGCCTCGCTGGTCAAGCGCATGGAGGAGCTCGGCATCGGCCGACCCTCGACCTATGCCTCGATCCTACAGGTGCTGAAGGACCGCGGCTATGTGAAGCTCGAGAAGAAGCGGCTGCACGGCGAGGACAAGGGCCGCGTCGTCGTCGCGTTCCTGGAGAACTTCTTCCGCCGCTACGTCGAGTATGATTTCACGGCGGATCTCGAGGAGCAGCTCGACCGCATCTCCAACAACGAGATCGCCTGGCAGCAGGTCCTGAAGGATTTCTGGACCGGCTTCATCGGCGCCGTCGACGACATCAAGGACCTGCGCGTGGCGCAGGTGCTCGACGCGCTCGACGAGATGCTCGGGCCCCACATCTATCCGCCGCGCGACGACGGTGGCGATGTCCGGCAGTGCCCGACCTGCGGCACCGGACGGCTCAACCTCAAGGCCGGCAAGTTCGGCGCCTTCGTCGGCTGCTCGAACTATCCGGAATGCCGCTACACCCGCCCGCTCGCCGCCGACAGCGAGGCGACGGCCGATCGCGTGCTCGGCCAGGATCCGGACACCGGCCTCGACGTCGTCGTCAAGGCCGGCCGCTTCGGGCCCTACATCCAGCTCGGCGAGCAGAAGGATTACGCCGAAGGCGAGAAGCCGAAGCGCGCGGGCATCCCGAAGGGAACATCGCCCGCCAGCCTCGAGCTCGACTATGCGCTGAAGCTGCTGTCGCTGCCGCGCGAGGTGGGCATCCATCCGGAGACGGGTCTGCCGATCATCGCCAATCTCGGCCGCTTCGGGCCGTTCGTGAAGCACGACAAGACCTATGCGAGCTTGGAGGCGGGCGACGAGGTGTTCGACATCGGCCTCAACCGCGCCGTCACCCTGATCGCCGAGAAGATCGCCAAGGGACCGAGCAAGCGCTTCGGCGCCGATCCCGGCAAGGCGCTCGGCGACCATCCGTCGCTCGGCCCCGTCGCCGTCAAGGCCGGCCGCTACGGCGCCTATGTCACCGCAGGCGGCGTCAACGCCACCATTCCCGGCGACAAGGAGAAGGACACGATCACGCTGGCGGAGGCGATTGCGTTGCTCGACGAGCGCGCCGCCAAGGGCGGCGGCAAGAAGGCCAAGGGCAAGGCTGCGAAGCCGGCCAAGGCTGCCAGCAAGGCCAAGCCGAAGACCGGCGGTGACGACGACACGCCGAAGCCGGCGAAAAAGGCCGTGGCGAAGAAGGCGGCCGCCAAACCGAAATCAGACTCCACCAGCAAGGCGCGTGCGCCGGTCGCCAAGGCCGCCAAGACCTCGGCCAAGCCTGCGACCAAGGCGACGCCCAAGAAAAGCGCCGGCAAGGCCCGCGGATGAGAAAATGACCCAAAAGCGCGACATCGGCTTCCCTTCGCGGGAGGCCATCGTCGCCTTCATCCGCGCCAATCCGGGCAAGGTTGGCACCAAGGACATCGCCCGCGCATTCGGCCTGAAGAACGCCGATCGCGTCGCGCTCAAGCAGTTGCTGCGCGAGCTCGTCGCCGACGGCACGGTGAAGAAGAGCGGCCGCAAGAAGGTCGTCGAGACCGCGACCCTGCCGGCCACGCTGGTCGCCGACATCACCGGGCGCGACAGCGACGGCGAATTGATCGCCAAGCCGGCCGAATGGGACGAGGCCGAACAGTCCGAGCCGCCGCGCATCCGCATCCACACGCCGCGTCATGCCGGGCCGGGCTCGGCCGCCGGCGTCGGTGACCGCGCGCTGCTGCGGGTCGAGCCGATCAAGGACGCCGAAGGCGTGGCCTATCGCGGCCGCGTACTCAAGGTGCTCGATCAGGCGCGGCCGCGCGTGCTCGGCATTTTCCGCAGCAATCCCGGCGGCGGCGGCCGCCTCATTCCGGTCGACAAGAAGCAGGCTGGCCGCGAGCTCTCCATCGCCCCCGCCGACACCAAGGACGCCAAGGACGGCGATCTCATCAGCGTCGACCTGCTGCGTGGCCGCGGCTATGGCCTGCCCGCAGGACGCGTGAAGGAGCGCTACGGCTCGGTCGCCACCGAGAAGGCGATCAGCCTGATCGCGATCCATGCCCACGAGATCCCGATGGACTTCTCCGCGGCAGCCGTCGCGGAAGCCGAAGCCGCGCAGCCCGCGACCTTGAAGGGCCGGGAGGACTGGCGCGAGCTGCCGCTGGTCACGATCGATCCGCCCGATGCCAAGGACCACGACGACGCCGTTCATGCCGCGCCCGACCCCGATCCGAACAATGTCGGCGGCTTCATTGTCCACGTCGCCATCGCCGACGTCGCCTATTACGTCCGTCCTGGATCGGCGCTCGACCGCGACGCGCTGATCCGCGGCAACTCGGTCTACTTCCCCGATCGCGTCGTGCCGATGCTGCCCGAGCGCATCTCCAACAATCTCTGCTCGCTGGTGCCGGGCGAGGCGCGCGGCGCGCTCGCCGTACGCATGGTGCTCGGCGCCGACGGCCGCAAGCGCTCGCACTCGTTCCACCGCGTGCTAATGCGCTCGGCCGCGAAGCTTTCCTATGCGCAGGCGCAGGCCGCGATCGACGGCAAGCCGGACGACATCACCGGCCCCCTGCTCGAGCCGATCCTGAAGCCGCTCTATGCGGCCTATGAGGTCGCCAAGCGCGGCCGCGACGCGCGCGATCCGCTCGACCTCGACATTCCCGAGCGCAAGATCCTGCTCAAGGCCGACGGCACCGTCGATCGCGTCGTCGTGCCGGAGCGCCTCGACGCCCACAGGCTGATCGAGGAGTTCATGATCTCGGCCAACGTCGCCGCGGCCGAACTGCTGGAGAAGAAGGCGCTGCCCCTGATCTACCGCGTGCATGACGAGCCGACGGTGGAGAAGATCCATGCGCTGCAGGAGTTCCTGAAGACGCTCGACGTGCCCTTCGCCAAGAGCGGCGCGCTCAGGCCGTCGCTGTTCAACCGCGTGCTGACCTTGGTCGCGGGCCAGGACTACGAGCATCTCGTCAACGAGGTCGTGCTGCGCTCGCAGGCGCAGGCGGAATATTCGACCGACAATTACGGGCATTTCGGGCTGAACCTGCGCCGCTACGCCCACTTCACCTCGCCCATTCGCCGCTATGCCGACCTCGTCGT
Organism: Bradyrhizobium sp. SZCCHNPS1003; assembly: GCF_032381555.1. Lineage (NCBI taxonomy): Bacteria > Pseudomonadati > Pseudomonadota > Alphaproteobacteria > Hyphomicrobiales > Nitrobacteraceae > Bradyrhizobium > Bradyrhizobium sp. SZCCHNPS1003. The sequence goes on from NZ_JAUHIU010000017.1 coordinate 69,630, forward strand.
GCATCGCGGCCTGCTGCGCGCGCTGGGCCTCGGCGACGGCGCCCTGCCCGACAGCGAGACGCCGGATCATCTCGCCGAGGTCGCGGCGCAGATCTCGGTCACCGAGCGGCGCGCGATGAAGGCCGAGCGCGAGACCGCCGACCGGCTGATCGCCCATCACTTGGCCGACCGCATCGGCGCTACCTTCCAGGGCCGCATCTCCGGCGTCACCCGCGCGGGCCTGTTCATCAAGCTCGACGAGACCGGCGCCGACGGCCTGGTTCCGATCAGGACCCTCGGCACGGAATATTTCGACTATGACGAGACGCGGCACGCGCTGATCGGCCAGCGCAGCGGTGCCATGCACCGGCTGGGTGACGTCGTCGACGTGCGTCTGGTAGAAGCTCAGCCGGTGGCTGGCGCGCTGCGCTTCGAGCTCCTGACCCAGGCGGATGTCCTCGTTTCGCGGCATGGCCGCCGCGACCGGTCGAAGAGCAAGACGACCGTCAAGGCGAAGAGCAAGGCGACCAAGCGGGCCAAATCCGAGGCTCGTCCGAAGCACGAAGAAAAAAGCCGCAAGAAAAGCCAAAAGGCAGGGGCAAAACGCAAGCCCGGCACATCGAAGAAAGGCAGATCATGGACGCCATGAGTTCAACGCCCCACGCAATGCCGCAAACCTGGACACGTGACACCGGCCTCGCCGAGAAGCGCGACGTCTGGACCGCGATGAAGCGCGGCCTGCGCTGCCGCTGCCCGCGCTGCGGTGAGGGCAAGCTGTTCCGCGCCTTCCTGAAAGTCGCCGACAACTGCGACCGCTGCGGCCAGGATTTTTCCGGCCATCGCGCCGACGATCTTCCCGCCTATCTCGTGATCGTCATCGTCGGCCACATCATCGTGCCGCTGGTGCTTTCGATCGAGACCAACTACGCGCCGCCGGTGGCGCTGCAACTCGCGATCTATCTGCCGGTGACCTTGGTCGCCGCGCTCGCCTTGATTCAGCCGGTCAAGGGCGCCGTCGTCGGGCTGCAATGGGCGTTCCGCATGCACGGATTCGACGACAATCCGGTGGAGGGCATTCCACCGGTGTGAGCATTCGACCGATCGACGAGCAAGAAAAAGGCGGGGAGGACATGAGCGAGACGGCACAGGCGACCGGCGCGCCGGCGGGCAAGCCCGCCAAGAAGGAAGCGGACCACCATCCCTACACCAAGCCAAGGGATGCGGCGACGCTGATCCTGGTCGATCGCAGCAGCGCTGTGCCGAAGGTGCTGGTCGGCAAGCGCCACGACAAGGTCGTGTTCATGCCCGGCAAGTTCGTCTTTCCGGGCGGCCGCGTCGACAAGACGGATCACCGCATTCCGGTCGCCGCGTCGATGCCGGCCGAACTCGAAGCCAACCTCTTCAAGGGCAAGCCACAGACGACGGCGTCGCGCGCGAAGTCGCTGGCCGTCGCCGCGATCCGCGAGGCCTGCGAGGAAACCGGTCTCTGCCTGGGACGCAGGGTCGACGGCCCCGCACCGAAGCTTGAAGGTCCTTGGGCGCCATTCGCGCAGGCCGGCCTCCTGCCCGATCCCTCCGGCCTGTTCCTGATCGCCCGCGCCATCACCCCGCCCGGCCGCATCAAACGCTTCGACACCCGCTTCTTCACCGCCGATGCCTCAGCCATCACCCACCGCGTCGACGGCGTGATCCACGCCGATGCCGAGCTGGTCGAGCTGGTCTGGGTCGAGCTCGGCTCCAAGCCGCTCGCCGACCTGCACCCGATGACCAGGAACGTTCTCCACGAGCTCGACCGCCGCCTCGCCACCGGCCCGCTCCGCCACGACGCGCCGGTGCCGTTCTTCCATTTCTATGGCGGCAAGATGCAGAAGGACGTGCTGGGCGGTTGAGGCAATCCTCGGGATAGCGCCGCTACGATGCTCGGTCGTGAATGATCGCGGTCACCTCGATCTCGACGCGCGCCGTCGCAGGCGTGAGACCTGCGACCTTCACGAGCGTGCTCGCAGGCCGAATCGTCCCGAACGCTTCGCTATGCGCAAGGGCCACCGCATCGGTATCCGCCATGTCGGTCAAGTACACGACCGTACGCACCACGTGACGGAGCTCCGCTCCCGCCTTCTGCAGCGCTTCGGCGATAAGGCCGATTGCGCTTTGCGCCTGTGCGTAGACGTCGCGATCCAAATCAGGACCGCGCGCAGTCGTTCCGGAGACGAAGATTTGCTCGCCAACGCGGACCGCGCGCGCATAGCCATAGACGTCCTCGAACGGATAGCCTGAGGAGATGTTCAGCCGGTCTGACACGCCGATGGCTCCCTTGTGAATGAGTCCGAAAGGCACTGTTGCCGTTCGTCCCTGCCAGAGGGGCAGGATACTCGGTGGATGCTGGTCGCGGCGAGTGGGCGGCCCCCCCCACAACAAAGTGTCGTCCCAGCGAACGCCGGGACCCATACCGCGGAATCTTTCGATCGGCCCGGATGGTCGAGACTGTGCCTCACATTCCCTTCACGGAGTATGGATCCCGGCGTTCGCCGGGATGACACCGTTGTTTGGATCGCTTGCTCGGCACGTCATTGGAATGAGCGTGCTACGTCCGCCACCAAAAACGAAATCGTGTTCTGCCGCCGATTGCTGACACGCATGGGCCGAGTTCCTATCTGCCCAAGACAGCAACCATCCGCGGACGACCCTTCATGGCCCCACGTCAACTCAAGCTCGGCGCTTTCATGCGCCCGGTCTCCATCCACACCGGCGCGTGGCGCTATCCCGGCGCCTGGCCGGACGCCAATTTCAACTTCGCGCATCTGAAGCAGCTGATCCGGAAATTGGAGGCCGGCAAGTTCGACGCCTTCTTCATGGCCGATCACCTGGCCGTGCTGAACATGCCGATCAATGCTCTGAAGCGCAGCCACACCGTGACCTCGTTCGAGCCGTTCACGCTGCTCTCGGCGCTGTCGGCGGTCACCGAGCATATCGGGCTGATCGCGACGGGATCCACCACCTTCGACGAGCCCTATCACGTCGCCCGCCGCTTCGCCTCGCTCGATCACATCTCCGGCGGCCGCGCCGGATGGAATATCGTCACGACGTCCAATCCGGACGCCGCGCTGAATTTCGGCCTCGACGATCACATGGAGCACGCCGAGCGCTACAAGCGCGCCCGCGAGTTCTACGACGTCGTCACCGGCCTCTGGGACTCGTTCGCCGACGATGCCTTCGTGCGCGACGTCGAGCAGGGTCTGTTCTTCGATCCCGACAAGATGCATGTGCTCGATCACAAGGGCAAATATCTGAAAGTCCGCGGCCCGCTGAACATCGCCCGTCCCGTGCAGGGCTGGCCCGTCATCGTGCAGGCGGGCGCCTCGGAGGACGGCAAGCAGCTCGCGGCCGAGACGGCGGAGGCCGTGTTCACCGGCGGCGGCAGCCTCGCCGACGGACAAAAGCTCTATGCCGACATCAAGGGCCGCATGGAAAAGGTCGGCCGCGATCCGGAGCATCTGAAGATCCTGCCCGGCGCCTTCGTCGTGGTCGGCGACAGCGTCGACGAGGCCAGGGAGAAGCGCGCTCTGCTCGACAGCAAGGTGCATTACGACAGCGCCATCGCCTCGCTCTCGGTCATCCTCGGCACCGACGCCTCCGGCTTCGATCCCGACGGCCCGCTGCCTGATATCCCCGAGACCAACGCCTCCAAGAGCGGCCGCCAGCGCCTGGTCGATGTCGCCGCGCGCGACAAGCTCACGGTACGGCAACTGGCGCTGCGGGTCGGCGGCTATGGCGGTCTGTCCTTCGTCGGCACCGCGAGGACGATCGCCGACCAGATGCAGGAGTGGCTGGAAAGCCGTGGGTCGGACGGTTTCAACATCATGTTCCCGTTCCTGCCGGCCGGGCTCGACGACTTCGTCGACAAGGTGATTCCCGAGCTGCAGCGCCGCGGGATCTTCCGGACGGCGTATGAGGGGCCGACCTTGCGGGACAATCTCGGCCTGCCCAGACCGAAAAACCGCTTCTTCGCGGCCTAGGGCCCCCAGAATCTGGCCCTCAAACCTTGACTTTGGGGGCTGGCTGGGTAGGTTGCCGGCCAACGGCGCCCCCTCTTTGGCCGGTGCCCACCCCCGATCCCGATTCCAGAGGTTCAAGACATGGCCAAAGCGGTCACCATCAAGGTCAAGCTCGTGTCGACGGCCGACACCGGCTTCTATTACGTTGCCAAGAAGAACTCGCGCACCATGACCGACAAGATGGTCAAGAAGAAGTATGACCCGGTTGCGCGCAAGCACGTCGAATTCCGCGAAGCCAAGATCAAGTAAGATCGCGGTCTGCTGCGACTTCAACGGGGCCGTTTCGGCCCCGTTTTTTATTGCGCGCGATGCAGCCACTGGATGCGGCCGGAGCCGTCCCGCATCGGATCGGTCCACTCGCCGCGGTCGAATCTCCGTTCCCGACTTAAGGAGCCATCAACCAAACCTGTGCGATTTTGGGGTAGCGACGCACCCGCGAGTCTCGCAGCGTCTCCCTCCTTATCTTACCGGCAGACCAGCGATGACCGATCTTCAGACTTTGCAATCCCGTCTCGATTTTATCGGCATCGACAATGCGACCAGAGAGGCGCTGCGGGAGCTGCGGCCGCTGATCGGCAAGGTGCTGCCTGGGCTGCTGGAGCAGTTCTACGCCCATGTCGGCAAGTACCCGCATCTCGCCAAGATGTTCTCCACCCCGGCCGCCATGCGGCACGCCAAGCAGGCCCAGCACGATCATTGGATGTCGCTGGCGACCGCGAAGTTCGACGATGCCTATGTGAAGTCGGTGACCCGGATCGGGATGGCCCACAACCGGATGGGGCTGGAGCCGCGCTGGTACATCGCCGGCTATTCGCTGATCGTCACCGGGCTGCAGAAGGCGATCGAGACGGAGATCGCGGACGGCTGGTTCGGGGGCCAGTCGGCGCGCGAGAAGAAGGCCGCACTGCAGGCTGCGATCACCAAGGCGGCGATGATCGACATGGATCTCGCCATCTCGGTCTATCTCGATGCGGCCAAGACGGAGCAGCACGTCGCGATGCAGCGCATGGCCGACGAGTTCGAAGCCACCGTCGGCCAGATCATCAACAAGGTTCATGCCGACGCGCGCACGCTCGAGGTCTCGGCCAACACGCTGACCAAGACCGCCGAGCAGACCCAGCAGCTGTCGTCCAGCGCCGCTTCCGCCTCGGGCCAGGTCTCGACCAACGTGCAATCGGTCGCCTCGGCCGCGGAGGAAATGACCTCCTCGGTCCATGAGATCGGCCGCCAGGTCAGGGAATCGACCACCATCGCCAAGGAGGCCGTGCGCCAGATCGAGCAGACGGACGTCGGCATCAGCGAGCTGTCGCGCACCGCCGAGCGTATCGGCGACGTGCTCAAGCTGATCACCTCGATCGCCGCCCAGACCAACCTGCTGGCGCTGAACGCCACCATCGAGGCGGCGCGCGCCGGCGACGCCGGCCGCGGCTTCGCGGTGGTTGCCTCCGAGGTCAAGGCGCTGGCGTCGCAGACCGCCAAGGCCACCGAGGAGATCGGTCAGCAGATCGAAGGCATCCAGAACGCGACGCAGTCCTCGGTCGCCTCGATCAAGCAGATCGGCGGCACCATCCAGCAGATCTCGGAGATCGCCGCCGGCATCGCCGCCGCCGTCGAGCAGCAGGGCGCGGCGACGGGGCAGATCTCGCGCAACGTCCAGGAGGTCGCCGGCGGCACCGCGCGCGTCGCCGGCAACATCGGTGACGTCAGCAAGGGGGCCAGCGCCACCGGCACCGCCTCGTCCCAGGTGCTGTCCTCCGCGCACTCGCTGTCGCGGGAGAGCGATCACCTCAAGGACGAGCTGGACAAGTTCCTGCGCAAGGTGCGCGCGGCGTAGCCGTGTTCAGCTGAACCGTCGAGCGCATCAGCGCGAGCGTCATAGCCACTCTTCCGCGCCGTAAGATCGGCGGATCACGCTGGGCTGATCCGCCGGACGCACCAGGCGTGCTACATCCCGTGGCTCTGGAACACCGCCGCGCAGCGCTTGCTCAGCTTGGCCCGGTTCTGCGTCAGACAATTCTGGACCCCGAAGTCGTCGCCGAGCTGAGTGCGGCAGAAGCGCTTGGCGTCGGGTGCGCACGCCTTCTGCTCCTGCGGCGTGCCCATATGGGCCAGCGCGAATGACGGCAGAACGGACAGCGACACGGCAACCGCAAACATCAGCTTCTTCATCGGGCCTCCTCCTTGGGGCCCAGACAAACGCCTGCGGCGGCGGGCGGTTCCGACGACGTTCGATGCAGAACGGCCGCGCATCGCCCTGCGCTGGTCCGCTCCTCAGACCGCAACCGGACACGCGTGCGACAGCGCGGCGCGGGCGAGCAGCCGCGTCGAGTCCAACGTCGGCAAGGACGAGTTGGTGTCATCGATGATGAGCGGAATTTCGGTGCAGCCGAGCACGACCGCGTCGCAGCCCCGCGCCTTCAGCCGCACGATGATCGCCTGAAACGCGGCGATGGATGATGGCTCGAAGCGGCCGCAGACGAGCTCATCCATGATGATGCGGTTCGCCGTGATACGGTCGGCCTCGTCCGGGCGCTCGAAGGCGAGGCCGTTCGCGGCCAGGCTGTCGGGATAGACATTGCTGTCGACCAGCCATTTCGTGCCGGTGATGCCGACACGCCGATAGCCTCTCCTCGCCGCCTCCTTGGCGACCTCATCGGCGATGTGCAGCCACGGCAGCGGCGAGCGCGGCAGCACGAGCGGCAACGCCTGGTGGATGGTGTTGTCCGGGCAGATCAGGAAATCCGCGCCGGCCGCCGCGAGCTTGCGCGCCGAGGCCAGCATCAGCTCGGCCACGCCTGCGAGATCGCCGCGATCGAGACATGTCACGTAGTCGGCGAGCGACGGCGTGTGCATCGACACCTCGGGATGCGCATGCGGCCCGAGGACGCCGGCTCCCTCCTTGCAGATGGTGCGATAGCAAAGCGCGGCGCCCTCGGCGGAGCAGCCGACGATCCCGATATGTTGCGTCATCTGACATGGCCTCCTCTCGCGATTCTCCGCGGATGATGGTCGAGAGACGCGCGATCTCTCCTCCCTCATTGCGAACGCAGCAATCCAGGCTCGTCCCGCAGACGGACTCTGGATTGCGTCGCTGCGCGCGCAAGGACGTTGTGGCAACGGCTCGCTGAGCAGGCAAGCCCGCGCTTTGGAACAAGCCATGGCATCGCGAGGGCGGATCACGCAGATCCGCCCTGCCGACGACCACCGTAACGTCGAGCGCCGGCTCGCGCGCAGCTACATCACGCCGCGGGACATCATCAGATGCGCCGTGCTCCGCTTGAACCGTTCGAGAGCGCGGTGCGCGGCGATGTGGTCGATGTCGCCTCGAGTCAGGCCGATATCAATCAGTTGCGCCTCGCTCAGGTCACGCAGATCGACTCTCATCCGCCTGAGCCGGCGGCCCTCCTGAAACACCAGCCAATAGCGCGCCAGCCGGCCGAGCAATCCCGGCGCTGCTGCGCCCGGCGGCCCGGCGGCGTCCTTTTCCGACACCGCATCACGCAGCACCGTGATGGACGCGGACGGTCGCGGCGCGGCTTGCACGCCACGCACAGCGTTCGTCGCTGCGGCCATGGGACGATCGAGACCGGGAGCGGCGCCATCGCGCGCGATCTCGGCAGGGAGGTTGGTCTGAGGCGGCATCGGATGCTCCTGCTGTGTGGTGCCGGCAGGGAGCGTGGCCAACAAAAAAGGCCCCGTCCGATGCCGGCGGGGCCTGGTGGAATGATCGTGTCGTCGAAAACCTAGCGCACGACTCCTCCCACGGCCCGGCTGCAGCGGGTCGTATGTTTGCGGTTGGAGCGGCGCACGACATTGATCATGGTTTGTAGCTACCACGATGATTGCGCCAGATCAAGGCATGTAGTTCCTGCGCTCGCAGATGAGCACCTATGCGAGGCTTGTGTTCTGCCGAACTCCGCGCACACGACGTCTCCGGCAGAAAGTGTCCAGAAGGAAGCGCGATCTCCCCTCCGTCATTGCGAGCGCAGCGAAGCAATCCAGCGTCGTGTGCGGGACCCTGGATTGCTTCGCTGACGCTCGCAATGACGTCGCGACGACCATCTCGCGCTGTTGGTCGACCGTCCCTGCATCGCCACGGCCGGCGACCGACTACATTCCCCTCCGCGAGACGCCGCCCAGATATCGTGGGTCGTCCCTCAGGCTCTCGAGCATCCGCAGCGCGGCGATGTGCTCGATCTCGGCACGCGTGATGCCGATATCCGTGAGTTCGCGTTCGCTCAGCTCATACAGGCTGTCTCGCACAGTCTTGCGGCGCTGCCGTTCTTGAAGGGCGCGCCAGCACCAGCCGATCAGGCGGATGACCAGCCAAGTCGGCGTGGCCGGCGGACCGGCCGCGTCCTTTTCCGACAACATCTCTCGCAAGGCTGCGATCGACGCTTCGGACTGCGTCGATGGCTGCACGCTGCTGATCGCGCCAGTGACTGATGCGATCGAGAGATCGACGTTGAGCCCTGACACATGCGCAGCGTCGATCGTCGCGTTGGTCTGATGGGGTGGCATCCTGTGCTCCTGCTGTTATGCCGGCAGGGAGCGTGGCCAAACAAAAGGCCCCGTCCGATGCCGGCGGGGCCTGGTGAGAACATCGCGTCGTCGATCTCCTAGCGCGCGACTCCTTCCATGGCCCGGCCGAAGCCGGTCATGTGATCGAAGTTGACGATGCGGATCGATGTGCTCATGGGACCTGGATACCACCAATATCGGATAAAATCAAGAGCTGTTCCGTATGATGGCACATCTCTGAGGCGGGTATTTCGAACCGATGAGTTTGCGACGTGTCGTAGGGCGGATTAGCGCAGCGTAATCCGCCATTACACGGGCGGACAAGCGGCGGATTACGCTGCGCTAATCCGCCCTACGCAGTTTATCCGCCCAGCCGACGTTCGGGGCATCCCCTTGCAACCCACCCCGCAGCATCGCCCCAACCGATGACGACGTCGTGGTGATTACAGCAGAGGAGGTAACTGGCGTCCTTGTCGGAGACGTAAAATTCCATTGGCGGGCACTCCTCCAGGACACGTAGCAGATCCGCCCCGTTACGGAATGTCCAACACGCGCTCGCCCCCGCCACAATCATCACACATTCGCGCCTGCCGACATACGTCGGGATCAGTTGCCATCCGTCCGTCCTGTGCAGGCCCTGGGGCGCCTCGGAATCGTCCCAGGGCACGTGACCAAGAACATTCACACCGAGACGATCGCGTAGCAGCATCGCCATCGCACGCCGCTGCTCATCATCGAGCAAAGCAGCGACGACCTGTGTTTCGTTGATTGCCCGGGAGATATGGTCAAGCATCGTGATGCTGTTCCAACTGGCCCGATATCGCCTCGCAGGTGTTCCAGCGGATCACGCCGCGCAGATCCACCCTACGGCACTGCCCGAGTGGCTATGAAACGATCCTCGATGAAGCCAGCCAACCAGGCGGCAACACCTCCCAACAGTCCCATCACAAAGGGGTTGGCTTCGACGCCGAAGACGTGAAGGATCGGGAGTCCGCACACCATCAACCCACCAGTCAGAGCGCCAATACGAAGCGGCCTCATCTGTTTCCCCTGAGATCGCGGATGACCTTGGTAACGCATGTTAGCACGAGATAACTGAAGCTCGTAAGCCTATCAACGCCAGCGTGAAAATCATTGGTCATCCTAGAGCTTCGCGCGATCGGAAGTCGATCCTGTCCTCGGCAGTCTCCGGGACTGTCCTGCTCCGAAATACGAACTTCTCAAATAATCTCAACGTGATCGCCGTGGCCGCTCTCCGACCCGCATTTCTCACTTTCTTTTTTTCAGAATACATGCTACACGTCGCCCATCCCACCTCGCCACGAGGGGCGCATCGCGATCGTCACGAGCGTGAGGTGGGCTGCGGTGGGCGTGTCGGGGTGCAGCGTGGCTTGTCCGCGCGGACGAACATCCTGATGCGCACGGTGAAGCCGTGTGGTCCTGGTCTCCCGATGCTGAGGCCAAGTGGGCGTGTGCTTCGAGCGCGCTCGCGACGGGGGCAAGAACGCCGGTCCCCGGGGAGAGCACGGAGTAGGCCGTAAAGCCATCGCGCAGGGAGGGCCGGATGTCCGGCTCGTACCTGTGGTTCTGCCGCGTGCTTTTTGTTGCACGCGGACCATGGGTGCGACCAGCACCCGGCCTTCCCTGCGCCCTCTGTTCTTGAAGAGGGTTTTGACTGGCAAAGCTCGGGCGCGGGATGCGCGGCGAGGACGACATGTCATGTACGGAAGCCTGCCGGCCTACCCCGCCGTTACTTTGGCGCAGCGACGTCGTACGCACGCCCGATGACCTGCGCGCTTGGCCGTCCTTCGAGACGCACGCCTGCGGCGCGCTCCTCAGGACGAGGTCCGTGGTCTTGGTGCGATCTTGGAGAGGTCTTGGATACGTCTTGGATAGGTCTTGGCGAAGCTCTCAACCCTCATGCTGAGGAGCGCCGCTTGCGGCGCGTCTCGAAGCACGAGGCCCGGAGCGACTCGATGGCAGATGGAGGCCGTTGGACAGATGCGCCGCAGCTTCAGCCGAGGACAGAAAGATCGGAGCCGCCCTGCCCCTCAGCGGCCGCGGCCGGCGGCTTGCGGCAGGAACGGCGCCGGTTGATGCACGGGGGCGATCGCCACCGCGCGGTTGCGGCCCTCGTTCTTGGCGCGGTAGAGCGCGGTGTCGGCGCGCTTCATGACGTCGGCGATCGGCTCGCCCTTCTGCTCCAGGGTCGACAGCCCGATCGAGGTCGTGACCTCGATGCGCTTCTCGCCCTTGTGCACCGAGAACGGCTCGTTGGCGACCGAGCGCCGCAGCCGCTCGGCGACCATGCCGGCGACGTGCAGATCGGTCTCGGGCATCACGATCACGAACTCCTCGCCGCCATAGCGGCAGGCGAGATCGATGCCACGGATCGACTTGCGCACCCGCATCGCGAACTCGCGCAGCACGTCGTCGCCGGCATCGTGGCCGTAATTGTCGTTGATCGACTTGAAGTAGTCGATATCGAGCATCATCAGCGCCAGCGGTTTGCCGCGGCTCGCCGCCTGGTCGGCCAAGGTCGCCAGATGCGTCTCCATGTAGCGGCGATTATGCAGGCCGGTCAGCGCGTCGGTGATCGCCATCTCGATCGAGTTCTGCACGTTGTCGCGCAGGTGGTCGGTGTAACGGCGCTTGCGGATCTGGGTGCGCGCCCGCGCCATCAGCTCGTTCTTGTCGACCGGGCGCAAGAGATAGTCATTGACCCCGATTTCCAAGCCGCGCAGCAACCGCGAATTGTTCTCCGCCTCGGCGATGGCGAGGATCGGCACGTGCCGGGTGCGCTCCAGCGAGCGCAGCTGGCTGCACAGCCGCAGGCCGTCGTAGTCGTTCAGATCGAGCGAGACGATGACGAGGTCGTAATTGCCTTCGGCGGCGTTGAACACGGCCTCGGCGGGATTGGTCTCGACATCGACGGCATGCTCGGTCGCCAGCATCGGCCCGAGCCGCTCGTAGGACGACGGCCGGTCGTCGACCAGCAGCACCTTGCCGCCCCTGCCGCCGTCGGCGACCGCATTGCGCTCGGGCGCCTGCACGCCGATCTCGAGCGAGGTCAGCGCGCGCATGCGCAGCTCGTCGGTCATCATCTTCAGCCGGGTCAGCGAGCGCACGCGCGCGATCAGCACGACGTCGGAGACGGGCTTGGTCAGGAAGTCGTCGGCGCCGGCCTCCAGGCCGCGCACGCGGTCGGACGGGCTGTCGAGCGCCGTCACCATGACCACCGGAATGAAATGCGTGGCCGGATTCGACTTCAGCCGGCGGCAGACCTCGAAGCCGTCCATGTCCGGCATCATGACGTCGAGCAGGATGATGTCGCATTCGGCGCGCTGGCAGATCTGCAGCGCCTCGGCGCCGTTCGCGGCGGTCAGCACGTCGAAATACTCGGCCGACAGCCGCGCCTCCAACAGCTTGACGTTGGCCGGGACGTCGTCGACCACAAGGATACGCGCGGACACTGCAGAAACTCCTTAGCCGATAAAGCGGCGTACCGTTTCAATGAATTTTCCGACCGAGATCGGCTTGGAAAGATAGGCTTCGCAGCCACCCTCGCGGATGCGCTCCTCGTCGCCCTTCATGGCAAAGGCCGTCACTGCCACCACCGGGATGGCACGCAAATCCGGATCGTCCTTGATCCATTTCGTCACTTCCAGGCCCGAGACCTGCGGCAGCTGGATGTCCATCAGGATCAGATCGGGGCGGGTCCGGCGCACGATGTCGAGCGCCTCCACGCCGCTGGACGTCCCGGACGTCTGGTACCCGTGGGCTTCCAACAGATCGCGGAAGAGCTTCATGTTGAGCTCGTTGTCCTCCACGATCAGGACGGTCTTGCCCATCCGCCCCTCCGAATCACTGACACCGGCATGCCCTCTGGCGGACGCCTGTCCACCGCTACTCATCTAATTCAAACTAGCCCCAGATTCGTTCTAACCCGTTAAGTCGGTATTCGATCTTTCCCCGAGATGGTTTCCACTTGCTTGAACCCATTCCGAAGACTCGGGCATGATGGGCGCAAAGTAGAGCCGACAAGTTAACGGAAAGGCAAATCCGCCGTTGAAAAAGCCCGTTCGAAATCCGCGCGAAGTCGCTGAAATCGTTGCAGTTCAGGCCCTCGGCTTCCTGGCCGGCGAACCGGAGCGGCTGGGCCGGTTCCTGGCCGAGACCGGGATTGGGCCGGAGACGCTGCGATCCTCGGCCGCCGACCCCAATTTCCTGGTCAGCGTGCTCGATTTCGTGCTGCGCGACGACGAGACGGTAAAGGCTTTTGCCGCCAGCTCCAAGTTACATCCGACCAATATCATGGCGGCGCGGCAGGTATTGGGCGACCGGCAGTGGGAGCGCGACGTGCCGTGACCGCTTCCGCGCCAGAAGGAGCGTCGCGCGCGGTCAGCGGGCCGACCTGCTTCTGCCGCGACTGCCTGACGGATCTGGATGACAGCGCGCGCCGCTGCACGGCCTGCGGCTCGCCGCGCCTCGTCCGCCATCGCGCCCTGCCCGCGCTGACGCTGGCCCATATCGATTGCGACGCGTTCTATGCGACCGTCGAGAAACGCGACAATCCCGAGGTCGCCGACCGGCCCGTCATCATCGGCGGCGGCAAGCGCGGAGTGGTGTCGGCGGCCTGCTACATCGCCCGCACCTATGGCGTGCGCTCGGCGATGCCGATGTTCAAGGCGCTGGAGCTGTGTCCCTCGGCGGTCGTCATTCCTCCGGACATGGCGAAATACGTCCGGGTCGGCCGCGAGGTGCGCCAGGCGATGCAGGCGCTGACGCCGCTGGTCGAACCGCTCTCGATCGACGAGGCGTTCCTCGACCTCTCCGGAACCGAGCGCGTCCACGGCATGGTCCCCGCAAAGGTGCTGGCGCGCTTCGCCCGTGAGGTCGAGCAGACCATCGGCATCACCGTCTCGGTCGGCCTGTCCTGCAACAAGTTCCTCGCCAAGATCGCCTCCGACCTCGACAAGCCCCGCGGCTTCGCCGCGCTCGACCAGGAGGAAGCGCGCAACATGCTGGCCGACAAGCCGGTCGGCTTCATCTTCGGCGTCGGTCCCGCCACGCAGCAACGGCTGGCGAACCAGGGCTTCCGCACCATCGCCGACCTGCAGCGTGCCGACGAGATCGAGCTGATGAAGCAGTTCGGCGGCGACGGCCGCAGGCTGTGGCGGCTGGCGCGCGGCATCGACGACCGCAAGGTGGTGGCCGACCGCGGCGCCAAGACGATTTCCAGCGAGACCACCTTCGACACCGACATCCGCGACTACGCGACCCTGGAAAAGATGCTGTGGCGGCTGTCGGAGAAGGTCTCGTCGCGGCTGAAGGCGAGCCAGCTCGCCGGCTCGACCGTCACCTTGAAGCTGAAGACCGCGGACTTCCGCCAGCGCACCCGCTCGCAATCGATCGCGGCGCCGACGCAGCTCGCCGGCAAGATCTTCGCAATCTGCAAGGAGATGCTGGCGCGCGAGACCGACGGCACGGCGTTCCGGCTGATGGGCGCCGGCGTCAGCGCGCTGCGCCCGGGCTCGGAGGCCTCCGACACCGACATGCTCGACCGCCGCTCGGCCTCGGCCGAGCGCGCGATCGATGCGCTACGCAAGAAGTTCGGCCAGGCCGCGGTGATCCGCGGCATCGCCTATGACGGCCCGGAGCAGACGGAATGACGCCCCGATCAATTGCCGCAGGGTTTGCCGTCCTTCGCGTCCTTGACGTCGAACTTGCCGAGCGCGCCGGCGATGACGAAATCATTGTAGTCGAGCACGAGCGCGCGCGAGACGCCGTTCTCGTACAGCTCGAACGACATCGCGTAGACCGGCGTCTGCTCGCCCTCGGCCCGCTTGGCGTCGCGGTCATAATAGCTGACCGTTACCGGCCAGCGCGTCATCTTCTTCATCTCGTCGTTGTCAGTCGAGGCATCGGGCTTGGCGGCCGCCTTGTCGGCCGACACGGCTGCTCCGATCACGGTCAGCGTGTTGTAGACCTTCTCGCCATTGTCCGAGCCGTCGTAGACCGTCAGCTCAAGCAGCGACTTGCCCTCGCGCGCGGCGGCGATGATGCGATGGATCTGCTCGGTCGGAAACACGGTCGAGCCGTCGAGCGTGAAGGTCTTCGCCTCCGGCTGCTTGAGCTTGACGGTGATGTGATCGCCGGTGCGCTCGGCGATGCCGTCGACCGGGCTGGAGGCCTGATCGTTCATGCGCGAGTCGATCTTGAAGCGATAGCTCTTGCCGGCGCCGTCCTCCCAGGCAGTCGAGCGCAGGTCGCTCAGGGTCACCTTGCCCTCGCCGAGATCGAGCTCCGACACTTGGCGGAATTCCGAGGTGTAGCCGTTGCAGGCATTGCCGGAAAAATTGTAGAGGATGCGGCCGCGCGCGCTATTGACGGGGCTCGACCCGCGCGACTTGACCAGGCTCAGGTCATAGAGCGCCTGATGCGGCAGGAACGGCACCGCAGCCTCGGCCGGCGCCGGACCGAATGTGATCGCCGCCACGGCGAGCGCTCCCATCGACAGTCGGAACGAATGAGCCATGAGTTTTCCTCGGAGGACGTATCGCTGAACCGTCACATTAGAGATCGCTGCATTGCGTCGCAACTGCGGCTGTCTCACGGAAACGTGCGCTTAAAGCGCCGGAATCGCGTCGGTGCTGGCTGCTTGCATGTCACTGGCAACTGCGCCAAACAGGGCCGCGGTCCGGCACGGGACGGGCTTTCAGGCGACAGAACGGGGATTTGAGATGGCGGGTACGGTTGAACAGAACCTGGCGGCACAGGGCATCACACTGCCGGCACCAAAGGCGCCGGTGGCCAATTACGTCCCGTTCGTGCGCACCGGCAACCTGCTGTTCGTGTCGGGCCAGGTCTGCCTCGGCGCCGACGGCAAGATGATCGCCTCCGGCAAGCTCGGCGGCGGCGTGTCGATCGAGAACGGCTATGCGGCCGCGAAGGGCTGCGGGATCAACCTGCTCGCCCAGGTCAAGGCGGCGGTCGGCGATCTCGACAAGGTCGTGCGCGTGGTCCGGCTCGGCGGCTTCGTCAATTCGGCGCCCGATTTCCTCGACGGGCCCAAGGTGCTCAACGGCGCCTCCGACCTGATGGTCGCAGCGTTCGGCGACAAGGGCCGCCACGCCCGCACCACCGTCGGCGTCTCGGCCCTGCCGTCCGATGCGGCGGTGGAAGTCGAAGGCGTGTTCGAGGTTGAATGAGAGAGAGCGCATGATCCGGAAAAGTGCGAAACGGTTTTCCGACGAGATCATGCGCCAGCAAAATGGACGGGGCGAATGCGCGCACCTGACTGGCTGACGGCCCGCCCCGTCGCCCATCGCGGCCTGCATGATGCTGTCAGCGGCATCATCGAGAACATGCCGGCCGCCGCGCGCGGCGCCGTGGCCGGCAACTTCGCCATCGAATGCGACATCCAGCTGTCGGCCGATGGCGAGGCCATGGTGCATCACGACTATGATCTCGGACGCCTCACCGAGGGCACCGGCCCGCTGATCGAGAAGACCGCAGCTGAGCTGAAAGCGATCAAGTTCAAGCAGACCGACGAGCACATGATGACGCTCGGCGACCTCTGCAACCTGATCGCCGGGCGCGTGCCGCTGGTCGTCGAGGTCAAGAGCACGTTCCAGGGCGATCACCGGCTGGTCCGGCGCATGGCCGAGGTGCTGACGTCCTATTCCGGGCCGGTGGTCGGCATGTCGTTCGATCCGGACCAGGTGCTGGCGCTGCGCGAAACCATGCCGGAGCTGACGCGCGGCATCGTCGCCCAGCGCAGCTACGAGGACGGCTACTGGGCCAAGCTGACCCAGGCGCAACGCGACAGCATGCTGCATCTCAAGCATGGCTTCAGCAGCCAGCCGCATTTCGTCGCCTATTGGGTCGAGCAGCTGCCTGCGCCTGCCCCCTGGATCGCGCGCAACGTGTTCGGCTGCCCGCTGCTGACCTGGACCGTCCGCACCCCCGAGCAGCGCGCCGCCGCAGCCCGCTATGCGGATCAGATGATCTTCGAAGGGTTTACGCCGGAGACGTGACGCCGGCCTTGAACTCGCTGCTGCGATGCACGATCTTGAGGGACCGGCCATTCGAGCGTCGCCGCCGGGACGCCGCTCGTTAGGTTCTCTTAAGGACTCGACTTTCAAGGACTCGATGGCATCACCTGAGATCACGCTCGAAGCCGTCCCCGGGGTCAGCGAAATCCCGGCTGCAGCATGGGACGCCTGTGCCAATCCGGACGGTCGCGTGAGTCCCGGCTCATCTCCCGCCTGCGGTCGCGGCTACAATCCGTTCATCTCACACGCATTTTTCTCGGCGCTCGAAGCCTCCGGCTCGGCCACCCTGCGCACCGGCTGGGCGCCGCGCCATCTGGTGGCGAAAATGGGTGACGAGGTCCTTGGCGTCGTGCCCTGCTATCTCAAGTCCCACTCGCAGGGCGAATATGTCTTCGACCGCGGCTGGGCTGATGCCTATGAGCGCGCCGGCGGGCGCTATTATCCGAAGCTCCAGGTCTCCGTCCCATTCACGCCTGCCAGTGGGCCGCGGCTGCTGATCCGCGCCGACCAGGACCGGGAGTTGATAGGCAACGCCCTCGCCCAGGGCCTGAAGGCGTTGTGCGGGATCAGCGAGGCGTCGTCGGTGCACGTCACCTTCGCCCGTGAATCCGAATGGCAGCTGCTTGCAGCGCAGGGTTTCCTGCAGCGCACCGACCAGCAGTTCCACTGGCACAATCAGGGTTTTTCCAGCTTCGACGATTTCCTGGCGACGATGAATTCGCGCCACCGCAAGGCGATCAAGCGCGAGCGCCGCGATGCGCTCGGCGCCGGCATCAGCATCCATTGGTTGACCGGCAAGGACATCACCGAGGATGCCTGGGACGCCTTCTTCGATTTCTACATGGAGACCGGCTCACGCAAATGGGGCCGGCCGTATCTGACCCGCAAGTTCTTCGCGCTGATCGGCGAGACCATGGCCGAAGACGTGCTGCTGGTCATGGCCAAGCGCGACGGACGCTGGATCGCCGGCGCCATCAACTTCATCGGCTCGGACACGCTGTTCGGCCGCAACTGGGGCGCCATCGAGCATCACCCGTTCCTGCATTTCGAGGTCTGCTACTACCAGGCGATCGATTTCGCGATCCAGCACAAGCTGGGGGTGGTCGAGGCCGGCGCCCAGGGCGAGCACAAGATCGCGCGCGGCTACCTGCCGCAGACCACCTACTCCGCGCACTACATCGCCGACCGCGGCCTGCGCCGGGCCATCGACGACTATCTCAAGCGCGAGCGCGCCTATGTCGAGGAGGCCGGCCGCGAGCTCGCCGAATCCGGACCGTTCCGGAAAGGGATGGACGAGCCGTCTTGACCGGCGACACGTGCCGGTGAGAGTAAGGCGCACCAAGAGGAACCGCTTAAGGGACTGCCCATGACCGCCTACGATCCCAACAATCCGTTCGCGAAGATCCTGCGCGGCGAATTCCCCTGCACCAAGGTCTATGAGAACGACCACGTGCTGGCGTTCCTCGACATCATGCCGCGCGTGCCCGGCCACACCCTGGTGATCCCGAAGGCCGCTGCACGCAACATCCTGGACATCACCGAGGAGGACTATCTCCACGTCGGCCGTGCCGTGCGCACCATCGCGCGCGCCGCCAAGACCGCGTTCGCCGCCGACGGCATCACCGTGCAGCAGTTCAACGAGCATGCCGGCGGGCAGATGGTGTTCCACCTCCACGTCCATATCATGCCGCGCCACAACGGCGATTCCCTGCTGCCGCCCGCGAGCCGTAAGGAAGATCCGAAGGTGCTGGAGGAGAATGCCGCGAAGCTGATCGCCGTGCTCAAGGGCTGATCACGCCTCGTCGAGCCCGATGTCCAGCGCGGCCGACGAATGCGTGATCCAGCCGACCGAGATCAGGTCGACGCCGGCCGCGGCGATCGCGGGTGCGGTCTCCACGGTGATCCGGCCCGAGGCTTCCGCGATGGCCTTGCCGCTGATCATGCCGACGGCGGCTTCGAGCTCCGCCGGCGTCATGTTGTCGAGCAGCACCGCATCGACGCCCAGCGTCAGCGCCTGCTCGAGCTGCGCCAGAGTATCGACCTCGACCTCGATCTTGACGAGATGGCCGGCATGGGCCTTTGCGCGTGTGATTGCAGCCTTGATGCCGCCGGCGATGGCGATGTGGTTGTCCTTGATCAGCACGGCGTCATCGAGCCCTAAGCGGTGATTGCCGCCGCCACCCGCGCGCACCGCATATTTCTCCAGCGCGCGCAGGCCCGGCGTGGTCTTCCTGGTGCAGACGATCTGCGCCTTGGTCCCTTTCACCGCGGCGACCAGGGACGCCGTCGCGCTGGCGACCCCGCTCAAACGGCAGAGGAAGTTGAGCGCGACGCGCTCGCCGGTCAGCAGCGCCCGTGCCGGGCCGCTGATGGTCGCGATCGCGTCTCCCGGCGTCACGACGCTGCCGTCCGGTCGCACGATCTCCATGCGCACGTCCGGCGAGACGGTCTGGAAGGCGCAGCGCGCCACATCGAGACCTGCGATCACCCCGTGCTGGCGCGCCCTCAGCTTCAGCGAGGCGCGCTGCTCGGCGGGGACGATGGCATCGGTGGTGATGTCGCCGGCGCGGCCGAGATCCTCGAGCAGAGCCATGCGCACCAGCGGCTCGTAGAGCAAGGACGAGAGAGGATTGAGAGTCATGGCACTGCGCTCCTGAACGGCGTCTGCTCCGCCTCGACAATGTCGCGTGCAACGGCGACCGCCTCGGACAGAGTGAAGCTGGACGGCTGCGCGACGCGCAGCGTGTCCGGACGATCGCAGCGGAAATGCGCGCCGCGGCTCTCCTCCCGCGCATGGGCCGCGACCGCGAGCATCAGGCCGACCAGCGCCGGGTCAGCCATGGGCCCGGCCTGCTCTGCCAGCGGAAGAAGGCTGCGGACAGCAGCAGCGATCGCGCCGCGCTCACGCATCACGCCGAGCGCGTGCGACAACAGCGACCGCACGGCGGACGGATCGGACGCCGGCGGAATTGCCGCCACCTCGCACGGCTTGCCCGCATGCTGCGGCGCGCCGGCCACGCTCTCGGCCACCCATTGCGCGCAGACGATCGCTTCCATCAGCGAGTTGCTGGCGAGCCGGTTGGCGCCGTGCAGGCCGGTGCGGCTGGCTTCGCCACAGGCCCACAAGCCCTCGACCGTGCTGCGTCCCATCGCGTCAACAGCGATGCCGCCCATATGATAGTGCACGGCCGGCCGCACGGGGATCGGATCGCGCGCGGGATCGATGCCCGCCATGCGGCAGAAGGCGCTGATCACGGGATAGCGCGCAGCGAAATCCTTGCCAGGCTTCTCGCGCGCATCGAGGAACACGCGGTGGCCTTGCGCACGGCGGCGCCATACCGCCCGCGCCACCACGTCGCGCGGCGCCAGCTCAGCGCCGGGCTCGTCGGCCATGAAGCGCGTGCCAGTGTCGTCGATCAGGACGGCGCCATCGCCGCGGATCGCCTCGGTGAGCAGCGGCAGCGGCCGCGACGGCCCGTCGAACGCCGTCGGGTGAAACTGCACGAATTCGAGGTCGGACAGCACCGCACCAGCCCGCGCCGCGAGCGCGAGGCCCTGGCCGAAACAGCCGGCCGGATTGGTGCTGTCGAGGAACAGGCCGCCGATGCCGCCGGTTGCGATCACGACGCGTGTCGTGCCGAGGATCAGAGCCTCACCGCCGCGCGCCGCAGCCACGCCCTGGATCGCGTTGTCATTGACAATCAGCCGGCGCGCCTCGACGCCTTCGAGCAAGGTCACCGAAGCACAACGCCGCACAGCCACGATCAGTGCGCGCATGATCTCGCGTCCCGTGCCGTCGCCGGTCGCATGCACGATCCGGTTGCGGCTGTGTGCGGCCTCCAGGCCCAGACGCCAACGTCCATCCGCACCTCGGTCGAACGCAACGCCAAGCTGCGCGAGGCGCTCGACCGCGGCCGGAGCTGCTTCGATGATGCGGCGCGCAGCGGCCTCGTCGCACAATCCCGCTCCGGCGGCGAGCGTGTCCTTCAGATGCAGCCCCGGATCATCGTCATCGCCAACCGCCGCGGCCAGTCCACCCTGCGCCCACATGCTCGACGCCTCCGCGCCGAGCGGCGACTTCGACAACAGCACGACGGGCTCGGGTGCAAGCGCAAGCGCCGTCATCAGACCTGCGGCACCGCCGCCGATGATCACGGGACGGCCGATCAACGCCGAAACATCGATGCTCATGACGCCAGCATCCTTTCCACCGAGCGCCGCGCGCGCTCGGCCATCGCGGGATCGATCGTGACCTCGTGCGTGTTGGTCTCGAGCGCGTGGCGGATGTTCTTCAGGGTGATCCGCTTCATGTGCGGGCACAGATTGCAGGGGCGGATGAACTCGATGTCGGGATGGAGCACGGCGACATTGTCGCTCATCGAACATTCCGTCAGCAGCACCACGCGGGCCGGCCTCCTTGCTCCGACGAAGTCCGACATCGCCGCGGTCGAGCCGGCGAAGTCCGCCTCCGCCACGACCTCGGGCGGACACTCCGGATGCGCGAGCACGGTGACACCAGGATGGTTGTCGCGCAGCGTGCGGACGTCATCGGCGCTGAAGCGCTCATGCACCTCGCAATGCCCCTTCCAGGCCGTGATCCTGACCTTTGTCTGTGCGGCGACGTTCCGCGCGAGATATTCATCCGGCAGCATGATGACGTGATCGACGCCGAGCGACTCGACGACCGCGCGTGCGTTGCCGGACGTGCAGCAGACGTCGGACTCGGCCTTCACCGCCACCGACGTGTTGACATAGGCGACCACCGGCACGCCCGGGTGGCGCGCGCGCATCAGCCGCACGTCGTCGGCGGTGATCGATTCCGCCAATGAGCAGCCCGCCTTTACGTCGGGGATCAACACCGTCTTGTCAGGATTGAGCAGCTTGGCGGTCTCGGCCATGAAGTGGACGCCGGCGAGCACGATCACCTCGGCATCGACCTTGGTCGCTTCGCGCGCCAGCAGCAGGCTGTCGCCGACGATGTCGGCGACGCCGTGATAGATCTCGGGCGTCTGATAGTTGTGCGCCAGCACCACGGCATTGCGCTGGCGCTTCAGCGCCAGAATGGCTTCGACGTCGTCCTCGAAGACGGCCCATTCCGGCGGCGGGATCACCCGCCTCAGACGCTCAGCAAGCGGTGCATTCGGCGCGACGGCAGGCAGGACAAGCTCGGCCATTTATACTCTCCGTGAGCATAAGATGCCTTATACTTATCCTGAGCATAAGCCTTGTCAAGAGCGGGAGATCAAGACCGCGAGAGCGGCAGCTTGGTTCCGACCACCGCCCGCTCGGCCAGAACGCCCTGCCTGAAGCGAAACAGCTTGGCCGGCCGACCGATCGTGTCGGCAGCAATTGCGCCTGTCTCTTCAACCAGTTCCTGCTGCTCGATGAGGCGGCGGAAGTTCTGCTTGTGCACGAGCCGGCCGGCCAGTGCCTCGACGCTGCGCTGCAATTGCAGCAGTGTAAATTCTTCCGGCATCAACTCGAACACGACCGGCCGGTATTTGATCTTGGCGCGCAGACGGGCAATGCCGGTAGCGAGAATCCGACGGTGATCACCGATCATGGCGCGGCCGGGCACCTCCGCCTGGCGGGCCTCCTTCTCGCGCGTACTCTCGGGAATCAGCGCAGCCTCGTACAGCAGCTCATAGCGCTGCAGCGCCAATTCCTCGTTCCACTCGCGGCCATCGAGACCGAAAGTGATCGCGGCGCGCTGCCACCTTGTCTTCTGCAGCGCCGGCTGGTCGGCGGCTCGCGCCCAGGCCTTCAGCTTCGGCGCGATGATCTTGGCCAGGATCGTCGGCGGTCCGTCGCGATGATCCTCCCACGGGAAGTAGTCGTACCATGACGACCATTGCGCATCCGCGCCCTCGCGCCCCTCTTCCTCGCGTGTCAGGCCGAGATAGCTGATGGAGATACGATGCGGCGCCTCGGGATCGCCGCCGCGACCGCGGTCGGCGAAGGTGTAGAGCTGCTCGACATAGCCGAGCGGATGGCCGGTCTGCGCCTTGACCCAGGCGCGCAGGCCCATCTGCAGCGAGCGGTGCGCGAACTGAAACGGTCCGCTCGGCAGCGCCGCAGCGTGCTCGATCGTCATGATCTTCGGATGGCCGTCGGTCACCGCCACCAGCACGGCGACGAGGTCCGCCGTGATCGCATCCTGAGCTGTCACCGTCTTCTGCGGCCGCTTGTTCACCTTCGACATCCGGATCCGTCGGTCCTATTTGTCATCCTCACCAGCCGCCGCCGGCGTGAACGCGCAATGATCCGGCTTCAGGTCGATCAGCGGCGTCTCGTCGAGGCAGTCGAGACCGCGCACCAGCACGGTGTTGCCTTCCAACGCGACGAAGCGGACGGTCGACACGCCGATCGGATTGGGACGCACCGGCGAGCGCAGCGCGAAGGTGCCCCGGGTCTCGCCGTCATGATGGCGCGGGCTCTGCTTCACGAGATTCCGGCGCGCCCGGTTGAGCCAGTACAGCACCTGGAGATGGCTGAAGGCGTCGATGCCCTGCAGCGCCGGGACCCAGGGCTCGAAAATCTCGAGCCGGCATACCGGCCCCTCGAAGCTGCCCTGCCGCGGCGTCTCGAGCCGCGAGGTCCAGGGCGTGCGGATGCGGCCGATGAAATACAGCGTGGCGTCGCGCGGCTGGGGCGCGTCGACGGCGACTTCTCCCGGGCGGAGATCGGTATCAGTGGTCATTGCGGAGTCCTTGGGTCTTCCCGGCAATCTATCCGAACCTCGGCTCACCGCAATTGCGGTTGCGCAAGATCGCGCAACTCAGCCGAACCACCATTTGCCGGCCAGCATGACGGCCTCGCCGCAGACGACACCGGCAAAGATCGAGCGGCGGCTCGCCATGAAGGCCGCAAGGCCGGCAACGACCGCGCCGTAGCGCAGGCCCCATGGCACGCTGGCGAGCGCGCCCGGCGGCTGCACCAGGATCTGGGCGATGACCCCAGCCAAGATGGCGGTCGCGACCGCCTTGACCCACATCAGCAGGTCCGAGCCCTCGTCGAGCCCGCTGCCGAACCACAGCCCGAGCAGGCGCCAGATCTGGTTGGGGATCACGCCCGCCACCAGCAGCACCACGAGCGCATGCCAATCGCCGATGAAGTCGCTCATGCCGGCCCCCGCCGCTCGCGCCATTTGTGCGCGCCGAACGCGAGCGTTCCGGCGACGACGCCGCTGACCAGGATATCGACGCCGCTGTTGAGCTGGGCCGCCACGGGATACAGCACGAGGCCAAGGCCGAGCGCGAGCACGTCGGCCAGCTCCCTGGCGTTGCGCAGGGTCGAGAACAGGAACGCCAGCGGCGTCAGCAAGAGCACCGCGGCGCCGAAGGTCTGCGACAGGTTGGCGGCGAGAAGATAGCCGATGATGGTCGCGATCAGCGCAATCCCCATCAGGCCGGTACCGAGCCCATGCACGAAGGCGATGCGGCGCTCGCGCGGCACATGCGGCAGGAAGCGATAGCATTCGACCCACAGGGTCACGGCGGTGAAATGCGCGATCAGCACCAGGTGCCGCCGCTTGGTCTGCGGCGAGCGGATCAGCGGCAGCACCGCCACCACCATCGGAAACAGCCGGATCGCGCTCATCGTGACCGCGATCGCCGATTGCAGAATGGTCTGGCCGGAGCCGAGCGTGGAGACCAGGATGATCTGCGCCGGCCCGGCCCAAACCAGTACCGTGCTCAGGATCGCCCAGAGCATGCTGAAACGGGTATCGTGGGCGAGCGCGCCGATGCCGATGAAGGTGACGAACAGCACCACTGACAGGATGGTCGCTGACGTCGCGCGCAGCCCCCAGCCGAAGGCGCGCAGTGAACCATGCCATTGCGGCGAATCGAGCGGAGGAAGTGTCACGGGCGGCCCAGCGGAACGAACCGCGATAAGGCTGGCGAAAGCCGCTCGCGTCAACCGCCATCAGGCGCGCGCGGGTCTGCGTCCGGCGCAGCCATTCCCACCATCCCCACGCGCGGCGCCGCACGAGCTCTATCCGGAGCGATTGCGCAGCACGAAGCAGGCGCCACCGGCCCCGCGGATCCGGCTGCAGAGCGCGTCGGCCTCGGCCCGTGTCTCGGTGCCGATCCGCACCTGGTAGAAGGCGTGGTTGCCGCGCGAGCGCATCACCGACGACAGCAGGCTCGGGTCGCGGTCGCCGATGACCGGGCCAAGCCTCTTGATCGCCCGCGAATACATCGCGAGCGCCTTGTTGCGGTCGAAGCCTGCAGCCAGTTGGACGCCCCATGGTTTCGCGGCCGACAGCGCCACATGCTGCTCGAGCTCCGTGACGAACGGATTCGGCGCGCGCTTTAACATGGCCATCAGCTGACGACACGAGGTCGGCGGCGGGCTCGGCGGCGTCTTGCCGCCGCTGCCGGCGGCCGCCCACTCGTCGATCGTGGCGCCCGTGATGGCCGAAACGTAGTTGCGGGTCTCCCAGGGCATCTGCCCCTTGCCGGTGAGCCAGTCCTGCACCCGGCGCGGCCCCGCATTGTAGGCCGCCGCCGCGAGCCCGAGATTGCCGAACTGGTCGCGCAGCTCGGCCAGGAACTGCGCCGACTTCGGCAGGGCCTGAACCGGATCGAACGGATCGAGCAACTGGCGCTGGTTCGCCGTGCCCGGCATGAACTGCGCAATTCCCTGCGCGCGCTGGCCGTTGCGCGTGACCGGCCCGACTGCATCGCTCTGAAAGCGGCTCTCCTGCCAGATCACGCGAGCGAAGAATTCGAGCGGCAGATCATTCGCCTTGGCTGCGGATTCGATCATCAGGCAGATCGCCTCGCGGGTGCCGCTCTCCTTGGACTCCTCGGCCTTGATCTCCGGGCCCTCTGCCGCAGCCTCTGCCGGCTTCGCAGTCTCGTGCGGCGCGTCCTGCTGCGCGCCGCCCTTCGGATCAGCCGGCACGGCAACGTCACGGTCTGAGCCCTGCTCCGCCGCCACGCCGGACAACGGCCCGGTGAGGATCAGGGCAAGGCCGAGACAGGCAATGCGAGCAATCGAAACCATGGAAAGCATCGTGAGCGCGGTGCAATGGTTGGAATTCTGCCGACAGACAAAGCCCAGGACCATGCGGGGTTCCACCGCGCGGCGCCTTGACACAGCGAATGAGCGGGCTAGCAATCCGAAAATCCTGCAGGGAGCGCGACGGATGACCGCACCGACCGACGACAGACTCGGCTTCGCGCCCGAAAGCGATGCGCCCTTGTCCTACATGGCGCGCACGCGCGACTACTATCTCGCGATCGGCTATGACACGCCCTATCGCTGGGCTCACTACACGTCGGCGCCGTTCCATCCCTTGCGCAAGCCGCTCGCGCAGTCGCGCGTCACCGTTGTCACCACGGCCGCGCCGTTCGATCCCGCCAAAGGCGATCAAGGCCCCGGCGCGCCCTATAATGGCGGCGCCAAGTTCTACTCCGTCTATGACGGCGACACGTCGGCGCAGCACGACCTGCGCATTTCCCACATCGCCTATGATCGCGCGCACACCTCGGCCGAGGATTCCGGCACCTGGTTTCCGCTTCCACAGCTCATCAGGCTGGCAGGTGAAGGCCGCATCGGCGCGGTCGGACCGCGCTTCTTCGGCGCGCCGACCAATCGCAGCCAGCGCGTGACGATCGAGACCGATGCGCCGGAGATTCTTGCGCGCTGCCGCACCGACGAGATCGACGCCGTCGTGCTGGTGCCGAACTGTCCAGTGTGCCACCAGACCGTGAGCCTGGTGGCCCGGCATCTCGAAGCGAACGGCATCGCGACCGTCGTCATGGGCTGCGCCAAGGACATCGTCGAGCACGCCGCAGCACCGCGCTTCCTGTTCTCGGATTTTCCGCTCGGCAATTCCGCCGGCAAGCCGCACGACGCGGCCTCACAGGCCTTCACGCTCGAGCTCGCCTTGCGTATCCTCGAGAGTTCACCAGCCGCACGGACGACCGTACAATCGCCTTTGCAGTGGAGCGACGATCACGGCTGGAAGCGCGACTACAGCAATCCGGCCATGCTCGCGCCGGAAGAGCTGGCGCGGCGGCGCGCCGAGTTCGATGCGCAGAAGGCGATCGCACGGCAGGTTCGTGGAAAGCAGGTGTGAAAGCCACACTCGCGTGAAACTCGCCCGGGAATTTCTTCGGATAATGCTGATTGCGCTTGCCGTCCCGCTCCAGTTGCGCTTGAGTTCCCCCGGGTTTCAAGGGGGCAGTACCAAATGAGAGTTGTAGCGTTCGTAGCGCTGTGCGCCGCGCTGGGAGGTTGCGCGTCCGTAACGCGGGGTACAACCGAGACGATCAGTGTCGCGTCGACACCGTCCGGGGCCGAGGCCACGATCGCCGGTCTCGAAGCGCCGATGACCTGCACGACGCCCTGCTCGTTCGTCGCCAAGCGCAATGCCGACATCTCTGTCACCATCGAAAAGCCGGGCTACGAGACCCAGATCATCCCGTTGACCAAGGACATCCCGGCGACCGGCGCGGCCGGCTTCGCCGGCAACATCTTAGCGGGCGGCCTGATCGGCATGGGTGTGGACGCCGCGACTGGCGCGGCGACCGACCACAAGCCAAACCCGGTGATCGTCACCTTGCAGCCGCGCATGGCGGCGCCGGCAGGCCGTGCGCAGCGGCCGCCGCGGCGGTCGGCCCCGCCGCCGGCACAACCGGAGGCCGGGACCTAGCGCCCACCAAGCCTGTCAGCCAGCCGCCGATTGCGCCTCGCCGGGCGTGACCGCGTCGACCGGCAGCGCGAAGGCCTCGACCCGGTTGAGCGGCTTCTTGTTGAGCAGCAGCCGGGTCACGTCGGGGCGAGAATAGTGTCCCGCCGGATCGGCGGCGTTCTTGGCGATGCCGATCATGCCGAGATCGATCTCGGCGATCAGCAACCCCTCCTGCTCCGGCGGCAGCTTCTCCGCAAGCGAAGAGCCGTCTGGACCGAAGATCGCGGCGTGGCCGCCGCCGACATGCAGCAGCGCGTGCTTGTCGGGCCGGTCACACAGCTCGTCGATCATCGCCGGCGAGACGGTGGCACACGGCGCCAGCACGAAGCACGAGCCCTCGACGGCATAGACGCGCGAGGCGGCGTTGTTGACCTCGGCGCCGAGCGCCGGCGCGAACGGATCGTACAGCGAGAAGCTCGGCCAGGCCGCGACATGCACCTGCTCGTTCTGGGCATACATCGCGTATTTCGACAGCGGCTGCAGATGCTCCCAGCAGCACAGCGCACCGATCCGGCCGATGTCAGGCCGGTCGTGCACAGCGAGATCGCTGCCGTCGCCCTCGCCATAGACGGTGCGCTCGGCATGGGTCGGCCGCAGCTTGCGGCGCCGGGCGATGGTCTCGCCGTCCGGGCCGATCAGCCATTGCGCGATGTAGAGGCTGCCGCCGTCGCGCTCGGACAGTCCCAGCACGGCCGTGAGCCTGGCCTTGCGCACGGCGGCGCGCAGCGCCTCGGCCTGCGGGCTGTCATAGGCCAGCGAATTGTCGAAATAGCGCTGCACGAAGCCACGGCCGATGCACCAGGCCGGCGAGTCCATCCAGATGTGCCAGGGATAGCCGGGGATGAAGACCTCCGGAAATGCGATCAGCTTGGCACCTTTGTCGGCCGCCTCCTCGATCAGGCCGACGGTCTTCTTGATCGAGGCGTCCAGGTCGAGCCAGGCCGGCGCCGCCTGCACCACCGCCACCTTGTATTTCGGATGTGCCAGTCCCATCCCGCGTCTCCCCTCTTCCGGATCGGCGGCGCCGCGCGCCGCATTCGCAGGGGAGTATTGACCTCGGCGATCATTCGCGCTCGTCTTGGAGGGAACGAAAACTCGACTGCGGCCGCCAGCGAGAGACCAGCCGGCCCAGAACTTGCTGCATTTCCGACGATCCACGCGACACAGAGGCGGAGGGAGACGGAGCGATGCCGGTCCTGTTCACCACGGAAGGAAGCCCGGGCCACCGCCGGCTGGCGCTGTGGCAGGACATCGTCTGCGACGTCTACGTCGGCCTCGACTGCACGTCTGATCTCGGCAGCGCGTTTCGGGGCTCGGTGACCCACACCGCGTTGGGACGGGCCGTCTGCTCCGAGGTGGCCTCGGACCGGCAGCGCGTGCACCGGACCTCGCAGCGCATCGCGCGGGCGGATGCCGACTTCGTCCTCGTCGCGCTCGGGCGAGAGGGAATCGGCGGCGTCGTTCAGGATGGCCGCGACACCGTGATCCGGCCCGGCGAGTTCGCGATCTACGACACGACCCGCCCCTACGAGCTGCAGTTCGACGCCGCGTTCAAGCAGATCGTGTTCAAGCTCCCGCGCGAGATGCTGCAGCGCCGGATCGGCCCGACGGAGACCGTGACGGCGATCAGCTTCGGCCCCGATAGCCCGCTGCAGCCGCTCGCCCATGATTTCATCGTCAGGCTCTGCGAACGCGCCGAGCACATCGGCCCCGAGCATGCCGAACCTCTGGCCGACCAGGCTGCCGACCTGCTCGCCATGACCTTGGCCGAGCGGCTTCGCACACAGCCCCTGCCCGCCTCGAGCCATCGCGCAGCGCTGCTTTATCGCATCAAGGCGCACATCCGCACCCGGCTGCCCGACGCCGACCTCTCACTGCCGGAGATCGCACGCGAGCTCGGGCTATCGGCGCGCTACGTCAACGATCTGTTCTCGGACGAGGAGACGTCGTTCCAGCGCTTCGTGCTGGCTGAGCGGCTCAAGCAGTGCCGGCGCGATCTCGGCTCGCCGATGCTGGCGCATCGTCAGATCAGCGAAATCGCCTTGTCCTGGGGCTTCAACGATCTCTCGCATTTCGGCCGCGTGTTCCGCGAGCAGTTCGGCCTGTCGCCGCGCGAGTGGCGGCGCAGCGCCGTAAAGCGCTGAGCTGGCCGCAACGCGCCCGCCTCACGCGCCTCGTGGCGCTGTTCGCGCCCTCAGCTTGTGCGCGGTGGCGACCGGCCGTCAGCGCGGCGGATCAGCGCGCAAGGCATCAACCAGCCAGTCACGAAAGGCACGCATCCCGAACGTCGGTTCTTTCGACTTCAACCAGGTCAGCCAATAAGAACCGGCGGCGACCTCAGCCGCAAACGGCCGGACCAGCCGACCCGTCTCGAGCTCGCAGCTGAACATGGCGATCGGAACCAGGCCAACGCCGACGCCGCGCGCGGCCGCTTCGGCCATCGCGACGGAGCTGTCGAAGATCGGCCCCTGGATCATCGGGCATAGAGCGCCCGCGACTGCAAACCATAATGGCCATTCCTCGGCGCGATACGACCGCAGGAGATTTTCGTCCGCGAGGTCCGACGGCGCGCGCAGACGACTCGCGACATCGGGATGACAGACGGGCGACAGCGGGGCAGACATCAGATGGATGGCCTCAGTGCCGTGCCAGGAGCCGTCGCCGAAGCGAAGCGCGATGTCGAGCCCGTCTCCGGCGATATCGATGCGGTTGTTGTTGGTGAGGAGGCGCAGGTCGATATGGGGGTGCGTATCTCGAAAACCGTCGAGGCGTTGCAACAGCCATCCCGTTGCAAAGGTGCCGACACAGCCGACGGTCACGACCTCGCGGGTTCCCTTCGCTTCGATGCGATCGATCGCGCCGCTGATGCGACTGAACGCATCGTTGAGGACGGGAAACAGAGCCAGGGCTTCGTCGGTCAACGTGAGGCCACGCGGCAGGCGCCGGAACAGGTGAGCGCCCAACATCTGCTCGAGCTGTTTCACCTGGTGACTGATCGCGGTCTGCGTGACCCTGAGCTCCAAGCCTGCCTTGGTGAAGCTCAGATGCCGGGCGGATGCTTCGAAGGCCCGCAAGGCGTTCAAAGGGAGATGGCTGCGGATGGGCATGATGACCAAGTTCTGCTCATGGCTCGACGAATAAATGATCGTTTGTCAGTCGTCACCTCGTTCGGCAGGTTCGCGCAGTCACTGGAGAATGAACATGCTGACGAGACGGCATCTGGGTCTTGGAATCCTCGGGATAGCGGCTGCGGCGAGCGGGCTGCCATCACCTGCAGCGAAGGCGGCGGCCGACCGAAGGGCGCATCTGGAAGGGGAACTCGCCCGCATCGAGCGCGAGAGCCTCGGACGGCTCGGCATCGCCGTCCTCGACTCCGAAAGCGGGTTCGAGGCGGGCCTGCGCTCGGCCGAGCGCTTTCCGATGTGCAGCACGTTCAAGTGTCTGGCTTCCGCGGCTGTCCTGAAGCGCGTCGACGCCGGCGAACTGCATCTCGACACGCGCGCCCCGTTCGAGGCGAAGGATCTCGTAACATATTCGCCGGTGACCAAGGAGCACGTCGGCCGCGGCATGACACTCGCCGAGCTCTGCGAAGCTGCGCTCACCCAGAGCGACAACACCGCGGGAAATCTCCTGTTGCGGCAGATCGGCGGTCCTGCGGGTCTGACGCGTTTTGCCCGATCGATCGGCGACGAGATCAGCCGCCTGGACCGCTGGGAAGTTGAGCTCAACGAGGCGCTGGCCGACGACCCTCGCGACACGACCAGTCCGGCCGCCATGCTACAGAACCTGCGCCGCGTGCTCCTTGGCGAGGTCTTGTCGACGAATATGCGCCAGCGATTGACGGACTGGATGATCGCCAACAAGACCGGCGACACTCGGCTTCGCGCCGGTGTGCCGCGTGACTGGCGCGTCGCCGACAAGACGGGCGCTGGGGACCGCGGCACGACCAACGACGTCGGCATTCTCTGGCCCCCGGGCCGCAAACCGGTTCTGGTCACGGCCTATCTGACTGGTTCACAGGCGTCTCCCGAGGATCGCAACGCAACGATCGCGAAAGTCGCGCGGGCGGTTGCAGACGTCGTGATGGGACAGGCTGGGTAGTTCGACCATCCGGCTTCCGAGCCCCTCCGGAAGCCGGACATCAGACCCAAGATGTTCGCCATGGCGGCGCAACGATTGGGCAGGCTAAGCTGCGGCCGGCCCACGTCATCGGAATGTGCGGCCGCTGCCGGGATCGATCCGATGCGCCGCTTTGCCATGAAGGCCCTGTTCTCCCTGCTGACCTTGCAGCGGGACGACGAGACACAGCTGCGCTGGGACCGGATCGTCCTGATCGGCTCGACCCTGGTGACGATCGGGCTGATCGCCCTATATGCCTATAGCAAGGCCGAGGGCCGCTGGTAGCCGGGCGCAAGACACGCGAGAACGAGTTCATGAGACGACGAATGGGGTCCGCCTGCCTGCTGCTGGCGTTCGCGTCGACCGCCAGCCATGCGCTGGACAGCGAGCAGAAGCGTGGAAAAGCGCTCTTGCAAAGCCTTTGCAGCCGATGCCATGCGGTAGGTCTCACAGGCGCCAGCCGGCACCCCGACGCGCCCCCGTTCAGGACCTTCGGTGACAGCAAGCTCTACGACGAGGATTTTGCCCAGCGGCTGCAGACCGGCCTGTCGACCATTCACAAGGACATGCCGAGCTTCCAGTTCGAGCGGCCCGAGGCGGAAGCCGCGGTCAATTATCTCAGGACCATTCAGGCCCGCCCCAAACGGCGGTGACGCGGCGGCGCGGTCCGCCGGCGTGGAACGGGGCTTGTGCGGCGCGGTTGCCCGTTCCCGTCCATTGCCCGCGACCCGGCTGCGGACGGAGCCCGCATGAAGACGCCGACGACCACGGGTCTGCACGCCGACGGACTGCCGCTGCCGCAGCGCACCTGGGCGATCGTGACGATCGCCCTCGGCATCGTGCTGGCCGTGATCGACGGCGCGATCGCCAATGTGGCGCTGCCGACGATCGCCCGCGACCTCAATGCGAGCCCTGCTTTTTCGATCTGGATCGTCAACGGCTATCAGCTCGCGGTCACGATCTCGCTGCTGCCGCTGGCCTCGCTCGGCGAGATCATCGGCTATCGGCGGGTCTATCTCGCCGGCCTCGTGCTGTTCACGGCTGCCTCCGCCTTCTGTGCGCTGGCCGACAGCCTGCTGCTGCTGACGCTCGCGCGCATCCTGCAGGGCTTTGGCGCCGCCGGCATCCTCAGCGTCAACTCGGCGCTGGTGCGTTTCACCTATCCGCACGCTCTGCTCGGCCGCGGCATCGGCATCAATGCGATGGTGGTCGCGGTCTCCGCCGCGCTCGGTCCGACCATCGCCGCCGGCATCCTCGCCGTCGGCAACTGGCCGTGGCTGTTCGCGATCAACGTGCCGCTCGGCATCGTCACCTTCGTCTTCGGCTTCCGCTTCCTGCCGCATACGCCGCGCGCGCCGCACATGTTCGATTGGCAGAGCGCGGCGCTGAGCGCGGTCGCCTTCGGCTTCCTGATCGCCGCCGTGGACAGCCTCGGCCATGGCGAGGCGCTGGTGACCTGCGCGATCGAGTTCGTCGTCGCCATCACGGCCGGCGTGTGGCTGGTCTGGCGCCAGACCCATATGGCCTCGCCGCTGCTGCCGCTCGACCTGCTGCGCATTCCAGTGTTCGCGCTGTCGATCGCGACCTCGATCTCGTCGTTCTGCGGACAGATGCTCGCCTTCGTCGCGATCCCCTTCTATCTCGAAAGCCATTTCGGCTATTCGCCGGTGCAGATGGGCCTGCTGATCACGCCGTGGCCGATCGCGGTCGGCCTGACCGCGCCGATTGCGGGGCGGCTGGTCGAGCGCGTACCAGCCGGGCTGCTCGGCGGCATCGGTCTCGTGATCTTCGCGTGCGGGCTCGGTGCGCTCGGCCTGCTGCCGCGCGAGCCGTCGGCATGGGATATCGTCTGGCGCATGGCGCTGGCCGGCTGCGGCTTCGGCCTGTTCCAGACGCCGAACAACCGCACCATGATCGCCGCTGCGCCACGCGAGCGCGCCGGCGGCGCCAGCGGCATGCTCGGCACGGCGCGCCTGCTCGGCCAGACCACGGGTGCGGCGCTGGTCGCGATGTTTCTCGCGATCGATTCGACCGACGGCACGCGGCTGTCGCTCTTGACCGGGGTCGGTTTCGCGCTGGTCGGCGCGTTCCTGAGCATGCTCAGGCTGTCGCCGGCCGGCGCCCGCGGCGCCGAGCGCGTCCGCGTCCAGGACGGCCAGCGGCTGAAGGGCGAGTAGTGACAGCGATAACGGACTGGACGATGCTGGCCCTGCTCGCCCTCGCCGCCTTCGGCTCGGGCATCGTCAATGCGCTGGCCGGCGGCGGCGCGTTCCTGACCTTCCCGACCTTGCTCGCCGCCGGCATTCCCGCGATTGACGCCAACGCCTCCAGCACCGTCGCGCTCTGCCCCGGCCAGTTCGTCAGCGCTTGGGCCTCCCGTGAGATCTTGAACGACGCAAAGGCGCCCTGGCGCCACGACCTCGTGCGACTGTCGATCATCAGCCTGATCGGCGGCACGCTCGGCGCCGTGCTGCTCCTGGTCACACCGTCGGCCGCCTTCAGCCGGCTGGTGCCCTGGCTGTTGCTGTTCGCCACGAGCGTGTTCGCATTCGGCATGCGCTTTACGCCGAAGGATGGCGCGCGCTGGTTCGGGCCGCTGACCATCCAGGCGGTGCAGTTCGTGATCGCGATCTATGGCGGCTATTTCGGCGGCGGCATCGGCATCCTGATGCTGGCGGCCCTGGTGTTCTACGGCATGCGCGACATCCGCGCCATGAACGGCATGAAGGTGCTGCTCGCTGCGCTCATGAATATGACGGCCTCCGCCATCTTTGCGTTCTCAGGCCGCGTGCATTGGCTGGAGACGCTGACGATGATGGGGGCTGCCATGGTCGGCGGCTTCGTCGGCGCGCGGCTTGGCCAGATCATCCCGCCGGCCCATGTGCGCCGCTTCATCATCGCCGTCGGCTGCGGCCTGACGGTGTATTTCTTCGTCAAGCCGGCCTGAGCCGGACGTCGCATCAAAGAACCTCGCGTCAACGAAAAAGGCCGGCGCGATGGCCGGCCTTTCGTAGTCATCTCGTAGCGTCAGGCTTACGCCTTGACCAGCGGTCCCTTCGGCGCCGGCCCCTTCGAGCCGCCGCCGGACTTCGGCTTACGCTTGCGCGCGGCCGGCACTTCGGACTTCGGCGTGACGGGGCCCTCGACGAACTCGAAGCCGATCTTCTCCTCGACGCCGGATTCGTCCTTGACGAGGACGACACGGACATGCCCGCCGCCCTTCAGCTTGCCGAACAGCACCTCGTCGGCCAGCGGCTTCTTGATGTGCTCCTGGATCACGCGGCCCATCGGCCGTGCGCCCATCTGCTCGTCATAGCCGTGCTGGATCAGCCAAGCCTTGGCCGGCTCCGACAGCTCGATCGTGACGTCGCGGTCGGCGAGCTGAGCCTCGAGCTGCAGCACGAACTTCTCGACCACCATGCCGATCACCTCGACGTTGAGGTGCGCGAACGAGACGATGGAGTCGAGCCGGTTGCGGAATTCCGGCGCGAACTGCCGGTTGATCGCCTCGTGGTCGTCACCTTCCCGCTTCGAGCGATGGAAGCCGAACGCCTGCTTGGCCATGTCGGCCGCGCCTGCATTCGTGGTCATGATCAGGATCACGTTGCGGAAGTTGACCTGCTTGCCATTGTGGTCGGTGAGCCGGCCGTGATCCATGATCTGCAGCAGCACATTGTAGAGATCCGGATGCGCCTTCTCGATCTCGTCCAGCAGCACCACGCAATGCGGATGCTGGTCGACGCCGTCGGTCAAGAGGCCGCCCTGGTCGAAGCCGACATAGCCGGGAGGCGCGCCGATCAGGCGCGACACCGTGTGCCGCTCCATGTACTCCGACATGTCGAAGCGCAGCAGCTCGACGCCCAGGGTCGACGCCAGCTGCTTGGCGACCTCGGTCTTGCCGACGCCGGTCGGACCCGAGAACAGATAGCAGCCGATCGGCTTCTCCGGCTCGCGCAGGCCAGCACGGGCCAGCTTGATCGAGGCCGACAGCGAATCGATCGCCTTGTCCTGGCCGAACACCACGCGCTTCAGGGTCTGCTCGAGATGTTTGAGCACCTCGGCATCGTCCTTCGACACGCTCTTCGGCGGGATCCGCGCCATCGTGGCGATCGTGGTCTCGATCTCCTTGATGCCGATCGTCTTCTTGCGCTTGTTCTCGGCCAGCAGCATCTGCGCCGCGCCGGATTCGTCGATCACGTCGATCGCCTTGTCCGGCAGCTTGCGGTCATGGATGTAGCGCGACGACAGCTGCACCGCGGCCTCGATGGCCTCGTTGGTGTATTTCAGCCGGTGATAGTCCTCGAAATACGGCTTCAGGCCTTTCAGGATCGCGATCGCATCTTCGACTGACGGCTCGTTGACGTCGATCTTCTGGAACCGGCGCACCAGCGCGCGGTCCTTCTCGAAGTGCTGGCGATACTCCTTGTAGGTCGTCGAGCCCATGCAGCGGATCGAGCCCGAGGCCAGCGCCGGCTTGAGCAGGTTGGACGCATCCATGGCGCCGCCCGACGTCGCACCCGCACCGATCACGGTGTGGATCTCGTCGATGAACAGGATCGCATTCGGATGCGCTTCGAGCTCCTTGAGGACCTGCTTCAGGCGCTCCTCGAAGTCGCCGCGATAGCGCGTGCCCGCGAGCAACGTGCCCATGTCGAGCGAGAACACGGTCGCCGCCGCCAGCACCTCGGGCACTTCGCTGTCGACGATGCGCTTGGCCAGGCCTTCGGCGATCGCGGTCTTGCCGACGCCGGCTTCGCCGACGAACAGCGGGTTGTTCTTCTGGCGCCGGCACAGCACCTGGATGGCGCGGTTGATCTCGGAGTTGCGGCCGATCACCGGATCGATCTTGCCGTCCCGCGCTTTCTTGTTGAGATTGACGCAATAGGTTTCCAGCGCCTCGCCCTTTTTCTTGGAGTCCTCACTGCCCTTGGTCTCGGTCTCTTCGTCGACGCCGCGCACGGGGCGGGCCTCGGACACGCCGGGCCGCTTGGCGATGCCGTGGCTGATGTAGTTGACGGCGTCGTAACGCGTCATGTCCTGCTCCTGCAGGAAATACGCGGCGTGGCTCTCACGCTCGGCGAAGATCGCGATCAGCACGTTGGCGCCGGTCACCTCTTCGCGGCCCGACGACTGAACGTGGATCACGGCGCGCTGGATCACGCGCTGGAAACCTGCGGTCGGCTTGGCGTCGTCGCTGCCGTCCGTGACCAGATTTTCGAACTCGGTTTCGAGGTAGTTCACGAGACTGCCGCGCAGCTTGTCGAGGTCGACGCTGCATGCGCGCATCACGGCCGCTGCATCGGAGTCATCGATCAAGGACAGAAGGAGGTGTTCCAGTGTCGCGTATTGATGATGACGCTCGTTGGCGATCGCCAGCGCACGATGCAGGGATTGTTCAAGGCTTTGAGAAAAAGTCGGCATGCGCGTCCTCTGTGGCCCCTTGCCATCATGATCGCCGCCGCCCGGTCAGGCAACAACAACCTTCGTCAAATATAGTTATAACCGAGTGCGACAAAAGACCGGCCGAGCCGCTCGATTACGGGTTCACCGGATCGTCAATGCAAAACCCGTTCCGATTGCGGCAAATCGGGCTTGCGACAACCGAACGGCGCAGGCGGTCCAGCGCGGAGAGATAGGGACCGGAGCGGCCGTAATTCTTCGGGCGAAACGTGAAACCTGCCCGGATTGCGCCGACCTCGTCTGCAGCAATTTGCATCTGCGGCGACTTGCGATTCCGATTCGCCACCGCCACTTCTCCGGCGCGCCCGAGCAGCCGGAGCCCCCGGCCTCTGGCTCGCTATTGCACGCGTCGGCGGCTCTCTTCGCGGAGGGAGCCGGCTATTTCTTCTCCATCACACACTGCAACGGATGCTGGTGCTTGCGGGCGAAGTCCATCACCTGCGTCACCTTGGTCTCGGCGATCTCGTAGGTGAAGACGCCGCACTCCCCGATGCCGTGGTGGTGCACGTGGAGCATGATCTTGGTCGCGGCCTCGACGTCCTTGTTGAAGAACTTCTCCAGGACGTGAACGACGAACTCCATCGGCGTGTAATCGTCGTTCAGGATCAGGACGCGGTAGAGGTTGGGGCGCTTGGTCTTCGGCTTGACCTTGGTGATCACGGACGTTGCCGGGCCACCGGTGCCACCGGACTTGTTGTCGTTATTGCTCATCCTGGGCGCGGATCGGTTCAATCTGGAAGTTGGCTGCGACATCTTGCACGCGTTAGATATGGCTGCGAGGCCCCCAATAAAGAGTTTCCCTTGGAGGGTCGCTCAACTTGGAGGGTTGCTCAATAAGGGTTGCCCCGACCTGTCCCCTGCCGGGCCGCTTTCCGCCACCCGGTCCTGCTTTCCAGATCGCCTGTCCCAGCCGACCGGTCCGGTCGGACCGACGCCAGGAATATGGGTCAGCGACCGGTTTGCCGCAAGCGCAGGCCCAGGACGGACCGACGCTCCGGCAGGACCGATTCCCTGCCCCGGCGATGAGGTGCAAGGTTAATCAAACCGGCCGCATTTTACAAAGCCCATTCAGCGGGCATTGACAGGGAACCAGCTCGGTTGCGGGCGCGGCGCCACGCTGCGGGCATTGGCCCGGTGTTTCGCGGTTTCGATTTACCCGTCCTTGACGAAGCCGAACCGAAAACACCTGCAGAAAACCATAATTGGTGAGCGACATGACCGATGTCTCCTTCATTCGACTCTGCCGCCGCGCCGCCCGACGGTTCGCCTGCGACCGCGGTGGCAACATCTCCGTGCTGTTCGCCATCTCGCTCGTCCCTATCCTGGCCTTCGTCGGCGCAGGCGTCGACTACAGCCGGCTGAACGCCGCGCGGTCGTCGATGCAGGCCGCGCTCGACTCCACCTCGCTGATGCTGTCGCGCGACCTGGCGCAGGGCACCATCAGCGCAGCCGACGTCGGAACCAAGGCAAGCGCCTATTTCAAGGCGCTCTACACCAGCACGGACGCGCAGAACGTCACCGTGACGGCCAGCTATACCTCCTCGACCAGCTCATCGGCCTCCAACATCCAATTGTCGGCCTCCGGTCAGATCGTCACCCAGTTCATGAAGATCGCCGGCTTTCCGACCATGGACTTCGGCGTCAAAACGACATCGACCTGGGGCGACGTGAAGATGCGGGTGGCGCTCGCGCTCGACAATACCGGCTCGATGGCGTCCAGCGGCAAGATGTCCGCGCTGCAGAACGCCGTGGCCGGCAGCGGCGGGCTGATCGACCAGCTCAGCGCCCTCGCCAAGACCCCGGGCGACGTCTACATCTCGGTCGTTCCATTCGCCAAGGTCGTGAACGTCGGCGCCAGCAATTTCGCCAAGGACTGGATCGACTGGACCGACTGGCAGAATCCGCCCACGATCCAGCCCGCCAATGGCTCCTATCAGGCCGCAATCCCGAACGGCAGTTTCACGCAATCCCAATGGGACATGGTGGGACCGGGATCTTCCTGTCCGTTCAAGTCCGGCAACGGCTTCCCCTACTTCTCCTGCACCAGCGGCCCGGCGACCGGCAGCTCCAGCGCCTCCAAGATCCCGTCGAGCGGGACCTACAACGGGTACATCTGCCCGGGCTACGACTCCGCCTCGCACAGCTACTACAACGGCTGCTGGGACAGCGTGCAGACCAGCACGCGGGTGAACTGGTGCACCGGCAGCTACTGCAGCTGCCCGACCAGCGGCAGCAATCTTCCGAACAACACGTGCAGTTGCACGGGAAGCGGATCCAGCACGGTGTGCAAGGTCAACACCTTCACGCACACCTGGATCGCCAACACCAAGAGCACCTGGACCGGCTGCGTCGCCGACCGCACCCAGCCCAATGACGCGAATGCCGTGTCGCCCGCGACCTCCGACGTGACGACGCTGTTCCCGGCCAACCAGCACATGGAGAACAGCACCCAGTACTGCAGCAGCACGGCCTCGACCAAGCTCGCGGAGATCGTGCCGCTCAGCTACAATTGGAGCTCGCTGAAGAGCGCCGTCAACGCCATGCAGCCCACCGGCGGCACCAATCAGGCGATCGGACTTGCCTGGGCCGTACAGTCGCTGATTCCGAACGGCGTGCTGGCCGCGCCGGCGGAGGACGTCAACACCACCTATAATCGCGTCGTCATCCTGCTGTCGGACGGCCTGAACACCGAGGACCGCTGGCCCGAGTACGGCAACGGCTCGTCGCAAGCCTCGGGCAACCCGATCGACGCGCGCCAGGCCCTGCTCTGCTCGAACCTGAAGAACACCAAGGATTCGAAGGGCAACGCGATGTACACGATCTACACGATCCAGGTGAACACGAGCTCGCCCGCCGATCCGACCTCGGCCGTGCTGCAGAACTGCGCCAGCAGTCCCGACAAGTTCTACATGCTGACGAGTTCGAGCCAGATCGTGACCACGTTCAACTCGATCGGCACCGCATTGTCGAAGCTGCGGGTTGCCAAATAACAGAAGCGCCGGGCACCGACAGCGCTCCGCCTTCAGCCAACAAAAAAGCCCGGCGCAAGCCGGGCTTTGTGCTCCCTACAGGGCGCGAACGGTCAGTGCGCGGCCGGCGGGGTGAACTTGGCGGCGATGCCTTCCAGCGGCTTGAACGCCTGCTTGGCGAGATCCGAATACAGCCCGGCGATCTTCTGCGAATCGGCGACGAAGGTCTCGTAGGCCGATTTGGCGAACTCGGTCTGCACCTCGAGCACCTTGTCGAGCGACTTCACGCCCTGGAGCTTCTCGACGAACGACTTGGTGTCCTCGAACGACTTCTTGGTGTAGTCGCCATACGCGGTGGCGATGGCTTGGAGCCCGTTCTGCACGGTGGTCGCAGAGTTCACGACGGTCTCGAACTGCTCTTTGCCGTAGTTCTGAAAGTCTTCAACCTTAAACATGTGGCATTCCTTTCCCTGATTTTGAGCGCCCTCAGGGAAGCCCCGGCTCCCTGACGCATCCATAATATAGTGCAGCGCACAAAAAAATCAAGAATCTTGTGCAATGCACCATCACGGGCATTGCGGTCTCGATGCACCGTCAGGCGCCCCAACCCGGGCCAGTTCGGCGGAAATACCGACCGTCGGCGCAAGGTTTCTTTAATCCTTTGGCAACTCGACCGTCCTAACCTCTCCGGTGGTCCCGGCCAGCGTCGGCCGAACCGTAAAGCTGTTCTAAAACAGCGTCTTAACAAAACCTCAGTTCGAGCCCTTCGATGCTTGGCAGCGTCATGGCGCGATCGGGAGGTCCGACAGGCACGGTTACGGGGGCGTTCGGCACAATTTCGCCTTACGAGCCGGTGATCACGTCAGAAATTGGACGGGGATTTCATGCTTCGCAAACAAATGGCTTCCTCGCGCCTGTTGCGAGTCGGCGTCTACGGACTGATCACCCTTGCGACGGCAGCAGTGGTCACGGTCGACAGCGCGGAGGCGCGTCGGCGCCATCGGCAGCATCACGCGCGGCACTCGCCCCATAATGACGAGGGCAGCTACAGCCCGGCGTTCGCGTCGATCGTCGTCGACGGCAATTCCGGCGCGACGCTGACGGCGACCAATCCCGACGCCTCGCGGCACCCCGCCTCGCTCACCAAGATCATGACGCTCTATTTGCTGTTCGAGCGGCTCGATTCCGGCAAGATGAAGCTCGATACCGAGATGCCGGTGTCCGAGCACGCCTCCGAGCAGTCGCCGACCAAGCTCGGCCTGCGCCCCGGTCAGACGATCCGCGTCGAGGACGCGATCAAGGGCCTGGTGACGCGGTCGGCCAACGACGCCGCCGTGGTCATCGCGGAGGCGATCGGCGGCGACGAGGACGAGTTCGCCAAGATGATGACGCGCAAGGCGCGCTCGCTCGGCATGGGCCGCACCACCTATGTGAACGCCTCCGGCCTCCCCGCCGACGCGCAGATCACGACGGCGCGCGACCAGTCGATCCTGGGCCGCGCGATCCAAGACCGCTTCCCGCGCTACTATCGCTATTTCTCGACGGTGGTGTTCAATTATCGCGGCCAGTCGATCCGCAACCACAATCATCTTCTCGGCAATGTCGAGGGCATCGACGGCATCAAGACCGGCTATACCCGCGCCTCCGGCTTCAACATCGTGACCTCGCTGCGCCGCGGCAACCGCCACCTGGTCGGCGTCGTGCTCGGCGGCCGCAGCGGCGGCTCGCGCGACGCCATCATGCGCAACCTGCTTGCCGAAAACCTCGACAAGGGCGCGACCCGGCGCACAGTGGCGGCGATCGGCGAGCGCGGCGGCTCCGACGGCGGCGATCCGAACCAGGGCACGGTGCAGCTCGCCTCCGCGGCGCCGGAGACGCCGGCCCCGAGCCGCGCCTCCAAGATCATCTCGACCCTCTCGGAAGCCACCGCGGCCCTGCCGCCGGCGGCACCGCGAGAGGCCAAGGTCGAGCCGGCGCCGATGACCTCCGGTGTGATCCAGAGCCAGCCGATGTCGATCGTTCCCGGCTCGACCGAGCCGATGAAGCCGGTCAAGGTCAGGACGGTCCAGGTCAAGGCCGGCGCGGTCAAGCTCGCGACCGCCGCGCCGCAGCCGGCCGCCCCTGCTCCCGCGCCCTTCGCTCAGCGCGTCGAGGCCATCGAGCCGGCGCCGCCGATCACCCGCGCCGAGGCCTCCCGTCCCGACATGCCGCCGCAGCCGCCGGGCCATGGCACCGGCAACGGCATTCTCGGCGTGCTGCCTGCCTCCAGCCTGCCGGCAGGCTCGTCGCAGGCCATGGCCTATGCGGCGCCTCCGGCCCAGCCGGCACCGACGCAGATCGCCTCCGCGAGCGCTGCGGCGGAGCTTCCGAGCAAGCCTTCCGTGACGCGGAGCGGCTGGATCATCCAGGTCGGTGCGCTGGACAACGAGGCCGAGGCCCAGAAGCGGATCGAGGCGGCCCGCAGCTCGGCGCAAGGCCTCCTCAGCAAGGCCGATCCCTTCACCGAGACGGTCGCGAAGGGTGACAAGACCCTCATCCGCGCCCGCTTCGCAGGACTCGATCGTGATCAGGCCGAGGCCGTCTGCAAGAAGCTGAAGCGCGCCGACATCTCCTGCATGACCGTGCACAACTAACGTCGGCACCGATCCTGTTCCGATGAGGCCCGCGCGACACAGCGCGGGCCTTTTCGTTTGCGGACCACGCGATCGATGATCGGGACGCACGGCCGCAAACCACTCGTCAAGGATTTGCCGCTAGAACTTTTTCACCATGACGAACGATCGTGCCTGGCAAGGGCGAGAGCCGCAGGCGTCGACAAAGTTGCGTTGAAAGCGGGTTCGGTGTTGTGGCGTTGGTGGCGTTGCCGGAGTTAGCCGTGATGCGTACGAAGCAGAGTATCCTTGGCCTCGTTCACCCGGGCGGCGAGGTACGTCGACCCCCCTTGGTCGGGATGCAGTTTCTTCATGAGCGCACGGTGGGCCCGACCGATCTCGTCTCGCCCCGCGCCCGGCTGCAGGCCAAGGATCTGATAGGCCTCCTCTTCCGTCATTTTGGAGCTCGACGCCGCGCGTCCCTGCCGCCCTGCCGCATCGCGCTCCGCGTGCTGACGCCAAGCGGGAAACCGGCGGTCCAGATAAGTTTCAAGTAGAGCGACGCTGTCGGCATCGAGGCTCGGCGTCATCGCGGCGAGCTGCGGCAGATCGAACTCGTCCAGCGACCGGCCGGCATGGACGCCGGCGACGAAACGGCCCTGCATCTGCCCGCTGTCGTGATCGAGCACCATCTCGATGAATTGCGAGCGCACCCGCGAGTTCTGACCGGACGAGCGCTGCCCGCCCAGCCCGAACATGCTGCCGACGTTGCCGAGCCCACCCGGTGACCAGCCGAGCAATCCCGCCCCGAACAGCCCGATCGGGATCGCCACCACCAGCTCGCCGCGGAGGCCGGTGAAGGCTGCCACCGCAAGGCAGCCGATGCCGCCGGCAAACTTGAGCGCGCGCGCCAGCGCCGCCGGATTCGCGTTCCGGAACATCTGCAGCAACAGATAAAGGGTGATGACGGCGACGGCGCCAGCGATCAGTGTCATGATCCGAATATAGGGCGTGTCGAGACAAAAAGCATGATCGGCTGCGTACGCGACCGGCAGGCTCGAGCCGGTGCGCCGGGCTTGATATTGGCGGCGGCCGAGATCGATCTCTACTTCATCTGCCCGATCAGACGTGCCGCGCCCGCTTCGGAGCCGGCGAGCCGGAGCAGCGCCGCGCGACCACCGGCAGCATAGGCCGCGGCGGCGCGCAGAAGATCGCGCAACTGCGCGGATGCGCCCGGATCGAAGCGGCACCATGCTCCCCCCGACAGCCGCGCCATCTCGCGAAAAGCCTGCTCGGCCGCGGGCTCATTGCCCTCCTGGAACATGAACAGCGGGACCTTCAACAGCCCGAGCTCGCCGGCCTTTGCGCAGAGCACGTCGACATTCTCCTCCATCGCGTCGCCAACGAACACGACGGCGCGGATTCCAGACGCTGTCGCATGGCGTCGCGCCTCGGCAAGAACCTTGCCGATCTGGGTCTGGCCGCCGCGGCAATCGATCTTGCCCATCAGTCGGGCGAGCTCAGCGCTGTCGGAGATCCAGCCAGTGGCGCGGCATTCATCGAAGCCCCGATAGTACACCAACCGGATATCCAGGCTGCCGAGTGCGGCGGCCTCGCGAAACATGTCGGCCTGCAGGGCACAGGCCATGTCCCAGGTCGGCTGGCGGCTCAGGGTCGCATCAAGCGCAAAGACGAGACGACCTCTGGTTCCCTGAGCTGCAGGAGCCATGGCCTTGGCCTGCGCGACAAACGCCGCAACGGCGTCTGCCGTGGAGCGCGCATCGTCCGGCAACCGTTGCTGGCGCGAGCCATCGTCGGCCGAGGTCATCGGCGCAGAACCTGGCTTCGTACGACGATCGACCATACGCGCACCTTGCTCGGACGCGCATCATGTGGGCAGCCGGACGAACAGCGTCAATGACGGCAGCGGCCCATCTGCCGCATACGCCGTTCATTCCGCCCGTCGTGGTGGGCGGCACAAGGGTCAGGCGGGGCTGGCGCGCATCCCGGCTTGCGCGCTCAATGCGTCAGCGGCTTGGCCGGCGTCGCGGTCTTGCCGACCGGCGCATAAGGCGCGACGGGACCCGGATCGAGCAATGGTGTCTTGGTCTTGACCGGCCCGATGTCGCTGCTGCTGTCGCTGTCGGCGAGGAACTTGTCCAGCATGGCCTGGATCGACGACTTGGCGTCGTCGGGTCCGGTGTCGCGCATGTCGTTGTGCTGGAAGTCCGTGTTGACGACCGTGATGCCTTCCTTCTCGCAGATGTCGTCGCTCGGGATCACGCCGGGATCGGTCTTGAATTGCGGGTCCTTCGAACGGAACGACAGGATCTTGAACTTGCCGTCGGTGACGAACGGGACGCGGAGGTTGTCGAGCGTGACGACCTTCCGGACGTCTTCGGGATACT
The DNA here is from genome assembly GCF_032381555.1 of Bradyrhizobium sp. SZCCHNPS1003. NCBI lineage: Bacteria > Pseudomonadati > Pseudomonadota > Alphaproteobacteria > Hyphomicrobiales > Nitrobacteraceae > Bradyrhizobium > Bradyrhizobium sp. SZCCHNPS1003. The sequence continues at coordinate 114,494 of NZ_JAUHIU010000017.1, forward strand.
GCTTGGCGAAATACATCGAGATGTCGCCGCCCATCGAATGACCAACCATCGTCAGATGATCATAGTCGGCGTTCGGCTGCACTTCGCGCATCTGCTCGACGGCGAACCGGATGTTGGCGACGCCGCGCTGGATCTGCGGCAGGCGGCCGACATAGGGCTCGCCGACCTTCGTCACCATCGGCGCATCGGTCGGCAGGTCGTGCTGGATGCTGACCGCCACGTAGCCGCGCGCAGCAAATACGTTGGCCAGGAACGAGTACTCGGTGAACTTGACGGTGTTGCCGTGATTGAGGATCGCGACCGGCAGCTTGACCATGCCGGCTTCGGCCTGCATCTCCTTGTCGCGGCGGACGGCCACGGCGACTTCGACCAGACGGTTGTCGCGCGAGGCGTCATAGAACCTGATGGTCTCGTGCCGGATCGCCCACTTGCTCGCGGTGAAGTAGCCGACGGCCGCCAGCACGCTGACAGACACAAGAACGGTTATTCCACGCTTCATGTTCGTCCCTCGGGAGCACAATCAAAGGTAGTTTTGAACCTGTAAGACTCTCGCGACCCGTTCTGTTTAATATATGTAACGGCGCTGTGACAGGAAGACCAAATGTTGTGTATCGATCGCCCGTTCGTTGTGCGTCGCACCTAGTTGCTGTGCAGCATAGCGGGTTCCGTCGCCCGTCTCTGTAACTTGAGCCCTGAACGTCAGGTTCAAATCAGTCATGAATTTGACGGTAATCTAGCGAAGTTGGCGGCCGCGGCGTTGACCTGAGACAAATCTTCCTCGTCTGCCCCAAGCAGGCTGAACGCGCCGTCCCCCCTGTCACGCGGATTGTTAACCAAGCGGCGGGCGCACGTTCAACGCGCACAATGTCTCAGGCGCGGCTTCGCCGGACTGCGGACGGTATTCAGGCGCTGATGATGTCGTGCAGGTCGAGCGGCTTGTCGACCTGGGCGAACCATTCGGCGCGGTTCGCGGCGCGGCGGCGGCCGCGCTCGTCCAGCGGCAGCTTGAGCTGCCGCAGCAGGCTGGTGACCTCCTCCCGGGCCGTGACGTGGCCGAGATTGGGGCGGGTGCCCAGGGTCGCTTCGTCGATGTCGTCGAGCGCGGTCAGTCCGCGCGGGAAGAACTCGCGATAGACGACGCGTTCGGCAAAGCCGTCGATGGCGCGAAAGCCGAGCCGCAGCGACAGGTCCTTGAGGCCGTCGGCGACCAGTTGCTTGTTGCGGGAGCCGAGCATCGACAGCCGGTTGCGGACCACGATCCAGTCGGTCATCGCACCGTCCACCTGGCGGCGCTTGCGCCGGACGTCACGCACCATCTCCGCATAGTGGCTCTCGCCGGTCACGGCATAGGTCGCCGGATCGACCGTTCCCAGCACGTCGAAGTCGAGGAAGCTGTCGTTGATCGGCGTGACCAGCGTATCCGCCATCGAATGCGCCAGGCGCATCAGGTAGCTGTCGTTGCCGGGCGTATCGATGACGATGAAATCGAACGAGCGTTCGACGGCGCTCACGGCCTCCATGAACTGCTGGAACTCGGCGTTCTCGTTCTCGTCGATCTGCAGCGTCCGGCCGAGCTGGATGCAGTAGTGCGTGGGCAGCTCGAGGCGCAGGCCGGTGCGGCGCGCCCAGGCGCTGCGGTTGTTGATGTAGTGGGTGAAGCTCTGCTGGCGACAGTCGAGATCGATCGTGGCGACGCGCTGGCCGGCCTTCAGGAGTGCCACGGCGATGTGCAGGGCGGTGGTCGACTTGCCCGACCCGCCCTTCTCGTTTCCAAGCACAACCACGTGGGCCGAGCCCGATTGTCCTTGGCTAGTCTGCACCAGCATGTTGTCGACCTCTTACGATCATCTTCGAGTCACGGTCGTCTGCGGTCAAGTGAAATGCATCGTCATCGTGAATCCCACGGGGGACGCATCCTCCGCTACTACTTGACGCGCGCGTTTACCAACTCCGCATCGGACGCGGAGACGTGCTAACAGGCGTATTCAAGTATGCTGAGCGGCGTGTCGCGTCCTTGTTAAGGGCGGTCGCCCGAGCGTCAAGACCGAACAGAGCAACCGCAATTTTTCGCTGTGAGATCGAGCAAAAATGTCACGAAGCCCTCGCATCGCCCGCACCGTTTCCGCCCTCCGCCGCGAGCTCGACAGCTTGCGCGCGAGAAAGGCCAGCATCGCGCTCGTGCCGACCATGGGCGCGCTGCATGAAGGCCACATCTCGCTGGTCCGGCTGGCGAAGCGTCGCGCCGACAAGGTGGTCGTCTCGATCTTCGTCAACCCGACTCAGTTCGCGCCGACGGAGGATTTCGGTTCCTACCCCCGGACCTGGAAGGAGGATGTTGCGAAACTTGCGGCCGAGCGCGTCGATCTGATCTGGCATCCCGACGCGAAGGCGATGTATCCGGACGGCTTCGCGACGCGGGTCGTGCCGGAAGGCGCGGCATTGGCCGGGCTGGAGGATCGCTTCCGTCCGCATTTCTTCGGCGGGGTCGCGACCGTGGTCGCCAAGCTGTTCACGCAATGCCGGCCGGACGTCGCGATCTTCGGCGAGAAGGACTATCAGCAGCTCCGCGTCGTCGCCCAGATGGCGCGCGACCTCGATCTCGGCGTCCGCGTCGTCGGATCCCGTACGGTGCGCGAACGCGACGGGCTCGCGATGTCGTCGCGCAATGTCTACCTCACTGCAGACGAGCGGCGGGCGGCGCCGACGCTGCACCGTGTCCTGAAGGAGCTGGCGGCCCGGCTGCGCGCCGGCGACGACATGCAGGCGGCGCTTGGGGACGGCGCCGCCGCGATCACCGAAGCCGGCTTTGCCTTGGACTATCTCGAGGTCCGCCACGCCGAGACCCTGGCGCCCATCGCCCCGAACGAGTCAGGACCGATACGCATCCTGGTCGCGGCCAAGATCGGAACCACGCGACTGATCGACAATATCGCCGGCTGAGCCGCCGGGAAATCAGCGGCTCGCCAAGACCGCGAGTGCTCCTTCGCCCGCAAGGGCAGAGGCAGCGGCAACTGACGCCGGGTAGAGCGTACGCTCTGCCCTTGCGATCGAGTCTGAACTTCCGCCCCGGCGTGAGATGCTCACGTGCAACACCGGCAACTCGTCGAGCGGCTACAGCAGGCCGAGATCGCGCAGCTCGCGGCGCAGCGGCTCGGGCATGGCTTCGACCCCCGCCGCACTGGACTTGCCGAGATCGGCCGGCGCATCCTCGGTGGTCAGATAGCGCCACCCCTGGAACGGACGCATCGGCCGCGGCGACACCGCGATCACCTTCGGCTGCATGATGATGCGGCACCGCCCGATGCCGTCGCCGTCGCGGAACGGCTCGATGCCGACGATCTTCTCGCGGGCGGCGACCTCACCGCGGATCACCCAGTACAGCGAGCCGCCGGCGAGGATGTCCTCGACCCGTTTCGGCGTCATCCGCGTGACATGGACGTGCTGCTGCGGCAGGCCCTTCTTCTTGGCCGCGAGCATGCGCTCGGCGATCCACTCCTTCAGCTCTTTCACGGACTCGCAGCCGACGGCGAGCTTGATCAGGTGCAGAGGCATGATGGCGGTTCGACCAGCGGGATCTATTCGTTGTTGGCGGCCGGCTCGGCGGCGTCAGGCGCCGCTTGAGGCGCCGCGGCAGCCGGCTTCGGCTTCGGTGCGGCCTTCTTGGCCGCCGGCGGCGCCTGGGCGTGGCTGGCAGCCACGGTCGGCGGCGCTGCCGGCGACGGCGCAAGCTGCGTCGGCGGCTTCGGCGCAGCGGCTGCCGGTGCGACCGAACGCGTCGAGGCCGTCGGCTCGGGATTCATGATGCTGACCGGCGGGGTATTGGCCGAGCTGGGAAATTCCGCGGTCGTCGGCTTGCCGCTCGGCGCCGACGGCGCCTGCCCTGGAGGCGCCAGTCCCGCAAAGGTTCCAGCGACGGGCTGGCCCGGGGCCGCATTCCACTGCGAGGCGTAGCGCGTCACCAGCCCCTCATAGGTCCGCCCTTCCATGTTGTTCATCAGTTGCTGGCGATCGCCCACGGCACGGAACATCACGCAATCGCTCGGCGTGCAGCGGTCGCGCGTCAGCAGCACATAGGCCATCAGGCCATAACGATCGCGCTCCACGGCGCGGCGCAGCGCCAGCAGCTCGGCGGTCATCACCTTGTTGGCGCTGGCGACGTCGCCCGCCTGGGACAGCCGGCTCAGCATGCCCGCCGCATAACTGACGGCCGCGGCCGTCATCTCGGCCGATCCGAACAGGCTCTTCTCGCAATTCGCGAGCACCAGGTCGCCGGCGAGATCATCCACGCAGGCCAGAGCGGGCGGCGAGAAGCTGACGGAGGCGGTCGCCGCAGGATCGCCATTGGCGCCGCGCGGGCTCGCATCCTGGCTCCGCATCATCGACGCCACCGCAATCCCGACCGCCAGCAGCGTGATCACCGTCAGCGCGCCGTTGGCGACCGATTTCTCGGCCCTGAGCAGGGTAATCAGGACGATCAGTGCAAAGAAACCCGCCGCGGCAACGGTGAGCCACATCGGGAACGCCGGTGAGTTCAAGAGCTGATCCAACGAGGAAGGCCAGGTCGAGTTCATGCGCGCTTGTTCCTGACGTGGGCCAGCGAGAGCGGGCCCGATGGCGTCCCTACATGGGACGGCCGTGAAACGATCATCAAATTCAAATGATCACCCGATCGATTGCGGCCCCACCACGACAATAAGACGATTCCATGCGCCTGCGGGCGCCGGATGGTGTGGAGCTACCCGCTATCCCCAAAGGGATCGCGCAGCAATCGTCAGCGTCTCGCGCCACGGCTCCCGAACGCGTGGCAACTCCCCTTCTCGCTTCGGCTACGTCTCCGGCGGCCGCCTCCGCCGACGCGGCACGTCATCCTCAAGACAAGGCCAATTGGCTCTCTCTGGCAACCCGCTCAAAGGCTTCCGTCGAGCTTTTGATCCGATACTGGCAGTCGTCGTCTTCCGTCGGAAGCTGGCGGATGATCTCGTAGGTGCCGGTGGCGGCCGGACGCGAGACGTTGCTCGCGGTAAAATAGACGGTCGATCCAATGGGGAACTTGTGTTTCAACGCCCTCTCCTGCTCGCGTGCCGGCAAGAGCCCCTTGTCCCGCTGCCCGGGCCGGCGTGTCTTTATAAATATCGCGCTTATATCACGCCGCCGCCCGCCCTGACCAGCGACCTCACGACATGGCAAACACGGAGATTGCGAGAGTCTTCAACGGGATGACGCCGTAGGCGGTATTTCTGGACGAGCGCGTCGGGGCTCGCTCGTCCACCGCAGACCATATCGTGAACAGGCGGCGCCGTTCAGACTTTCTCGACCCGGTCGATGATCCAGCTCTCTGCAAGTCCGTCCTTCACCCACGCCGCGAACTCCGGCATCGCCATCATCGTGTCCATGTAGGCGCGGGTCTCGGCGGCGACCGGAATGGCGAAGCTGTGGAAGCGCGTGACCACCGGCGCGAACATGGCGTCGGCCGCGCCGAAGCGGCCGAACAGGAACGGCCCGCCATTGCCGTAGCGGGCACGGCAGTCGCGCCAGATGTCCTCGATCCGGGCGATATTGGCCTTGGCATCGGCAGACAGCTCCACCGGCCGCACCTCGCGGTGCAGGTTCATCGGGCATTCGTTGCGCAAGGCCGGGAAGCCGGAGTGCATCTCCGCGCAGACCGATCGCGCGTGGGCGCGGGCAGCGGCATCGGCGGGCCACAGCCCCGCTTGCGGGAAACGCTCTGCGAGATATTCGATGATCGCGAGCGAATCCCACACGCTGATCGCGCCATCGATCAGGATCGGCACCTTGCCGGCCGGGGAATGCTTAAGGATGTGCGCCTTGTCGGCGGGATCGTCGGTGTAGAGCGGGATCACGATCTCCTCGAAGGCGATGTCGCAGCCGCGCAGCGCCAGCCACGGCCGCATCGACCATGAGGAATAGTTCTTGTTGCCGATCACCAGCTTCAGCGTCATGTCCAGCCGTCTCCGTGTTCAGGCGTGCATGGGCCGCGCCGTCTCGGCCATGGGAGCCTTGCCTTCCGGGACGCATACAGGATCGGCGGCGGCCGCGTCGACAGCGACTTGCTCCGATTTGCGTCCCCCGCGCGCGACACGATCAGCGCGTGAAGTCCTGCGGCGTGAACGACATCTCGATCACCTTCCACTCGTCATAGCGATCCCGCGGCAGCATCGAATAAGGCTGGCAGGCGTTCAATGCCTCGACGGCGCTTTCCTTCAGCTGCGCAGCCTTCAGCGGTGCGATCACCTCCCTCACCTCCGGCTCCGTCGCCAGCCGCCCGTCGGGCGTCATTGCGAAGCGCAGCCTGACCATGACCCGGTCGGACGGTGACATCGAAGCCGAAAGACGGGCGCAGCTCCTGACCCGCTGACGCAGCGCCGTCTCCAGATTGGCCGCGAGGTTGGTCGTCGCGGCCGGCCCGGCGTCCTTGGCATCGTCCGGGCCGATTGCCGGCGGCAGCGGCGAAAGCGGCTCCGGCAGGCCCAGCATGACGCCGTATTTCACCGTGATGTCGGGCTCGGGCGGTACATAGCTCGGCGCCGGAGCCGGCACAGGCGGCGGCAAAGGCTTGGCGGCCGACTTCGCCTCCGCCTTGGCGGCCGTCTTCACGGCCTTGGACGGCGGCATCGGCGAAGGCTGCGGCAGCGCCGGTGAGGGAGACGGCGGCTTCGGCATCTCCTTCGCCTCCTGCACCGGTGGCTGCGCCGGCTCAGGCGCCGGAGGCGGCGCGGCGGCCGCCGGCGACGGGCTCGGCGCCGGCTGCGGCAGCGTCAGCTCGGGCGATGGCGACGGCACCGGCTCCGGCGTCTTCTGCGGGTCGTCGGCATCGACGATGTCGACGGCAACCTCGTCAGTCCTGGCAATCTCGTAGGGACGTACCGTGGTCGAGACCACGACCCCACCGGCGATCAGGAGATGCGCGAGCACCGATGCGGCGATGCCCCAACGGATGAACTGCCAACGTTCCATGCTGCTTCACTTGCGCCCGCGCCTGACCGAACGCCGGACCGATTGCCTGGGCTGCGCGCGGTCTCGCCGATCATTGGCAGGGATTGCAGCGCCAGCCGCCATCCGGCCCGCCGGCCGCGCCTGCCATGTCGGTGTCTAGCATAGCGGCGCGGGCGCCGCCCTCAATCCCATTTCGGCGCAAAGGCGAAGTTGGTCATCCGTCCTTCGGGACTGCCCATCGCGAAGATGTCCGCCATGTCCTGCTCGGACAGCTCGAAATCGAACACGTCGAGGTTCTCGGACAGCCGTTCGATCTTCGAGGTGCGCGGGATCGCCACCACGTTCTGCTGCACCAGCCAGCGCAGGCAGATCTGCGCCGGGCTCTTGCCATGGGCGCGGCCGATCCGCGTCAAGGTCGGATCGTTCTTGATCTTGCCCTTGGCGATCGGGCTGTAGGCGACAAGCGCGATGCCATGGCGCGCGCAGGCATCGCGGACCTTGGTCTGATCGAGATAGGGATGATACTCGACCTGGTTGCACACCAGCGGCTCGGGCGATGCCGCCACCGCCTCGTCGAGCAAGGCAACCGTGAAATTGGAGACGCCGACGTGGCGTGCGAGCCCGAGCGTCTTGGCATGCGCCAGCGCGCCGAGCGTCTCGGCCAGCGGCACGTGCGGGTTGGGCCAGTGCAGCAGCAACAGGTCGACCTCGGAGACGCGCAGCCGGACCAGGCTCTCCTTGGCCGAGCGCTCGAGGTCGTGCGGCGCGAAATGCGTGGTCCACACCTTGGTTGTCAGGAACACCTCGTTGCGCCGGACGCGGGAGGCGCGCAGGCCCTCGCCGACCTCGTGCTCGTTCTCATAGACCTGCGCGGTGTCGATGTGCCGGTAGCCGAGGGTGAGCGCCTGCTCGACGATGCGGCTGCAGGTGCGGCCGCGCAGCTCCCAGGTTCCGAGACCCAAAGCGGGAATTCCGGCACCATTGGCCTCGATCATCAGCATGGCCGTGCACTCCAGAGCGCGTGCAACATTATGTAGGCACACGCTGGGCGTTGCCAACGCACGACCCGTGTTTGGCTTAAGTCTTGGCTAAGGCGGCAAACACCGTTTCGGGCGCGTGCGCGATGACGGTGAGCAGCGCGCGCGCCGGGCCGCGCGGCATGCGCTTGCCCTGCTCCCAGTTGCGGATGGTCTCGACGGGCACGCCGAGCTTGGCGGCGAATTCCTGCTGGGTCAGCTGCACCCGCCGCCTGAGGTCGCGCACTTCGAGCGGAGCCGCGGGCGCCAGCGGAATCTCCTCGCCGTCACGCAGCTCCACGATCCGTCCATCTGCCTTCAGCCGCAAGCGTTGCATCGTCCGACTCCGTCTCGAGCGACAGTCTCGCCGAACCGCGTTAAGGCCGGATTAACGATATAAGTCGTTCAGGGATTGCGCTTATTTCAAGCCGAACCACAGCGTGGCGATGCCGAGAAACGAGAAGAAGCCGACGACGTCGGTCACCGTCGTGACGAAGGTTCCCGAGGCGACGGCCGGGTCGGCGCGGACGCGTTCGAGCACCATCGGAATCAGGATGCCGCCGAGCGCCCCCGCGACGAGATTCGAGATCATCGCAAGCCCGATCACGATGCCAAGCCCGGGCATCTTGAACCACGCCACGGCGGCGATGCCGGTGACGAGCGCGAAGGCCAGACCATTGACGAGCCCGACCAGCCCCTCGCGGATCACGACCCGCATCGCATTGTTCGGCCCGAGCTCGCGCGTCGCCAGCGCGCGCACCGCGACCGTCATGGTCTGGGTCGCGGCATTGCCGCCCTGGCTGGCGACGATCGGCGCGAGCACGGCGAGCGCCACCATCTGCTGCAACTGGCCCTCGAACAGGCCGAGCACCGATGACGCCAGGAACGCGGTGGCGAGATTGATCAGCAGCCAGTTGAAGCGGCCCTTGGCGATGGTCCAGACGCTGTCGGACAATTCCTCGTCGCCCGACACGCCGCCGAGCGCCTTGAAGTCCTCGTCGGCCTCCTCCTCGATGACGTCGACCACGTCGTCGATGGTGATGACGCCGGCCAGCCGGTTATCGGCATCGACCACGGGGGCCGCGACCAGATTGTACTTGCCGAACAGCCGCGCCACCTCGGCGAGATCGTCGGTGACGGTGACGCGACGGCGGTCCTCGTCGATCAGATCGGCCAGCGGAACCGGACGGCGGGCGCGCAGCAGCGCATCGAGCGACACCGCGCCCTGCCAATGCCGTGCGTCGTCGACCGCATAGATCTCGTAGAACCGCTCGGGCAGATCCGGCGTCTCGCGCATGTAGTCGATGGCCTCGCCGACCGTCCAGCCCAGTGGAACCGCGATGAACTCGCTCTGCATGCGGCGGCCGGCCGAGCCCTCGGGATAGTCGAGGCTGCGCGCCAGCGCGTCGCGCTCCGACGGCGGCAGGCGTTCGAGGATCTCCTCCTTGTCCTCCTCGTCGAGGCTTTCCAACAGCTCGACGGCGTCGTCGGATTCGAGCTCGCGCACGCCCTCGGCGACGGTCGCAGGCTCGAGCTCCTCGAGGATCTCCTCGCGGACCGCGTCGTCGACCTCGTTCAGCGCGGAGAAGTCGAAATCGGTGCCGGTCAGCTCGACCAGCCGGACACGGTCGTCCGGCGCGAGCGCCGCGATCAGGTCGCCGAGATCGGCCTCGTGCAGCTCGGCGACCTCGGCGCGCAGAAACGCCTCGTCCTCGGCGGCGATCGCCGCCGTGATGGCCGCGATGAATTCGGCGCGAATCTCGCCGGATTCGGTGCGCATCGGCGCGCGATCGCGTAGAGTAGCATCAGCATGGGCAACGTCCGATGTCTCGTTCATGACGTGCCTCACGCGCTTGATTTCAGAGCAAATGGTCTGATTTGTGCTTTCACGCATTACATAATCGGCAACAGCGAGCGCAACGGGAAAAGATGCGGCTTTGGCGACCGATGACGGGATGGGTAAACGCGGCCTGCGTCGTGGCGGCGCTGCTTGCGGCTGACGTCGCCGCAGCCGCGCCCGCCGCATGCCCGCGCGAAGGTACGCTCGGCACGTCGCGCATTCTCACCGTCGATCCCGCGACACATCCGCGCGTCGGCCTGAAGAGCTTCCCGGACACGCTGCCGCTGCACGACGGCGAGGTGGTGCTGACCTTCGACGACGGTCCGTCGCCGCCGATGACCGACAAGGTGCTCGCCGCACTCGCCAGGGAATGTGTGCGCGCGACCTTCTTCCTGGTCGGCGAGCCTGCGTCGCGCCGCGCCGCGCTGGTGCGGAAGATCGCGGCCGAAGGCCACACCATAGGCCATCACACCTTCACGCATGCGAATCTCGCGCACATCACGCCGGGACAGGCCGTCGATGAGATCGATCGCGGCATCGGCGCCGACGAGAAGGCGCTCAACGGCGCGGAGACGACCACGCCGTCGACGCCATTCTTCCGCTTTCCCTATTTCGAATCGACACCGGCGACGCTCGACCTGCTGCAGTCGCGCGGCATCGTCGTGTTCGGCGCCGATCTCTGGGCCAGCGACTGGAACCCGATGTCACCGCAGCAGACGCTGAAGCTGCTGACCACCCGGCTGAGCCAGGCGCGCAAGGGCATCATCCTGCTGCACGATCCGCAGCCGCGCACGGTCGCCATGCTGCCCGCGTTCCTGCGCTACCTGAAGAACCACGGCTATCGCGTGGTCCATGTGGTTCCGAAGCAGCCGGCGGATGCGCATCACGAGCAGCATAGCGAGCGCCCTTCACCCGCGCCGACGACGCCGAACGAAGGTGGTTAATCCGTCGTTCAGGACCCCTGTCTACGCTCGACGGCCGTGATCACGGCGATTTCCGCCGCTTGCAATCCGGCAACAGCCGCGTGCAAACCGGAACCCGGAACGATGTCATCTCGCGACAGCCGAACATCCCTGCTATGTCTTGGCGGTCGCTTGCCCGTCCCGCGCGGCTGCGACACATCATCGAGCGTCGAAGACCCTGGCCGAAGGGGCCGGGACGGTGAAGGGAATGTGAGCAGCGTGATGCGTGATCGTCAGTGGGCTTGCGTCGGACGGCCAACATGGCTCGCAGTGCTGTTGGGCACCGTCGCCTGCGTCGCCTCCAGTGTCGGATCGTCAGTCGCATCGGCGGCCGATTGTCCCGGACACCCGAACGCGCTCGGCACGTCGCGCGTCCTGGTGGTCGATCCGCGCGAGCATCCGCGCCTGGGCGCGATGCAGTACAAGGAGACGCTGCCGCTCAAGGATCACGAGGTCGTCATCACCTTCGACGACGGGCCGCTGCCGAAATACAGCAATCGGGTGCTGCAGATTCTCGCCGACCAATGCGTCAAGGCGACGTTCTTCACCATCGGCCGCCAGGCCAAGGCCGATCCCGAGGGCGTGAGGAAGCTCGCGGCCGCCGGCCACACCATCGGCACCCACAGCCAGAACCATCCGCTGAGCTTCAACAAGATGACGCTCGAACAGGTCCAGCCGGAGGTCGATCAGGGCATCGCCTGGACGAAGGCCGCGCTCACCGATCCCTCCGCGCTGTCGCCGTTCTTCCGCGTCCCCGGCCTGCTGCGCGGCGACGCCGTGGAAAGCTACGCCGCCTCGCTCGGCCTGCAGGTCTGGAGCGCTGACTTCCTCGCCGACGACTGGCGCAGCATTTCCGGCGCCAAGGTCTACGAGCTCGCGATGAAGCGGCTGGAGGCGCGCGGCAAGGGCATCCTGCTGCTGCACGACATCCAGGCCCGCACCGTCACGGCGCTGCCGAAGATCCTCGCCGATCTCAAGGCCAAGAACTACAAGATCGTGCACGTCGTGGCGGCAACGCCGGACCGGCCGGCGACGCCGACCGAGCCCGAGGATTGGCTGCTGCATCGTCCGTCGGACGAGACCCCGGTGGCGCATTGGCCCAGGATCGCGCCCGTCGATCTCGCCGGCGCCGAAACACGCGCCCGCGCCAGGCTGGACGATTTCGGCATTCTCGACGTGCCCGCGGCCGTCACGCACGGCGCGCAGAAGCCGGCATGGCCGCGTCCGCCGCTCGCGCCGCGCCTTGCAGCGCCGGCCTTGGCAGCGCCGGCGCCCAATCTGTTCGCATGGCCGCCTGTCGCGCCGCTGTCGGCGCAGCGGCATCAGCTCGCCCGGCTCGAGAGCCCGGCCCCGAAGGCGGCGGCCGCCAAGCCGGCGCCGCGTCCGCTGCGCCTCGCCAGCCTCAGGCGACGCTGAACATTCGCAGATGTTGCACGCGGGGATGCGGCACGATTCGCTCGCCCTCGCCTTCGGCTGCTCGAGCTCGATATCGCGGCGATCGGCCTGATGCACACCGCTCGCGGTGCGACCGATCAGTTCGAGACCAGCTTGCTGACGCAGAGGATGACGGCGGCGGCCAGGAAGAACAGGTCGATGTAGGACTTCTTCTCGCCGTCCTTGCGCAGCGATCCGACGTCGGACACCACCTGCCTGCTGACCACCTGCCCCACCGGCCCGTCGCCGAGCATGCCGGCGAGCCGGCGGACGTCCGACTCCATCTTCTCGATCCGTCCGAAGAAATGGAAGGTGCGCACCACCGTGACGGCGCGCATGCCGGCATAGATCAGCACCACGAGCGCCAGGACGGCGCGGTTCTGGTACTTCTCGATGTAGTTCAGGCTGAGATAGACGGCCGCGAGAAATACGAAATTCGAGATGAAGCGGTACACGAGGCCCGTGAAGTTCATCTGCTCCCCCACATGATGTTCGGATCACTGGCCGACGACAGAACTCACGAAACGCGTTTCGCCCCCGCGTCCTGGTTCAACCGGCGTCACCCTAGGAGAGCGGGCTTGCGAATTCGTGAAGTGGAAATTTTGCAGCGCCAGAACAGGCCCGCTTGGTAAACAAGGGACTGCCCGGAGAGCGCCGCTGCAGCCTGCAATTGCAGGGCTGCAGCAGCTCTCGCAGCTATGCGCCGAATCGCGCCGGCGCGCAGGCGGCGACGTCGACGCTCGGCGCTTCGCCGCTCATCAGCTCGGCGAGGATGCGTCCCGTCGCGGGCCCCAGCGTGAAGCCCTGGTGGCCGTGGCCGAAATGCAGCCACAGGCCCTTGTGACGCGCCGCCTGGCCGACGACCGGCAGCATGTCGGGCATGCACGGCCGCGTGCCGATCCACGGCTCGGGCTCGACCGGCTTGCCGAGATCGATGAGCTGGCGCGCGGCAGCCTCGGCCTTGCCGAGCTGAACCGGGGTCGCCTTCGCATTCGGCGATGACAGCTCGGCGCCGGTGGTGATGCGCACGCCGAGCGCCATCGGGTTCATCAGATAGCCGCGCGCCGCATCGCGCAACGGCAGATCGAGCGGGGCGCCGCCGGTGTAATGACGGTGATAGCCGCGCTTGCGCACCATCGGGATGTCGTAGCCGAACCGCTTCAGGAACTCCGGCGACCACGGTCCGAGCGCGACCACCACGGCCTCGGCCTCGATGCGTCCCTCCGCCGTGGTGACGGCCCAGCCGCTGCCCGCCTGTGCGAGCGTGGTCGCATCGCCGCGCAGCAGCTTGCCGCCGCGCCGCGTGAACAGCTCGGCATAGGAGCCGACGAGGCTGCCGGGGTCGGACACGGTCCACGGCTCCTGCCAGTGCAGGCCGCCGATGCCGCTGTCGATCAGCCCGGGCTCGGCCTGCTTGAGCTGCTGCGCGCTAAGCAGCTTGAACTTGACGCCGAACGCCTTGCCGACCGCCTCGGCCTCCCTCGCCTCCTTGTCGAACTGCGCCTGCGTCCGGTGCAGCACGCGAAAGCCGTCGCGGCGCACGAGATTGCCGGCCCCGGCCGCGAGAATCAGCGGCTCGTGCTCGGGCGCGGCGCGTGCGATCAGTTGCGCATAGGTCCGCGTCAGCACCTCGTGCCGGGCGGGGAACGAATTCCACCAGTATTGCAGCAGCGGGCGCACGTGATAGGGCAACGCCGCGAGGCTGTAGTGCACGTCGTTGGTGCGCGCGAGCGCAATGTCGAGCACGCCGGCGAGATCATAGGGCATCGCGTAGGGCCTGACGGCCTCGCTCTGGATGATGCCGGCATTGCCGTAGCTGGTCTCGCGGCCTGGCTCCCTGCGGTCGACCAGTGCCACTGACCAGCCGCGGCTCTGCAGGTGCAGCGCCGTGCCGACGCCGACCATGCCGCCACCGAGAACGATCGCGCTTTGCATCGTCATCACTCCTGCCTCAGGTCCGCGCCGCCGCGACGACGGTGACCTCGATCTTCACATCCGCCATCATCTGCGCCTGCACCGTGGTGCGCACCGGCAGCGGGTCCTTGAAGTGCCTGCGATAGGCCTCGTTGTAGGCGGCGAAATCCGCCTTGTCGGCGAGGTGCACCATGCAGGACACGACGTCGTCGAGCGTCAGGCCTTCGCCGGCAAGCGTCTCCGAGATGTGCTTGAAGACGAGATCGGTCTGCGCCGCGATGCCTTCGGGAATGCTGCCGTCATCGGCAACCGGGATTTCGCCGGACAGGAACACCAGGCCGCCGGCGCGGCGCACCAGCGAAAACGGCCATGAGGGGGCGTCGAACATCGTTAGTCGCTCCAGGATGTATTGATCATGATGGCCGGCCTCAATCCCACGCCATGAAGCCCGGCGTCTGCGCCAGCGGCGGCAGCAACGCGAGCCTGGCGAGGTCGGGCCGTGGACGGCGCAGCTCGGCGTCATCGGCGAAGGCGGCTTCCAGCGCCGCGGCGACGCCGAGCACCAGCGCGTCGCCGCCGCGGGGACCTACGATCTGCAGGCCGAACGGCAGGCCGTTGTCGTCGAGGCCGAGCGGCAGGCTGAGCGCGGGATGGCCGGCGAGCGTCACCGCATAGGCAAGCGCCAGCCAGTGGAAGTAGGAGCGTGTCGGCACGCCGTCGATCTCGGCCGGATACAGCTCGACCCACGGCCGCGGGCTCAAGGTGATGGTCGGACTGATCAGCACGTCGTGGCTTGCGAAGAAGCCCTGGTAGGCGCGGTAGATGCGGGTCTGGTTGGCGCTCGCGCGCGAAAAATCGTCGAGGCTGTAGCCGAGCCCCTCCTCGACATTGGCGCGCACGTTCGGCCCGAGCATCTCCGGCCGCTCGCGAAAATTCTTGCCGTGCTGGGTGAGGAACAGAGAGGCACGCAGCACCGCGAAGGTCTCGTCGGCACCGCTGCAATCGGGCGCGCTCTCGTGCGCGTCAGCAAACAGCGGCGCGATGCGCGACACGCGCGCGCGGAAGGCGCGGCGGATCAGCGCTTCCGTCGGCGCAAAGCCGAAATCCTCGGTGAAGGCGAGCCTGAGCGTCTTGAGTTCGAGCACCGGCGGCACCGCCCAGCGCGATGGCGCGCCGCGCACGGCTTCGCCCGGCAGGGTGTAGGCGAGCGGATCGCGCGCATCGTCGCTCGCCATCACCGACAGCATCAGCGCGGTATCGGCGACATCGCGCGCCATCGGCCCATCGGTCGACAGGCACGACCAGCCATGGGCGCGCTTCTCGCTGGCGACGAGGCCGTAGGACGGCCGCATGCCGACGATGCCGGAGAAGCCGGCCGGATTGCGAAGGGAGCCGCCGGTGTCCGAGCCGGAGGCCAGCGGGGCCATGCCGCAAGCGAGCGCGACCGCCGAGCCGCCGGAGGAGCCGGCGGCCGAGCGCATCGGGTCGAACGGGTTGCCGGTGGCGCCGAACACCGGATTGCGGGTGTTGCCGCCCGCCGCCCATTCCGGCGTGTTGGTCTTGCCGAAGATGATCGCGCCCGCGGCGCGCAGCCGGCCCACCGAGGCCTGGTCGGCCACGGGCACATTGTCGGCCAGGATCGGGCTGCCATAGGTGGAGCGCATCCCGGCGGTGTCCTGGGTGTCCTTGATCAGCACCGGCAGACCGTGCAGCGCCCCCCGGTCCTCGCCCCTCACGATCTCGGCCTCGGCGGCCTTGGCCGCCGCGCGGGCAGCCGGCTCGTCCAGGGTCACCACCGCGTTGACGGCCGGATTCACCGCCGCAATCCGGTCCAGACACGATTCGAGCAGCGCAACCGGCGAGATCGCCTTTGTTTTCAGGAGGTTGACCAGCTCGACGGCGGTCTTGTCGCAAATCGATTCCACGGGCTTCTCTTTTCCGTTTCGGAAAACTATTTAGCATATAGGAAATCGAATGCACGACCCGAAAACGCATTGTTCCACCGCTGTCCACGCATGACCTTCGGACATTGGGGCACCCAATTGAATATGTTGTTCTTTGGGGCGAGATTGTCGGCCTGCCCCGGCCATCGGCACGCCTGATCCGCTAACGGATTTTCCGGAGATCGCTTTGACAGACACTGCCATCAGCGCGTCGACCGAAGGCCCCCACTCCCAGCTCGGCCAGTGCCTGAAGGCGGCCCGGCAGGCGCGCGGGCTGACCCTGAAGCAGGTCGCCGAAAAGACCGGCATGGCGCTGTCGACCCTGTCCAAGGTCGAAAACGGCCTGATGTCGCTGACCTATGACAAGCTGCTGCAGCTCACCTCGGGCCTGCAGATGGACATCGCCGAGCTGTTCAGCCCGGCTTCGCCGCGTCCCGAGGCGGGTCGCCCGGTGACCGCCCGCCGCAGCGTCAGCCGCGCCGGCCAGGGCCAGATCGTCAACACCAGGTTCTACACCTACACCTATCAATGCACCGACCTGATCGGAAAGCGCATGGTGCCGATGATCGCCGAGGTGCGCGCCCGCACGCTGGAGGAGTTCGGCCCCCTGCTCCGCCACAGCGGCGAGGAATACTTCCTGGTGACCCGCGGCACCATCGCCGTGCACACCGAGTTCTACGCGCCCGAGATCCTGCACGAAGGCGACGGCATGTATCTCGACAGCACCATGGGCCACGCTTACCTCAACGCCGGCGACACGGACTCCGCGCAGGGCGTGTGTCTGTGCACGAGTGAGCAGGCCGATCTGTTCGAGCAGCTGCACCGGATCGCGACGAAGGATGCGGTGGAGTGAGGGGCGCGTCGGCGGCACGTTGAAGCAGAGGCGAGACGCGCTATGTTGAACAAAGAAGGTTTTTGTCCAACAGAACCCGGATCATCATGGCCAAGGCACCTGCCGGCAAATCCCCCTCCCGCCGGGGCAAGCAAACCGCTCACGGCATGTCGCGTCGGCCTCGTGATGAGGCGACGATTGGACGCGTCGTCCCGAGCGAGACGCGCGTCCAGGCAGTCATGCGGGCAGCCGAACGGTCCGGACTCCTCAAGGACAAGGCGGGACGGATTGGCGGACGCGTGAGCTCCGCGCTGGTCCGGCAGGCCAAACGGCAAACGGGAATCGAAACGGATACCGACCTTATCGAGTTTGCTCTCGCGACCATCGCGCTCGAGGATAATTTCGCGCAAGTCTTCAAGGAATTGCGCGGGACGGTCGATCCGAAACTGAAGCTCGGCTATTGACGTGGCGGCATTCGACTTCGAGAGCGCGCGGCGCTGGGCGCGTTTCGATCCACGGGGAACGTGGCACGGCGGAGCGATGACGAGCTGCCATTTGTCGGACCCGGCCTGATTGCCGGACAAGGACTTTTGCTCGACACTTGTGTCTATATCGACCAGATGCAGAGCCGCTCACCTCCCATTCTGGACGAAGTCATCGCGCGTCGTCAGGTCAACCACTCGATCCTTGCGGTGCAGGAGTTGATGCACACGGTTGGCGCCTTGAACCCAACCGACTCGCGCACTGCGTCCGTCATCGCGGTGGTTGGACGACAGATCAAGGCAACGCCCTCGCATTGCGTCTTCATCCCAGACGCCGAAATTCTTGGACGCGCAGCACTCCTGTCAGGCATCCTTTGCCGAACCCAGGGTTATGATAAAGATGGCAAGTTCCGCGCTCTCCAGGATTGCGCGCTGTTCCTTCAGGCGCAGAAGCTCGGCTTGGTGGTCCTGACGGCAAATGTCACCGACTACGACATATTGCTTCAGCTCATACCGAAGGGACGAGCACTCTTCTATCGAGGAGCCGAACCTGATCAGGCTTAGAGCTGTGCACTAAGCCAGTCTCGGTCGCCGCGCTGAGGCTTCGTGTCCGCACAACCGTCTTGGCTTCTTCATGTCGGACGTTGCGCCATGGCTGCAACGACGTCTCCTCGCTCTCATGGTTCAACGCCGTCCCGAGCAGCGCGGGAGAAAACCCGGTTGCGCCAAAACTCTGTTTTCGTCTGCCCCCTCAACCACATCACCCCTGTCCAGTCGTTCCGTGAAAAATATTCCTCTTTCGTTTTTCCGAAAATCATGATTTTCTACCACCATCCCGCCTCGGCACGAGGGGCGTATCGCGATCGTCACGACACGCGGGGTGGGATGCGGTGGGCGTAGCGAGTCCCAGCATGCTCGACATGCGGACGAACGAATCCGATGCGCCGGCGAAATCGTAGGGTCCTGGCCTCCCGGTGCTGAGGCCAAGCTCGTGACAACGCGTTCGCGTTGCGCGGGTGACGGGGGCAAGACAGCCGGTCCCCGGGGAGAGGACGTATAAGCCGCCCAACCATCGCGCGGGGAATGCCGGGATGTCTCGGCTGAACCTGTGGTTCCTGCCGCCTGCACTTTTTTCGCAGGCGGGCCATGGGTGCGGCCAGCGCCCGGCATTCCCCGCCCCCTCGTTGTCGAGAGGGCGAAACCACCGGCAGAGCTCGGACGCATCACGCGCCGCGAGGCGGAGACGGCTCGCCCGGACGGCGCTGTGGATCGGGGCGAACGAGGGATCCCTCACCGCATGATCGCTGCGGACTCACGTCGCTGTCCTGCCGGCCAAGGCCGACACGATCGCCTCCGACAATTGGCTCAGCCGGAACGGCTTGGCGAGAAGCCTGGTCGTCGCCCGGAATTCCTCCGGCACCAGCGAGGGGTCGGCGAAGCCGGACATGAAGACGATGGGCAGCTCGGGCCATCTGCGGCGCACCTCGCGCGCCAGGTCGATGCCGGTCATGGCATCCGGCAGCAGAATGTCGGTCAGCAGCAGCGCGATCGGATCCGGCCGCTCCAGCTCGGCGATCGCAGCGGTCGCATTGATGACGACGACCGGGCTGTAGCCCATCGATGTCAGCATGGTCGATGCCATCGCGCCCACCAGCGGATTGTCCTCCACGACCAGGATCCGTTCGCCGGTCTGCGGCCGCGCCAGCCGCGCCGCGCCGGCGCGCGCGCGACCGGTGACGCCCGGCCCCGCGCTCGGCAGATACAGCGTGACGCACGTGCCCTCCGCCACCCGGCTGTCGATCAGCACCGTGCCGCCCGATTGCCGCGCAAAGCCATAGACCATGCTGAGGCCGAGGCCGCTGCCCTTGCCGAACTCCTTGGTGGTGAAGAACGGCTCGAAGGCGCGGCGCGCGATCTCGGGCGGCATGCCGGCCCCCATGTCCGACACCGCGATCGTCACGTAGTCCCCGGGCATGATGCGCTCGTCGCCGTCATCGAGCGGCTGGTCGAGCACGGCATTCGTCGTCGTGATCGTCAGTCGACCGCCGCCATCCATCGCATCGCGCGCGTTGAGCGCCAAATTGAGCAGCGCGTTCTGCAATTGCGTCGGGTCGATCAGGCAGTGCCACAGCATCGGATCCTGCGCCAATTCGATCTCGATGTTCTCGCCGAGCGTCCGCTGCAGGATCGTCGTCATCCCGCTGACCAACTGATTTACGTCGGTGATCTGCGGCTGCAGCGCCTGCTTGCGGGCGAAGGCCAGCAGCCGCCGGTTGAGATCGGCGACCCGCTCCGCCGCCTCGATCGCCCGCTCGACCATGCTGCGGCAGGAGACATCGGCGGGCGGCAAGGCGTCGAGCAGCAGATCCAGATTGCCGAGCGTCGCCGCCAGCATGTTGTTGGAATCGTGCGCGATGCCGCCGGCCAGCTGGCCGACGGCCTCCATCTTCTGGGCCTGGCGCAATTCGTCCTCGATGCGCTTGCGCTCGGTGATGTCGACCGACAGCACGAAATAGCCGCGCACCGTGCCATCCTGGCTGCGATCCGGCACCCGAATGGTCTGGCACCAGCGTTCACGGCCGTCGGGAAACGCGATCTTCTCCTCACCGCCCGCGGTGCGGCCGGCCAGCGCGGCCTCGATCTTCGACCTCACCTCGCCACGTCGCGCGGGATCGATGTAGTCGTCGATCCTGCGGCTGCGGCCGGCTCCGGTGGGCGGCTGCGCGTACCATTCGCGTGCGACGCGATTGGCGTAGCGGATGTCACCATCGGCGCCGACCTGGACGATCAACGCGGGCACGTTCTCCGTGACCAGCAGATGCTGCTCGAAATTATCGCGCAGCGCCTGCTCGGATGCCGCGCGCAGCCGCCATTGCCGCGCCAGGACGAGGCCGAATCCCGAGATCAGCAGATTGAGCCCGGCGGCGATGGCGCTGTAGTACAGCGCGTTGTGTTTCCAGCCGGCCAGATACTCGACCGGATCGCGCGCCACGGTCACCACCAGCGGCAGGCCGGCGACGCGTCGATAGCTGATGCTCCGCGACGTGCCATCCGTCATGCCGCTGCCCTCGAAGCTGCCGTGAGGCGCCTGCGGGAGATATTGGCTGAACAGACGATTGGACCGAACGTTGCGGCCGGCAAAATCGTCGGCGTTCGGCGAGCGCAGCAAGATCGTGCCATCGTCTCGATAGAGCGTCACCGTTCCGCGCTGCCCGACGTTCAGCGACAGAAAGAACTGCCGCAGATTCTCGTAGTCGACGGCCACGACGATCACGCCGGCGAAACGTTCGCCCGGCATCATCAAGGCGCGGCTCACCGCGATGAACAGACCCTTGTTCACACGCGAGGCCACCGGCACGTCGATGAACAGGCCGCGGCCGGGGTCATCGCGCTGGACCTTGTAATAGGCCCGATCGGCGAAATTGTTCTCGCGGCCGGGAACTCCGTTGCCGGCGCTGTCGCCGAGCAGGTTGCCGTCCGCATCAATCACGACGATGCCGCCCGCGGCTGGATACGGCGCCACCCTGCGCTTCAGCTCGTCGATCAGGGCCGGATTGCCGGCGGTGAGCAGCGATGGGTCCTGCTTGAGACTGTCGATCGTCGTGTTCAAGAGCACGTCGACGCCCTGGATGTTGCGCAACATGTATTCTTCGAGCGCGCGGGCAAGATCGCCGTTGGCGGCCTCGGTGGCCCGATAGGTCTCCCGATAGTTGACGGAAAGCATGTGCGCCACGAAGGCATCACACAGCAGCGCCAGCACGAGGCCGCTCAGCACGATGATCCAGGGGGTCCAGCGCCGATCCATCCAGGATCCGGACGCGGCCCTGGTCCAGGCGTCGACAATGCCTGCCTGCCGCGGACCGCGCCGATGGTCGGCTCTCGCTTTGATCTGGTCCGGCATGGCGTCGAATTCAGGAGGTCGTCGGGCGGTTTGATTGTGAAGCGATCGGCGCGTCAAGCATCGGCGAAGGTCCGGATTGTGCCGAATTCCGCGTCTCCAGGCGCGTCGCGATCCATATCGCGGGCGCTCGATAGCACGGTTTGCCGGGGCGTGTCATCGGCACCCGCCAAGCGCTGCGGCGGTCGCGGAAGGGCTCGAGGCGTCAAGACGCGATCAGAGCTGATGCTCGAACGCCTCGCGCTCGGCACGGCTCAGATGCAAGCCATGCTTGGTGCGCCGGTCGAGGACGTCGGCGGCCGTGACGGCCCACTCCTGCTCGCGCAGAAAAACGAGCTCGCGCTCATAAAAGGAGGAACCGAAATGGCGGCCGAGATCGCCGACGTTGCGGGATGCTCCGAGCAGGTCGCGCGCCCGGGTGCCGTAGAGCCGCGCATAATGTGCCAGCACCGCCGGCGGCAATCCCGGATACTCGCCGGCGAGATCAGCAAGGAACTGATCGAACGGCGCACCGAGATCGCCGCCCGGAAGGCGCGCGCCCGCCGTCCATGCCGACGCCAGCTGCGGAAACCATGGCGCGAGGCGCTCCATCGCTTGTTCGGCAAGCCGGCGAAACGTCGTGATCTTGCCGCCGAAGATCGACAGCAGCGGCGGCTGCCCGGGTGCACCATGTACCTCGAACGCGTAGTCGCGCGTCACCGCCGACGGATTGTCGGCGTTGTCGTCATAGAGCGGCCGCACCCCCGAGAAGGCGTGAATGATATCCCCCTTGCCGGGCGCAGCCCGGAAATAGCGGTCGAGCACGGCGAGCAGATAGTCGACTTCGGCACAGTCGATCGCAACGTCTTCCGCGCGGCCGTCATGCACGATGTCAGTGGTCCCGATCAGCGCCAGATCGGTCTCATAAGGATTGACGAAAATGACGCGGCGATCTGTGTTCTGCAGCAGATAGGCCTGCGATCCGCTCCAGAATTTTGGCACCACGAGATGGCTGCCTTTCACGAGCCGCACATTGTGCGCCGAGTTGAGCCCGGCGACGCCCTGCACCACGTCCTGCACCCAGGGACCTGCGGCGTTGACCAGCGCCCGCGCGCTGACGGTCTGCAGCTCGCCGCTCTCGGAGCACATCTCCAGCCGCCAGACGCCATTCTCTCGCCGTGCGCTCACGGCGCGGGTGCGCGGCAGGATCGTCGCGCCCTTGCGTGCGGCATCGACGAGATTGAGGATCACCAGCCTGGCATCGTCGACCCAGCAGTCCGAATATTCGAAGCCGCGCCGGAATTCGGGGCGCAGCGGCGCGCCCTCCGGCTCATGCGCGAGATCGACGTTGCGGCTCGCTGGCAGCTGCTTGCGGCCGCCGAGATGGTCGTAGAGGAACAGCCCGGCGCGCACCAGCCAGGCGGGACGCTGCTCCGGCGAGTGCGGCAGCACGAAGCGCATCGGCCAGATGATGTGCGGCGCCGAGGCCAGCAGCACCTCGCGCTCGATCAGGGCCTCGCGCACCAGGCGGAATTCGTAGTACTCCAGATAGCGCAAGCCGCCATGAATCAGCTTGCCCGATCGCGACGAGGTGCCCTCGGCGAAATCGTCCTTCTCGCACAACAGCACCTTCAGGCCGCGGCCGGCGGCATCACGGGCGATACCAGCGCCATTGATGCCGCCGCCGATCACGGCGAGGTCCAACAGACCGTGATCGGTTCCGCTGCGTGAGACCGTCGCATTCATCGCTTGCTGCTGCGCTTCTTCTCTGGCTTGCTGCGCGCAGCAGCACGCGCCTTCGTCGCAGCCTTGGCCGGCTTTGCCGCTTTCGCCTTCGGCTCCTGCAGCCCGTAGGTCGAAAACCCCTGCGCCGTCTCGGCGATCTCGGCGTCGCCCAGGATGTGCGTCTGGCCGAGCGCGAGCGACAGATAATATTGCCGGGCGATGGTCTCGAGCTCGACCGCGAGCCACATCGCCTTCTCGAGATTGGCACCGACCGCGATCATGCCGTGATTGGCGAGCAGGCAGCCGTTGCGTCCCTCGAGCGCCGCGAGCGCGAGTTCGGACAATTCGGCCGTGCCGAAACGCGCATAGCCGGCGCAGCGGATGTCGGTGCCGCCGAACGCCGCCATCATGTAGTGACAGGCCGGTATCGGCTTGCGCGCGATGGCGAGCACGGTGGCATAGGTGGAATGCGTGTGAACGACGCCGCCGACATCCGGACGACCGCGCATGATGTCGAGATGAAAGCGCCATTCCGTCGAGGGCTTCAACGGCCCCTCCCAGGAACCGTAGTCACCCTCGAGCGGCATCGAGGCGATCATCTCCGGCTTCATCGAGTCATAGGGCGTCGCCGACGGCGTGATCAGCATGCGGTCCCTGTAGCGGGCAGAGATGTTGCCCGAGGTGCCTTGGTTCAAGCCCGACGCATTCATCCATCGGCATTTGGCGATGATGTTCTCGCGGATCAGCCGTTCCTCGCGATTCATGTCGAAAACCTTTCGTCGTCAGCAGGGATTGAGCGGCGGCTCGCCGGCGAGATAGCGGCGAACCTCTTCGGCCGCCTGGTCGGCGGCAAAGGTGACGGTGCGCACGGACGCGCCGGCGATGTGCGGCGTCAGCGTGACGTTGGGAAGCTGCAACAGCGGCCAGTCCGGCGGCGCCGGCTCGACGGCGAACGTATCGAGCATCGCACCGGCCAGTCGCTGCGAGCTGAGCGCGTCATGGAGCGCGTGATAGTCGACCAGCGGCCCGCGCGCCGTGTTGATCAGGATCGCGCCGGGCTTGATCCGGGCCAGCGCATCGCGATCGATGAAGCCGGTGGTTTCCGGCGTCACGCGGGCATGCAGGCTGACGACGTCGGCGCGCGCCAAGAGGTCGGCGAGCGCGACGTGCTCGACGCCGTCGTTGCGGTCCTCAGCGCTGAGCTGGACGTAGGGGTCGGTCACCAGGATCTTGCAGCCGAACGCCTTCAAGAGCTTGACCACGCGGGTGCCGATCGCGCCATAGCCGACGATGCCGACCGTCATTTCGCCGAGTTCGCGTCCCGTGCGATCGGCGCGGTAGAGATCGCCGCGCCATTGCCCGCCCCGCATCGACTCGTGGCCGCTACGGATCAACCGGGTCTCGGCGAGCATCGCGCCGATGGTGAATTCGGCCACCGCGCTCGCGTTGCGGCCGGGCGTATTGACGACCAACACGCCGTGATCGCGCGCGGCCTGCATGTCGACGTTGACGGGGCCGCCGCGCGACACGGCGATGAATTTCAGGCTCGGCAACCGCTGCAGCATCGCCCGCGAGATCGGAGCCAGATGCGTCACCAGCAGGGACGCCTCGCCGATGAAGTCCGCCAGTTCTTCGGGGTCGCCCATGAACTCCTTCAGCCCGTCGAGCTTGGAGCCGGCATAGCCGTGCTCCATCGGCTCATCCGGCCAGGGCTGCTCGAGCATGCGGATGTCGATGCCATCGCCGCAGATGGCGGTGATGCGCTCGGCGAACACCGACGGCAGCATGAAGCGGTCGCCGATGATGGCGATGGAGCTAGACATGATCGGCACCTGCGCGTTGTGCGGCGAGCTGCTTCCAGACCGGCCGCGCCGCGAGGCGGGCCTCGACATAGGCCGGGAACAGCTGCGCATAGCGTTCCGCCAGCGCCGCATCCGGCGCTTGCGGCTCATCCAGATACGGTCTCACCCACTCCTCCGCGCAGATCATCATGTCCGAGTAGAGCCCGGTCGCGACCGCGGCGATCATCGCCGCCCCCGACGCGCCGGCCTCCTCGCGACGGCAGACTCGAATTGTGCTGCCGAGTGCCGCGCCGAGAATGGCACCAAGCGCGCGGCTGCGCGCCGCGCCCCCCGTCAGGCGAATTTCCGTCGGCAGCGGTCCCATCGCCGCGTAGCAGTCACGTGCGGCGAAGGCCAGTCCCTCCATCACGGCACGCATCAGATCCCAGTAGCCGTGACGGATGCGCAGGCCGATCAGTTGCGCAGAAGCTTCATGGGACACGAAGGGGCCGCGCTCGCCAGCATCGGAGATGAAAGGGTGATAGAGCAGCTCGCCCGCCTTCGCCGCGAGCACGCGCTCGTCCAGCCGCCGGATCAGATCGTTGCGCGACCGCGCGATGCCTTCCATGGCGAGCACCCCGCGCGCGACATCGAGCAGCCAGTCGATGTTCAAGGTCGCGGCCATGGTCGACTGCATCTGCGCATAGTGGCCCGGCACCGGGAACGGCATCGTATAACCGGTCGCCTCGGCATTCAGCCTGACTGCATCGGCGCCGTTCACCAGCCGCATGTGCATGCCGGTCGAGCCGATGATGGTGCAGCCGACCTCCGGCGTGGGGTCATACAGCCCACCGCCGAGCGCATTGCAGATCACGTCGACATAGCCGAGCGACACCGGCACGTCCTCGGGCAAGCCCGTCTCGGCCGCAGCCGTTGCCGTCAAGCCATGCGTCGTCGCGACACCGTCGACGACATCTGGAAACAGGCGCGCGGCATCGGCGATGCCGATGAGACGCGCGGCCTCGCCGTCGAAGCCGCGCTTGCGAAAATCACCGCAGGAGAACGTCGCCTCGGAGGGATCTGTGACCCGCTCGCCGGTCAGCTTGAAGTAGAGCCAGTCCTTGCAGTGGAACGCCGTGCCCGCGCGTCCCAGCAACTCTTCGTCATGGGCCTGCAGCCAGGCCAGTTGCGCCCCCTGCTGGCAAGCGTTGAGCCCCGATCCGGTGCGCTGATAGTGCGCGACATTGCGCTCGCCGCCGCGGAAGGCTTCAACGAAACCTGCCGCACGCGAGTCGAGCCACAGCAGCGCGGGCGCGACGGGATGGCCATCCGCATCGATCAGCCAGGTGCCATCGCCCTGCCCGGTCACAGCGATCGCGGCGACCCGGTGAGCCAGATTCGGCAGCGCGCCGCTGAGGCCGCGCAAGGCCGCAACGGTGTCGGTCCAGGTCCGCTCCATGTCCTGCTCGACTCGGCCGCCCGGCAAGGTGGTGTAGCTGTTGGGAATCGCGAAATCCCCGAGCTGGCGGCCATCCCGCGAAAAGGCCACCGCCTTGATCACCGACGTCCCGGCGTCGATGCCGATGATCACGTCGCGAATCGCTCCGGAGGTCATATTCAACGCGCCTCCGCGTGGCGGACGCAGACTCCGTCGGCGCCGAAAACGTGGAGATGGCGTGACTCCAGCGCGCACGGCACGACGTCGCCCGGCCGCGCCACGACCCTGCTCGACGTCACGGCGACCAGCAGATGACCGGCGCACTCGCCCGCAATGTGCGACTGATCGCCGAGCCACTGGTTGGAGACGACGCGCAGCCGCGTTTCACCGCTGCCGATCGCGATCCGCTGCGGCCGGATGCCGACCTTGATCCGATCGGCCTGCACCAGCGCCTGTTGTCCCGTCACGTCCAACGTCTGCCCGGGAATGTGAAAGGCAACATCGGAGCCCACGGACAGACGGAAGCCGCCTTCCTCCTGCGTCACCGCGGTCTCCAGCAGGTTCATCGGCGGCTCGCCGATGAAGCTCGCGACGAACTGATTGGCCGGGCGGTTCTTCAGCTCGCGCTCGCTCGCGAACTGCTGCAGCACGCCGTCTTCCATGACAGCGATGCGATCGGCGAGCGCGCTCGCCTCGGTCTGGTCATGGGTGACGAAGATCGCCGTCATGCCACGTTCGGCGAGCAGGCCCTTGATGCGGCCGCGCACCACGGCGCGGAGCTGCGGCTCCAACTGCCCCATCGGCTCGTCCAGCAGATAGAGGTCGGCGTCGCGCACCAGCGCGCGCGCCAGCGAGACGCGCTGCTGCTGCCCGCCGGAAAGCGCGCGCGGATGGCTGTCGAGGATATCCTCGATCTCGACCAGGCGGGCGATGCTATCGACCCGATGCGCGATCTCGGCGCGCGACAGCTGCTGCGCCTTCAGCGCGAAGCCGATGTTCTCGCGCACCGTGAGCGGCGGATACAGCGAATAGCCTTCGAACGCCATCGCCACCTTGCGCTTCGCCGGCGCCAGATCATGGATCGGCCGATGCGCCAGCGCGATCGAACCCGAGCTGACGCTCTCGAACCCGGCGATCATGCGCAAAGTCGAGGTCTTGCCGCAGCCGGAAGAGCCGAGCAGCGCAACGATCTCGCCTGCTTTCACCTCCATATCGAGCGCGCGCACGGCATGGACCGGCGGCTTGCCCCGGCTGTGATAGACTTTGTCGACGTTGCGGATTTCGAGCATGCCCATGTCAGGTCCTCACGCCGCCTGCCGCCGCGGCGAGAGGCCAATGCGGTCTCCCGTCGCGTGGTCGAACAACAGCGCCGCATCGGGCGCGAACCGCACGAACACGTCCTCGTCCGCATCTGCCTCCAGCGCCTCGGGCGCCAGCGCAGCCAGCCACTCGGATCCGTCGGCGAAGCGCAGCAGCACCACGGCGCGCTCGTGGATCGGCGTGACCGCGACGATCCGCGCCGGGATCGCACCCTCGCCGCCATCACGCGTCACCACGACATCGTCCGGCCGGACGCCAAGCCAGCAGCGCTCGCGCATATTGGTCGGCAAGCCGTCCGCATCGAGCCGGATCAGCGTCCCGGCGACAGATGCGGTCAGTCGGCCCTGCTCCGCCACCGGCGTGACCTCGGCAAGATTGATGCTGGGATCGCCGAACAGCCGCGCCACCGCGACCGAGGCAGGCCGCGCGTAGATTTCCTCGGGACGCGCCACCTGCACCAGACGGCCATTGATC
This sequence comes from Bradyrhizobium sp. SZCCHNPS1003, assembly GCF_032381555.1. NCBI lineage: Bacteria > Pseudomonadati > Pseudomonadota > Alphaproteobacteria > Hyphomicrobiales > Nitrobacteraceae > Bradyrhizobium > Bradyrhizobium sp. SZCCHNPS1003. The sequence goes on from NZ_JAUHIU010000017.1 coordinate 142,486, forward strand.
AGCACCGCGATGCGATCGGCGATTGCCATCGCCTCGCGATAGTCCTGCGTGACATAGAGCACCGCCGCCGAGCTGCGGCGCAGCAGGCTCGGCAGCTCGAGACGCATCTCGTAACGCAGCTTGGCATCGACGTTGCGCAGGGGATCGTCGAGCAGCAGCACCTCAGGGTTGCCGATCAGCGCGCGCGCCAGCGCGGTGCGCTGCTTCTGGCCGTTGGACAGTTCACGAGGCTTGTGGCCGAGCACGTGCTCGATCTTCAACAGCCGGCTCATCGCCGTCACTTTCGCGGCGGTGTCGGCCGTCCCCGTCGCGCGCAGGCCGCTGGCGATATTGTCGCGCGCGCTCATATGCGGAAACAGCGCAAAATTCTGGAAGGCCATGCCGATGCCGCGCTGCTCCGGCGGGGCATCGACGATCGAGCGCCCGCCGACCAGGATGTCGCCATCGTCAGGCTCGAACATGCCGGCGATCATGCGCAGCAGCACGGTCTTGCCGCTGCCGGACGGACCGAACACTGCGACGATCTCGCCGGGCTCGACCGTCAGCGACACGCCTTTCGCGCAGCAAGCGGCGCCAAAGGTCTTGTCGACGGCTTTCAGTTCGAGACGCGCCATGTATCCTCAACCCTTGACCGCACCGAGCGACAGTCCTTCGACGAGATAACGCTGCGCGTAGAGCGCCAGCAGCAATGTCGGCGTAACCGACAGCACGATCGCGGCGGCGATCTGGCCGTACTGGATGCCGGACGCCGTCACGAAGGCGAGCGCGCCCACCGTCACCGGCTGCTTGTCGGCCGAGGCCAGGATCAGCGCGAAGACGAAATTGTTCCAGCAGAAAATGAAGGACAACAGCCCCGCCGCTGCGATCCCCGGCCCTGCCAGCGGCACCGCGATGCGTGTGAACGCCTCGCGCCAGGAGTGGCCGGCGAGCCGGTAGGCATGCTCGATATCCGGGCTGATGTCCTCGAAATAGCCGCGCACGATCCACAGGATCAACGGCAGCGCGATCAGCTGGTAGACCCAGACGATGCCGAAATACGTGTCGTTCAGGCCGAGCTGCTGGTAGTACAGCGACAGCGGCAGCAGCACCAGCAGCGGGGGCGCAAAGCGGAACGAGAGAAGCGTGAACGCAATGGTCTCGCCGAGCCTGAACTTGAAGCGCGCGAACGCATAGGCCGCGGGCACGCCGAGCAGCAAGGCCAGGATCACCGAGGCGCTCGACAGCACGAAGCTGTTCATCAGGTTGCGCATGAACGAGATCTGCAGATTGCCGGCCGCGGTGCGCAGCTGGCCCGAGATCAGCGCCTCGTAATTGGCGAATGTCGGCTCGAACAAGATGCGCGGCGGGATCCGCAGGATCTGCTCGTTGGTCTGGAACGACATCAGGAGAATCCAGACAATCGGAAACATGAAGAACACGAGCACCAGCGCGAGCGCTATGCCGCGAAAGATGCGTCCAGCCAGGCTGGAGTGATCCATGACGTCCCTCCCTCAGGCGTGACCGTGGGCGCGTGCGCGCAGCCGCAGCCAGTTCTTGATGAAGATGTTCGAGAGGATGTTGGTGATCAGCCACAGGATCATCAAAAGCGCCGCCGAGCGTCCGACATTGGTGTACTGGAAGAATTCGAGATAGGCCTGGACCTGGAACACCATCAGCCGGTCGCCGGGGCCGCCTTGCGTCATCGCATAGACGATGTCGAACTGCTGGATCGAATCGAGCAGCCGGAACAGCGAGGCGGTGATGATGTAGGGCGCGAGCATCGGCAGGGTGATGCGGAAGAACACGAAACTCGCCGGCACACCGTCGAGTGCGGCCGCCTCAAACGGCTGACGCGGCAGCGAGCGCAGACCGGCCAAGAGCAGGATCATGATGAAGGGCGTGTAGACCCAGACGTCGACCAGGACGACCGTGAACAGCGCGGTCGACGGATCGGAGGCCCATTTGAAGTCATGTGCGCCGAACAGGCCGACCAGATAGGACAGGATGCCGAAGCTCGGATTGGTCATCAGCTTCCACATCAAGGCGGCGATCGCCGGCGCCGTCATCAGCGGTAGCAGCAGCACGATCGAGACCGCGTTGTGGAAGCGCGTCGGCCGCCGCAGCAGCAGCGCGATGCCCAGGCCGAGCAGCAGCTCGGCGACGACTGTTACCGCGGTGTAGACGAGCGAGATCCGCAGCGTGTTCCAGAACGCCGGATCGGACAGGAAATCGATGTAGTTGTCGATGCCGATGAAGCCGCGCAGATATGGCAGATTGAGCCGGTAGCGCTGCAGAGAATAGACGGCCGCGGTGACGAACGGCACCAGGATGGCGATGCAGACCAGCAGGGCCGGCAGGCTCAACAGATACGGCAGCAGCCGCCCGCTCCAGCGTTTGGCGCGGCGCGGCACCGCATTGGTCTCGATAAGTTCAGCCATGCTCATGACAAGCGGGATCGCATCAGCGCGGGGATGGGCCGGTCCGGACGCCCGTGGGGGAGCGGCCGGACCGGCGGGTGGTCATGGAACGAGCGTCGCCCGGCCTCAGCCAAGGCCGGCCTGCTTCAACTGACGGTTGATGCTCTCGGCAAGCTTGTCGAGGCCCTCGTCGACGCTGATCTCCTTGGCCACCATCTTCTGCAGCGAGGCCGCCCACTCCGTCGTGAGATCGAAGAACAGCGGCTGCGCTGTGAAGTAGATCTTCGCACCGGGCGCCGAGAGGTCATGCTGCTCGAGATAGCCAGGATAGGACTTGGCGATCCGATCGCGGAACTCGCTGTCCTTCCACACCGAGGTGCGGACTGGATTGACGAAGTCCATCTTGCGGGCGCCGAACAGGTCGTGCTCGACGGAAGCCGCCCACTGCATGAAGGTCCACGCCGCATCCTTCTGCTTGGAGAAGCTCGACATCGCCAGCGACCAGATCCAGACGTTCGGCGTCGGCGCCTTGGCGGCCGGATTGGCCGCGAATGGCGCGTAGCCGAGATTGCCACGCTCCTTGTTCTCGCCGCCGTTCATGAAGTAGCCGAGAATGTCGGCGTCGAAGATCATGCCGGAAGCGCCGGCGCCGAGATCGGTGCCGACCTGGTACCAGGTGTAGGTCGACCAGTTCTTCGGACCCGAGCCCTGGATCATCTTGACCCACTTCTCGTGGAAATCCTTCGACGCCTTGGTGTTCATCGCGGCCTTGAGCTTGCCGCCCTCCATCACGAAGTCCTTCTGGCCGAAATTCGCGTAGGCCGACAGAAAGCCGGGATGGATGGTGGCCCAGGAGCGCGAGCCGCGCACGCCGACGCCATAGGGACCACCGGCGTCCTTGGTGATCTTGGCGGCGACGTCGAGCATATCGTCGAGGTTCTTCGGCGGCTTGACGCCGACCTTGTCGAAGATGTTGCGGTTATAGGTGATGTTGTTGAGCTCGTAGCCCCACGGGATGCACCATTGCTTGGCCTTGCCCGAGCCGAGCTCGGAGCCGGCGACGCCGTCCCAGGCGGTCGAGGAGCGCAGGCCGGGCAGCACGTCGTCCCAGGCGAACGCCGGATTGGTCTTGGCGGGATCCTTGATGTAGGTGTTGAGGTCCTCGATCCAGCCGGCCGGACCATAGGTCCAGGTCATGTAGGCGCCGGTCATGAAGGCGTCGTATTGATCGGACTTCGACGACAGCGCCGCCGTCACCTTGTCGAAATAGACGTCCTCCGGGAAGATGTCGTAGCTGACGTTCATGCCGGTCAGGCTCTTGAACGCCTCGATGTCGCCGATCATCGCATCGACATAGGGATGCTTGTTGAGGAGCAGCTTGACGGTCTTGCCGCTATGGGCCTTCCAGTTGAAATCCGCGGCCATCGCCCTCGACATCGCCGAGGCAAAGGCGGCATTGGCGGCGACACCGGCGATGCCGAGCTTGGCAGCGCCGTCGAGCAGATCACGCCGGCTGATGCGCTTGCCGGCATAGGACGCAAAGAGATTCTTCTCACGATCGTACATTCAACCCTCCCTTTGTTTTTTGTAGAGACGTGTTCGCGTTACCTGCCCTTCCGACTCTTGTTCTTGGCGTGGCCGGATGTTTTCTCCGGCTTGTCGGTAGCGAGTGCCTGAGCGGTTACCTCATCGATGATGAGACCGTTCAGGAAGCCGCTGCGCAGCACCGCGCGCAGGGCCGTGATCTTCGCCTGGCCGCCGCCGATGGCGACGATGCGGTGTTTCTTCAGATCGGCAGCGGCCATCGAGGTGGCGCGCGCCGAAAGATCGAGATCGAGCAGCTCGCCCTGGGCGTTGAAGAAATGCCCGAGCAGGTCGGCGCAGGCGCCGGCGCGCTTCAGCTCGACGACCTCGTCCGGCTTGATCATGCCGCTCGACACCAGGAAGCCGTCAGCGTGGATCTGGCCGATGCCGACGAACAGCAGCGACGCCCGCTGCGCCAGCGCGAACACGTCGGCAATGCCGAACTGCTGCATCAGCACGCGGCGGTCCGCGACCGAATTGGCGAACACGGGCACCGGCAGCAGATAGGCTTCGGCACCAGTGCGCTCGGCGAGACGATGGATCACGTCGAACGGGTTGGCGGCGAATTTGCGCGTGAGGCCGCCGAGCAAAGACACGAACTGCACGTCGCGCGCCGGGGTCTGCGGCAGCTGCGCCACCACCGCCGCAAGCGTGCGGCCATGGCCGACACCGATGATCTTGTCGTCGCCGCGCTCCAGCACCTGGCGCAGGAAGCTGGCGCCCTCCAGCGCCAGCGCCTTCAGCGGCAGATCGCCCTCGCCGAGATCCGGCGCGACGCGGCAGAAGGCGAGCCCGTAGCGCTCGGCCAGCGCGTTCTCCAGCGCGACGCATTCGGCGACGGGGCCCTCGACGAAGACGCGGATCATGCCCTCGCGGCTGGCGCGCGCGATCAGGCGGTGCGCCTTGGTGCTCTGGATGTTGAGCCGGTCGGCGACCTCCGACTGCGTCAGCCCGGCCGCGAAATACAGCCACGCGGCGCGCGTCGCGAGCGAGGCCTCGCCGTCCACCATGGGCGCCCTGTCGGAAGCTGTCGTCACGCCTGAATGCCTGCTTGCAAAATTCTTCACACCTTGCAAAAAATTGCAGACGCCGATCCGGCCGTCAATCCCCCAAACGTGCTGCAGCGCGTCAGGGACGACGCGCCGGGCGAGCACAGGCATGCTCGTCGGCGCACAACGGGATGAGGTCGCATGACGGAGTTGTTTGTCGGCATCGACGTGGGCACGAGCGGTGTGCGCGCCTGCGCCGTCGATAACAGCGGCGAGATCAAGGGCGCAGCCGCTGTTCCGCTCATCGCGCCGCATCAGGACGGCAACGCCATCGACCAGGATCCCGAGCTGTGGTGGCAGGCGACGGTCGCGGCGCTCGACAAGCTCGGCAGGATCGTCGATCTCGGCGCCGTCGCGCGCATCGCAGTCGACGGCACCTCCGGCACCTTGCTGCTGATCGACGCCGACGGGCGGCCCCGCTCGCTCGGCCTGATGTACAATGATGCCCGCGCGGTCGACGAGGCCAGGCGCATCGCAGCCGTCGCACCGCCCGAGAGCGGTGCGCATGGCACGAGCAGCCCGCTCGCCAAGCTGCTGCATCTGCTCGCCTCCACCAGCGGCGCGCGGCGTGCCGTGCACCAGGCCGACTGGATCGCCGGACGCCTCGCCGGCCATCACGGCGTCAGCGATGAGAACAACGCCCTGAAGCTCGGCTATGACCCCGTCAGGCGCGAATGGCCGCCGTGGATCGATCAGCTCGGCGTTCCACGCGACGTGCTGCCGAGCATTCTGGTGCCGGGCACGCCGTTCGCCGATATCGATCCAGCCATCGCGCGCTCGCTCGGTCTGTCCCCATCGACGCGCATCGTCGCCGGCACGACCGACGGCGTCGCCGCCTTCATCGCCACCGGCGCTGATACGCCGGGCGATGCGGTGACCTCGCTCGGCACCACGCTGGTGGTGAAGCTGGTCGCGACGCAGCCGATTTTCGCCGCCGATCAGGGCGTGTACTCGCACCGCCTCGGCGACAAATGGCTCGCCGGCGGCGCATCGAATTCCGGCGGCGCCGCGCTGCTTGCGCATTTCACCACCGACGCCATGGATCGCATGACACCACTACTGCGCCCGGACGAGCCCACCGGGCTCGACTACTATCCGCTGCAAAAACCCGGCGAACGCTTTCCGATCGCAGATCCCGCGCTGGCGCCGCGGATCACGCCACGGCCGGCCGAGGATCATCGCTTCTTCCAGGCGCTGCTCGAAGGAATTGCTGGCGTAGAAGCGCTGGCCTATCGGCGCCTGCACGCGCTCGGCGCGCCGGCGCTGCGGCGGGTGATCAGCATCGGCGGCGGTGCCCGGAACGAAGCCTGGACCGATATCCGCCGGCGCATCGTCGGCGTGCCCGTCAGCGCCGCCGCGCAGACCGAAGCGAGCTACGGCACGGCGCTGCTGGCGCTGCAGGGACCGCCGCGATGACGCCGGCGGCGTGCGAGATCAGCGGCCTGTCCGCCATCGCCGACAGGTTCGATCACGTGCTGCTCGACCAATGGGGCACGTTGCATGACGGAAGGACGGTGCTTACCGCTGCGCATGACTGCGTCCTGCGGCTGCGCGAGGCCGGCAAGCATATCCTGGTGCTGTCGAACTCCGGCAAGCGCGCGAGCGCCAATGCCGAGCGCCTCGCCCGGCTCGGCCTGCCGCGCTCGACCTATGACGGCATTCTCACCTCGGGCGAGGTGACCTGGACCGGCCTGCGCGACAGAACCCGCGCGCCCTTCACCGATTGTGGCAATGCCTGCTTCCTGATCACCAGGGGCGGCGACCGCTCGTTGATCGACGGGCTGGATCTCGTCATCGTGACGGATATGCGCGACGCCGATTTCATCCTGCTCGGCGGCCTTGATGACGACCTCGCCGAGCCGGACCTCTGGCGCGATCAATTCACCGGAGCGGCGGCGCGAGGCTTGCCGATGATCTGCGCCAATCCCGACCTGATGATGTTCGGCGCGAGCGGCCTCGTGCCTGCGCCCGGCACGCTGGCGCGCGCCTATGAGTGGCTCGGCGGCCCGGTGAGCTTCGTCGGCAAGCCGCATGCGCCGATCTTCGCGGCTGCGCTGGAGCAGCTCGGCCATCCGCATCCGCATCGCGTGCTGATGATCGGCGACTCGCTCGACCATGACGTCGCCGGCGCCCGCGCCGCAGGCCTGCAGAGCCTGCTGCTCGGCGATGGCGTGCATCGCACGACGCTGGCCGGTGCGCCCGACCTGGCTGCCGCGACGCGCAAGCTCGCGGCTTCGCCAGGCCGCATGCCGAATTGGACGATGCAGCACCTGGTGTGGTGAGAAGGAGACGCGAGATGCGCGAGCCTGCCGAGCTTGATGATTTGCGCCGGATGTCGGCGCGGGTCGGCCGCAACGTGGAGCTGGTGCAAGGCGCCGGCGGCAACTCCTCGCTCAAGCAGGATGATGTGCTGTGGGTGAAGGCGTCCGGCACCTGGCTTGCCGACGCCGACGCGAAGGACATCTTCGTGCCTGTCCTCCTGCCTGCGGCGCGCGATGCGCTCGCCGCTGATGACGAGCGCATTCCGCTGGCAGCCCCCGGCCCGCTACGCGCCTCGATCGAGACCGCGCTGCATGCGCTGCTGCCGCACCGGGTCGTGCTGCACGTGCATGCCGTCAACACCATCGCCTGGGCGGCACGGCGCGACGCACGCGATGAATTTTCGGCGCGACTGGTCGGGCTCTCCTGGCGCCATCTCGACTACTTTCATCCCGGGCTGCCGCTGGCGCGCGCGGTGAGTGCAATCGTCGCGCGCGAGCGCATCGACGTGCTGATCCTCGGCAATCACGGCCTCGTCGTCGGTGCCGAAAGCTGCGACCAGGCCGAGGCGCTGGTCCATGACGTCGAGCGCCGGCTGGCGCTGCCGGTGCGCCCGGCGCCCGCCGCCGACGCCGCGGCCTTGCGCCGCGTGTGCGCCGGCACCGCCTATCGCCTGCCGCACGACGCTGGTAGCCACGGCATCGCCACCGATCCGTTCAACCGCGCCATCGCAACCGGCGGATCATTGTATCCGGATCACGTCGTGTTTCTCGGCCCGGGCCTGCCGACGATCGAGAGCGCCGGCGGCCTCGCCACGCTGCTCGCACGGGCGGACGCGAGCCGCCTGCCCGCGCCCGTCGCGGTCCTCGCGCCGGGTCTCGGCGCCATCATCCGCAGCGACGCCAGCCCGGGCGCCGAGGCCATGCTGAGCTGCCTCGCGCTCGTGACCAGCCGCCTGCCGTTATCGGCCGATATCGGCTATCTCTCGTCTCAGCACGAGCAGTTGCTGCTCAACTGGGACGCCGAACGTTACCGACAGCAGCTGACGGCAAGCCGCCAGTCGTCGAAGTGAAACGGCGGCAGATCACGCGATCTCCTCGCTCGACACCGGCAGGGACGGCGCCCTCGCCACAATCAGCTTGTGAAGAGCATCTCCGACCCGATCAATGACTTCGCCCCAGTCGCGCCCTTCGCGCTGACGGAACAGACGCATGCTCGGGTACCAGACGCTATCGTCACGATCGAGCAGCCAGCGATAGTCCGGCGTATACGACAGAAGCGTCCAGGTGGGACGGCCGAGCGCGCCGGCGAGATGAGCGACACTGGTATCGACGGTGATCACGAGATCCAGACATGAGATCAGCGCGGCCGTGTCCGCGAAATCGGCAAGTTGACCCGTCAGGTCCGCAATCCGGCTCGTCTCCTGGAGCACGGCTTTGTCTTCGGCCTTCGGCTCTTTCTGCAGGCTGATGAACGCCGCGTCCTCGCCGAGCAGGCGGGAAAACATGCGCAATGGGATGGAGCGATTGTGGTCGTCGAGATGATTGGGGTTGCCTGACCAGACCAGGCCGACACGCAACTTCTCAGGCGCACCAAGGCGCTCTTGCCAGATTTGAATCCGATCCGGATCAGGCGCCGGCAAATACGACACCGGCGCTGGAATCGCGGCCAGTGTCGTCCGAAAGGCAAACGGCAAGCTCATGATTGGACAATGGATATCCACTCCCGCAAGGTCGGCGGCCTCCGAGACCGGAATGCACTGCGAAATGCCCGGCACATTCGACAACAGAGGTAGCAACGGCTTTTGAACGGCGAGGATGACGCGGGCGCCTAGCGCCAGGACCATCGGCACGTAACGGACAAACTGGATCGTATCGCCCAGTCCTTCGTCGGCTGCGATGACAATGGTTTTTCCAGCGATGCCGTCCTGGCCCAGCCACATGGGTTGCTGGAAGCGCGGATAAGAGCTCGGCAGGCTCCAACGGGCCTCCCGACCAGACCAGCCCGCGTCGAGATCCCCCAGCAACAGGTTCAAATGAGCCGTTCCAAGATCGGCCAGCGTGTCTTTCGGGTCGGCACGCTTCAACTGCCTGTAGACCTCGAACGCTTCGTCGAATCGACGCAGCTTCGTCAGCACAGAGGCCTTGTCGTGCAGCGCATCCCTGGAGCCAGGTTGCAAAGCCAGAGCTCGCTCGAACCATTGCAACGCTTCTTCGTCTCGGCGCATCGTCCGCAGGACAATGCCCGTCTTGACGCAGATGTCAGAGTTGCCGGGCTCGATCTCGTGGGCTCGCCGACAGATGGCAAGGGCCTCGTCGAAGCGCTTCAGGCCATTCAGAAGTGCACCACGCATCAACAACGTCGGTACATGGTTGGGCCGCAAGGCGTCGCTCAGATCGAGATAGGCGAGCGCTTCATCGATCCGTCCCAACCGTTGAAGCGCGATGCCGCACTGGTTTGCCGCGTCCCAATGCCTCGCATTCAGTTCCAGCACACGTTGGAAGCTCAACACAGCGTCGGCGAGCTGCTGCAGGCTGACAAGGGCATTGCCCCTCAGCATCCACAGATCGGCGCTTTCGAGACCGAGCGCCCTCGCCTTCTCGACGACCTTCATCACCTCATCCGAGCGTCCCTGGACCTGCAGCACCGTGCCAAGACTCAGGAAGTACTGCGGCTGAACATCCTGCTGGATCGCGCGGGATACCCACCGCAGTGCAGCTTCATACTGCTGTGCCTGCAGTGCAAGGATCCCTAGCAAGTTGAGGGTCGGCGCATGCCCTCCATCGATCGCAAGCGCCATATGACAACACCGCTCGGCGTCCGCGTGTCGGCCATTGGCGACGTCACGCAAGGCAGCGTCATAGAAGTTCGCGGCACCATCGGGCTTGGCAGGTTGGAGCTTCACTTTGGTGGGCGAAGCTCGGCGCTCGCGACGGTTCATTGCTGCAATTCGTCCCGGTTACGATTTCAGGGTAATTGATTCTCATTCAGGCTGACAGTCGCAATTCTATCTCCGGCTGTGGTGAGGAGCGCTCCGATTCTGCCCGCATTCCCTAGCATAAGAGCGCGGAAGACAACGATCCGATGACCGCTTCGTGGAAGTCAAACTCAGCGCAACCATTGCGAGCATGATCAAATCGGCGTGCAGGACAAGGGTGAGGACTTCTTCGGTGGCTACGCCTATACGAGGTCGGGCCATCCGGCCGACCTCGAGATCATCATCACCGAAACGCCGGCGCATCTGCGCAAGTTTCACGATCCGGAATCGGGCCTGGCGCTGATCCGGCCGGATGCCTGGCGTGGGCCGTCGGACAGCTCGGACTCGTCGCCGGACACGGCCATCCGCAAACAACCGGAAACAGACTGGAAAGGAGGAGAGGCTGGATGGTGCGCTCGGAGCGGGAGAACACCTGCGTTCGTTCAGTAGTTGAAGCACGACCGCCTTTCCGCACACCGGCCGGACGTGCCGATTTCTGATCCAATCTTCCGCCGGCAGCGCTATGGCGCTTCATGCCCACGTGTGAAGCCGCTCTCCCGGCGGTAACAGAGATGGAGTTTGTCCCACACCTTCATCATCGCATGGACCAGTTGGTCCATGAGCGCGTCGTCGTGATAGGGCGTAGGTGTAAGACGCAGGCGTTCCATTCCTCGCGGGACAGTGGGGTAATTGATCGGCTGGATGTAGATGCCATGCTCCGACATCAGCAGCTCCGAAGCCGCCCTGCACTTCTCGGGATCGCCGACATGCACCGGCACGATATGGCTCTCGCTCGGCATCACCGGCAGGTCTGCTGCCGTCAGGACGGACTTCAGCCGCGCTGCACGATCCTGATGCCGGACGCGCTCCGCTGTCGAGGCTTTCAGATGCCGGATTGCAGCGGTCGCGGCTGCGCAGACCGGAGGCGGCAATGCCGTCGTGAAGATGAAACCGGGGGCGTAGGAACGCACCGCATCGATCAGGTTCGCCCCAGCCGCAAGATAGCCGCCGAGACAGCCATAGGCCTTTGCGAGCGTGCCCTCAACAATGTCGATCCTTTCCATGACCCCGTCGCGCTCAGCTATGCCGCCGCCGCGCGGGCCATACATCCCGACCGCATGCACCTCGTCGACATAGGTCAGTGCGCCGTAGCGCTCGGCCAAGTCGCAAATTCGATGCAGAGGCGCGATATCGCCGTCCATCGAGTAGAGGCTCTCGCATACGATGAGCTTTGGCCTTTCGGGATCTGCCGCCCGCAGCAGCCGTTCAAGATGCTCCGGATCATTGTGCTGCCAGATCTGCTTCTCAGCACCCGCCTTGCGAACACCCTCGATCATGGAGTTGTGGTTCAACGCGTCGGAAAGCAGCAAACACCCAGGCAGCAGCTTGGCGATCGTCGATATCCCCGCCTCGTTGGAAACGTAGCCGGAGGTAAACACCAGCGCGGATTCCTTGCCGTGGAGATCGGCCAGCTCCTGCTCGAGCGCGACGAGCTGATGGTTCGTTCCCGCGATATTACGGGTGCCCCCGGCTCCTGTGCCCATGCGCGATACGGCATCGATCATGGCTCCCATGACCTTCGGGTGCTGGCTCATGCCCAGATAATCGTTCGAGCACCAGATCACAACCTCACGCTTGCCCTCCCCCGAATGCCAGATCGCATAGGGATAGCGCCCCGCCTGGCGTTCAAGATCCGCAAAGACACGATAGCGCCGTTCCTGATGCAGTCGATCCAACGCACCGCGGAACATCGCATCATATTCAGGGAGGAGGCTCAACGGCCGCATCTGGTAGTTCATGATTGGACGACTCCTGCCGACTATTTTGCCCGATTGAACTGGTAGGAGCCCTGCAGGAAGACGCCATAGCGCTCCGTCGTATATCTCAGGACCTGATTGAAGGAATCGACCGCATTGGTGCTGAGATGCCACCAGCGTCCGCCGATGCCGATGCGGAAATTATCGGTCAACTGGTAGTTCAGCACGGTCTCGGCCTGGAATCCGGATCCTTGTCCTGAGGCAGGATCGCGCCCGAACGTGAAATAGTGCGTGTCGATCGCATTCTGCGAAGTCCAGACATAAGCGGCCTCCGCCTGCCAGCTCAGCCGGTCAGACAGCCGCGTGTCGAGTGAGACACCGGCCCGTCCGCTATGCCAGCGATCCTGCTCGGTCACCACCTTGACGCCTGCCCCAAGAGCCGGACTGCAGATCGTCGGATTGCCACCCACCTGGGTGCAGCCCCGCGCGTCGACCGTTTCTGTCCAATATTGATAGCCGACGAAGGCACCAAGCCGGAAACGCTCCGTCTCCAGCAGATTGAAACCGACATCGAGATTTGCGTATTGCAGCCGCCCGCCCACGCTGCTGACGGTCTTGGATGACGGATTGACGAAAGGAGCAAAGTCCTCATCGACGAGAGTGCCCGAGCTGATCTTGCCCGCCCCGAAATAGCCCTTCAGAAACATGTTGGTGAACGGGCCGTCGAGCGCATCAACCCTGAAGAACATCTCGCCGCTGTGCCCGGTCATGCCGCCATAAGCGAGCCGGGAGACCTGAAGCGTCGCTGCCTGATCGGCGAAATAGCGGTAGCGATTCTGCCCCGAGCTGAACCAGTAGCGCACTCCGGTCTCCAGCATATAGGACGGCAGGATCGACGCGCGCGACCGCAGCGGCATATCGCCCGAGCCCGCGCCTTGGCCGCCTTGCAACGCTGCAGGCCTGGCCCAGGCGCAGCTGACGATCGAGGCGTTGCACTTCGTGACACCGTCGGCGTTGAAATCGCGCCGCAACGTGACCGTCGCGAACAGGTCCTTTGTCGTCGTCTTGACGTTGGCCAGCGTGCTGTCGACGAACCGGTAGCCAACCTCTGTTTCCAAGCTGATCTCCTTCGACCAGAGATAGCTGACCAGCAACGACGGCAGGATCGTGTACTCCTTCAAGTCGGTCCGGGTGCCGGACCTGTAGCCCATCCGCAGCCGCGGGCTGATGGCGAGATCGGGGGTGATCGGGTAGCGCGAGGCAAGATCCAGCACATAGAACTTCGAGTCCGCCAGGCTCGCGTAGCGTAGCGCGCCCATGAACAGATCGCCCGGCTTGATGATGCTGTTCCCGGTCAACTGAGCCGACAGATAATATTCGAGACCGCTCGCCGGCGTGCCGTCGACGCCGCCGGACGGCAGCGTGCCGGTCAGATTGGTCACCGTGGCATCGGCGGCGACCTGCCAGGTCTCGTTCAGGGGCCGCGAATAGCTGACCATCGCCGACTGGAATGTCGGCGTGCGGTCGATCGCGAGCTGCCTGATCTCGCCTGCGGTATTGAACTTCATCATGTCGTAGAGCGTGAGGAACGGCTGCCCCTGCAACGCATTCCAGGTCGAGAGAAATGGAACTCTTCGGTAATCGAACGAGGCGTTGATGACCGACTTGTCCTCGAACGTATACGTTCCCGAGAACACGGCGGCATTGAGCGCGCGGAAATGCGTGTCGTAGTCGATCAGGCCGAGCAGCGACTTGTTGGTGTCGAAATAGCGGAATTCCGCGCCGATGGCCTGGCGGTCGACGATGTTGCGGTCGTATTGCGTGATCAGGTAGACGGTGGTCTCGAGCCCGCCGAGGATCTTGCCAAAATCGATGCTTGCCCCATAGAGCGTCTTGCCATCCTTGAACGGTGCGTCGAAACGGCTCCAGTTCGGCGAGCCCGCGAGCACGTTCAAGCGCAGCCCGGGGCTCTTCTGCCAACTCAGCACCGCGCCGTCGAAACGGCCGATCACGCCGCCGGTGTTGCGGGATTGCCGTCCGACGCGCAAGGTCACGTCGGCTTCCTTCAGCGTGTAATCGACTTGCGCGGTCGAGACGCCATACTTGTCATTGCCCGTATCGAATTGGCGCTCGTGGGTGAACGCCAGCTTGAACTTGGTCCTGATGCGATCGTTGTCCGCGGTGCCCAGGAAGTCGAAATTGGTCAGCAGCGTGTTCTGGTGCACCCGGTGGGCATCGGGATCTGCATTCGGGTTCGGCGCGATGGCCCTGTCCTTGACGGCGCTGGTGCTGTCATTGGTGATGAAGGTGGTCGAGAGGCTGCCCGACATCGACCAGCGCGTATCGCCGTTCGGCCCTGCCGACTTGGTTGGCATCCCTGCCCCCATGTCTCCGCCATCGGAGTTGGCCGGAGACATGTCGCGCGGTCGTGCCGGCGCGCTGCTGGTTGCGGTCAGAAGCGCAGCGAGCCGCTGCCTCACCCGCTCAGCGCCCTCGCCGTTCGGATAACGGCGCAGATAGTCCTCAAATTCGGCCTGGGCTGCAGCGGTCTGCCCGGCCTTCTGGCGCGCGACGCCGAGCAGCTCCTGCGCCTCTGCGCTCGAACCGGTCTCAGGGAGTTTCAGCACCTTCTTCAGAAGGTCGATCGCGGCGTTGAAATTGCCTTTCTTGATCGATGCGCGCGCCTCGTCCATCGAGGCCTCCGCAAACCGGATGTCCGCCGCGGACGCCTGCTGCATCGTGCGATTGTCGTTGCGGACCGACGCCGCCGCACCGGGGATCGCAACCGGTTTCGGCGCATCCGGAGCGGCTACGCTCGGCACCAGGGCCTTCACCTTGCACGCCGACACCGGGCCCTTCCGGGCAATCACGATCGTGACCTGCTCGAAGCTGCCGGATTGCACGATCTGATAGGTGAACTCGCCAGCAAACTGAGCGACGAGGATCGGTCCTCTGTTCTGATCGAGCGTCAAATAGACGTCCTGGATGCCGGAGCCCTGGGCATTGTCGACCCGCACGCCCTCTCGTCTGACCAGACGCCGCGTGATGACGGCGTCCCGATCGACCAATTGTAGCGAGACGCTGAGCTGGCTGCCCTTATCCAGCGGAAAATGCCCAGTGTAGCGCACGCGAGCATGAAAGTTGACGCGCAGCAGGCTGCAGTTGCCGATCGTCGTGGCGTTTGCGCTGGCGACGAACTGATCGATGACGGGCTGGGCCGGTGCGACGCCGAAGGCTCCATCGAGCAGGATTGCGAGCAGGCCGGACAGCAGAGTCATCGCCCATCGGGTCGACCTCGCTGCTGCTGCTTGACTGAAGCGGCAGCTCATCACCAGCCGCCTCCATTGACCCGGTGCTGCCGCTGGCGACGGGTGATGATGGCGGTCTGCGACTTGTCAGCATAGATGTGACACGCGCCGGTGCAGTCCTTGAGCTCGGCGACGGTGTAGTCCATCGGCGCCGGCTTCACGAGCTTGGCATGCTGCTGCGGCCGGAAATCACCCGCGTGACAGGCGGCGCAGTCGGGCTTGTAGGCCGCGAACTTGAACACGACGGCTTGCGAATTGCCGCTGTGGCAGGCGGTGCAGCCAATCGTGGCGCTATGGTTCGGATAGCTTGCCGACATATGCCGGTAGTTGACCGAGCTCCAACTGACCGTCCGATGGCAGCTCTCGCAGGGGACGTTGGTCACGAAGTGCTTCGGCGACTTGCCGGTGGCATTGGAGCCGTTGTGACAGCTGGCGCACGGCGCAGTCAGGCTGGCGTGATCCATCCGTGCGCCCGAGAACGACACGGTGTTCTTGTGGCAGCTTTCGCATGGCGCGCTGGTGACCACGTGGCGCGGCGGCTTGCCGCCGGCTGATGATCCGTTGTGGCAGGTCGCGCAGGCCGCCATCGTACCGGTGTGACTGAAGCGGGCTCCGCTGAACGTCGTCGTGCTCTTGTGGCAGGTCTCGCACGGCGCATTGGTCGCAACGTGCTTCTGCGGCTTGCCGGTCGCGGCCATGCCGTTGTGACAGCTCGCGCAGGCCGCCATCGTGCCGGTGTGACTGAAGCGGGCTCCACCGAATGTCGTCGTGCTCTTGTGGCAGGTCTCGCACGGCGCATTGGTCGCGACGTGCTTCTGCGGCTTGCCGGTCGCGGCCATGCCGTTGTGGCAGCTCGCGCAGGCCGCCGTCGTCCCGGTGTGGCTGAAGCGGGCTCCGCTGAACGTCGTCGTGCTCTTGTGGCAGGTCTCGCACGGCGCATTGGTCGCGACGTGCTTCTGCGGCTTGCCGGTCGCGGCCATGCCGTTGTGACAGCTCGCGCAGGCCGCTGTCGTCCCGGTGTGGCTGAAGCGGGCTCCGCTGAACGTCGTCGTGCTCTTGTGGCAGGTCTCGCACGGCGCCGCAGTCGCAATGTGCTTCGACGGCTTGCCAGGCGCACTCATGCCGTTGTGGCAGGATGCGCACGGTCCCTGCGCCGTCATGTGGTTGAATCTCGAGCCGGCCTCCGTGGCGCTCGACCCGGCAAGCCCTGCCCTCGGATTGACCGTCGGCAACAGCGATGGAACCCGACCTGCGTTCTGCGACTCCATTGCATCAGGATTGGCGGCACCGATCGAAGGCAGGAGCTTGCTGCGCGGATCGTTCGGCACAGGCGCTGAAGGGGCGGATGTCATCCGCGGGAGAGTGCTCGGCGGCTGCGACACCGACGCCGCGTCACCAGCTTTCGCCGCGCCGTCGGGTTTGGAGGCGGCAGGCGCACCGGCCGGGGCCCCCGCTCGAGGATCGGTCGTCGCGGCCGCCGACGTCGCAGCTGTATTCGCCAGCGGCTTGCTGCTGAACAAGAGCGTCGAACTGGATGGTGCGGCAGGCTTCGCAGCCGCGCCGGCCGCAGCCGTGGCCGGCGCTGCGCTCGTGCCCGATGCGGACTCGGGAGTCGTGGCCGCCGTCATCGTCCGGTTGGCGGTCGTGGCTGGCGTCACCGCCTTGGCGACGGGCGCCTGAGCGGGGACCACCGACCTGGCCGTGGTCGAGCAACCCGCGGCCGGCTTCTGCGGGTCGTCGTCCCAGGTCGAGAAGTTGGCGGCAGCGCGCACGTGGCAGCAGCCGCAATCCTGTGACTTGGCACTGTGATCCGGCCCCTGCGCGCCTCTGCGGCCCTGGCTGCGATAGGCGCCATTGTGACAGCTGTCGCAGCGCGTCGCATGCACGGCGGTATGGCTCATCGTGTAGGTGGCGAAGCTCGCCGCGGTGTTGCTATGGCAGTTCGAGCACTGGACGCCGGTCACCGGAATGTGCGGCGGCGTGGTCAAACCCTTCGCGCTCGAGCCATTGTGACAGGCGGAGCAATTGGTGTTGGCCGCGGAGTGGGTGAACGCCGCGCCGCCCCAGCTGGTGAAGCCGCCCGAGGCCGCCTTGGCGTGACAGCTGACGCAGTCGGCGCCACCG